>NZ_MJKG01000001.1:86889-327563 GCF_002139545.1 Campylobacter sp. P0103 | reverse complement strand
TTGCACTCTCACTAGCAAAGTCTACATCACGAATTTGGCTTTCAGCTGATTTTACATTTACTTGAGTAACTGTAATGTTATTTAGCGTAGCTATTAATTGGTTTTGTACTGAACCTAGGTCAGCTCTTAGCTTATCTAGAGTTTTTCTAGCTGATTCAGCTACATCAACCATAGCTTGAGCGCCTGCATATGTGTTAACTCCTCCAGCTTGAGCTGTTCCAGTAGAAAGTTCGCCGCCTCTAAAAAATCCCATTGCTTTAGCCATATCTGAAACAATTGTACCAGCATTCATATATTTTAAATTTACACTAGCTTGATTATATGCAGTTGAAGCAACGCTTACTGCTGTAATACTTCCACCGCCATTTGTAAATCCAGATATTTGAGATATTCCATTAATTCCAACTTTAATATCTCTAGCATCTTGGCGAATAAATGTCATAGTTCCTAAAAATAAAGCACCACCACCAGCACTTCCTGCAGACGCTCCAGCAGTATCACCACCCATAAAGCTTGCACCTGAAAATGCTCCGATTCTTATAGCTCTACCATCTTTAGCGGCTAGAACTAATTTTCCATTTTCAAGACTTGCTTCTACTCCGGTTTCATCTTTTTTAGCGTTGATTGCACCGATTAGGACATTGTCAGAATCATTAGTTTTTACAGTAATATTTCCAATAGTTACGCCATTTATCATTAGATTTTTAATACTACCAGCGCTAACCACATCGTTAAATATTTGAGTATTATTAACTTCAACTCTTACACCAGTTTTATCGCTTACACCATTCATCATTTCAGCTATTGCTTTATAGCCATCTTTTTGAATAATTGTTCCAGATAATGTTTGGAATGTATAGCCATTAGGATATCCATCAACGCCACTGATTTTTACAATAAAATCTTGAGCTGAAATATTAGAATAAACTGAATAAACTGCATTATTTGTAGTCTCAAACCTAGTATGCCCTATAGTATTTGAGTTTGTAGCACCTATGCTTACTTTAGCTGTTTCATTACTATAAGCACCAATTTGGAAGTTTTTGTTTGAAAAATTTCCATTTAGTAGCTGTTGGCCATTAAAGCTTGTAGTAGTAGCTATCATATCTAGTTCTTCAAGAAGTCTTGAGATATCATTTTGTAAAGCTCTTCTAGAATCAGCATTTTGACCATCTTGTGCTGCTTGGATAGCTTTAGTTTTAATAGTATCAAGTATTTTAATCTGTTCATCCATAGCTTTATCAGCAGTTTGGATGATACCTACAGCATCATTACCATTAGATATGGCTTGACCTAGGGAGTTAGCTTGAGAGCGAAGACTATCAGCAATAGCCATACCAGAAGCATCATCAGCTGCTGTTTGAATTCTAAGACCTGAGCTAAGGCGACCAAGAGAGCCAGTAAGTGCTCTATCATTTACTACAGAGTTAGCATGCGCATTTAAGGCTGCTACGTTTGTATTTATTCTAAAACCCATTATAAGTCCTTTTATAGAAATATTATTAAGTTATAAAAGCCCTAAGCAAATGGTGTTCCAAAGTTTTGGTAGAAGTTTATAATAAACGATATTTTATAAGTTGTAATAAATTTTAATAGATTATCAAAATTTAAATCAATCTTGATATTATTTAAAATATTACTAGCTCATAGGTTAGCTAGTAATGATTGGTTAAAAGTTTAAGCTAAAATATTTAGCCTTGTTTAAATATTTTTCTAAAAATTGCTTTAATTTTAGCTGTCATTGCGCTTAAAAGGGCATTGACTACCACCTAAAACTGGGTCGTTATTCATCTTATTCTCCTGTGTATATATAATCACTCATTACTGGTGTTAAACCAGCATTTTTGATAGCAATTTTCATTTGATTAACATCTCTATTATCACTTATTTCAAATTGTCCATCACCCTTGCTTTCATCATCTTTGCCACCGTGTTCGCCGATAGCTACGCTTACTCCGGCTGAGACTTTAGTGACGCCAAGAGCTATGGCATGATCTCTAAAATACGCACTCTCACGGCTACTAAGCGTTATATTGGCGTATGGTAAAAACAGCCTATAGGCAGCGATCACTTGTAATAAGGCTCGTTCGGTTACATCTCGTGGGTTTATCTTGTTATTATTGATAATCGGTCTTAGGCGTGGGACGGAGATGGAAATTTCTGCGTGAGGGTATTTGGCTTGGATTAAGGATGCGTGAAGAGCGGTTGCCATAGCATCTTTGCGCCAGTCATCGATCCCAAGAAGTGCCGCAAATGCCACGCCACGCATACCGCCTATTAATGCTCTTTCTTGAGCGTTAAATCTATATGGAAAGACTCTTTTGTTGCCGTATAGATGAATTTTGCCATATTTTATAGGGTTATAAGTCTCTTGAAAAACAGTTACAAAATCCACGCCATTATCATGTAAAATAGCGTATTCATCACTATTTAATGGATAAATTTCAACACCAACTATATCAAAATATTTTTTAGCTAATCTACAAGCGTTTGCGATATAACTTAGCGGTGTTTTGGTTTGGGATTCGCCTGTTAAGATGAGTATTTCTTTTAATCCGGTTTTGGCGATATTTTCTAGTTCTTTGATAATGTCATTTTCGTCTAATTGCGCTCTTTTGATATCATTACCCACTTTAAATCCGCAATAAACGCAGTTATTATCGCAGTGATTGGCTATGTATTGCGGGGTGAAAAGATAGATATTTTTACCGAAATATCGCTCTTTGGTGGCTTTGGATTTGGCCACTATCTCTTCAAGAAAATTAGCAGCTACTGGGCTTAAAAGAGCTTGGAGGTCTGTTAAATTTAGATTATCTTTATCTAAGGCTTTTTGGACATCAAAGGCACTGAATTTATCAAAATCCACATTTTGGCGTTCATTTAAAACCCTTAGCATTATATCGCTTTTGATCTGTTCTTGCGATGGTAGATAAGCCATTGGGTCTGTTTTTTGTATGAATTTCATCTATTGTCCTAAGAATCCAGTTAGTGGCGAGCTAGCTTGAGCGGTATTTATAACTCTACCAAATTTAGATAAATAGGCGTCTCTACCGGCTATAACGGCGTTTTTAAAGGCTCTTGCCATGCCTTTTATATCACCAGCTGTGGCAATAGCGGTATTTACCATCACAGCAGCGCAACCCATCTCCATAGCCTCACACGCTTGGCTAGGGCGACCAATACCGGCATCTACGATGATTGGTAGGTCTATTTCATCTATTAAAATTTGGATTATATCTTTATTGCTTAGACCTTTATTTGACCCAATTGGTGCGGCTAAGGGCATGATGGCTGCTGCGCCGGCGTTTGCCATATCTCTAGCAGCGACTAGGTCTGGCATCATATAAGCAAGTGGGATAAAGCCATCACTAGCTAAAAACTCAACGGCTTTTAATGTTTGATAGTTATCAGGTAGTAGGAATTTGCTATCTCTAATGACTTCTATTTTTATCATATCGCCACAGCCAAGCTCTCTGCCTAAACGGGCGATTCTAAGGGCTTCACTAGCATCTCTAGCACCACTTGTGTTTGGTAGTAGGGTGATATTTTGGGGGATAAATTTGGTTATGCTTATATCGCTATCTTTATTTACTCTGCGGATTGCTAGGGTGATGATTTGAGCGTTTGCTTCTTCTATACAAGCGGTGATTAGCTCGGGGTCAAATTTGCCACTTCCCATAATAAATCTAGAATCAAATAGCCTTCCGCCTAAATTTAGTTTATCCATTATCTTTTACTCGCTTTATTAAAATATCTAAAATTTGATTTGCTTGTTTCATAGCACAGATACCGACTCTTGGAGCCATAAGGCCATTTCCTATGCTTGCAGCACTTTTTAAATCTCCGCAGATATAGAGGTTTTTGGCCATTTGGATTGTTTTGATATCATCGCTTCTACCATATCCTGCCATGCCGCTTGCGGCGACTATAATTTTGTTTTTGAGATTGTTTATAAGCATAGCTTTGGCTTTAGGATTATCAAAGCATTCGGCGACTATATCGTAGTTTTGAAATACTAAATTTATATTGTTTTCATCTAGTTTTATGGTCTCTATCTCTACGCTTACAAATGGATTAATTTTGGCGATTATATCTGCTAGGGCTTGGGTTTTGTATTTGCCAAGGTCATCTATGAAGTATTGTTGGCGATTTAAATTTGATGGATCTACGGTATCGAAATCGACTAATTTTAAAGAGCTTACCCCAACTCTAGCTAAGGCTATAGCCACGCTACTACCAAGGCCACCAAGCCCAGCTATACCGACCTTAGCACTATCAAGAGCGATATTTACTTCAGGGCTATTTCTAGCTCTCATCATCTCTTTTAAGCACTCTTTTGGCGGAAGCTCACCTTTGTTTATAAAAACTACGCTATCACCATCGCTTAGCTCTAAATCATCATTAGTAGCAAAGCCTTTATATATGGTAATCACGCTATCATCAAAGCCAAGCTCAGCTCGCAACTGAGAAAGTGTGTTGGAATTTACATTTTTTGTGATTGAATTTACTATTATCTGTTTCATAGGTGTGATTATAGCCAAAAAAGACAAAATAGCTATTAAATGCCTATTAAAATTTATAAAATTTAAACTAATGATTATAAAAATTTGGCTAGAATTCTCGCCTTATTATTGATTTAAGGCTAAAATATGTTTGATTCTATATTTAGAGAGTATGATATAAGAGGAATTTACCAAAAAGATTTAAATGAGCAAAGTGTCAAAGCAATAGGAATATGCCTTGGCAATGTGATGAAAAGCCGTGGAGTAAAGAGTGTAAGCGTAGGATATGATGCTAGGGTTTCGGCTAGGGATTTATTTGGGTATTTAGTGAGTGGATTTAATGCGGCTGGGCTTGAGATTTATGATATTGGGATGTTGCCTACGCCGGTTGGGTATTTTAGTGTTTTTACGGATAAATTTGATGCTAATGTGATGATAACTGGTAGCCATAATCCAAAAGAGTATAATGGATTTAAGATTACGATTAAAAAAGATAGCTATTTTGGTGATGATTTACAAGCTTTAAAAGATGCCGTTAATAAATTTATAGCTAGTGGTGGAGTGGTTGAAGATAATTTTAGTGCTATTAAATTTGATATTTTAAGCTCATATGTGGATTTTTATGCTAAGGAATTTTCGCATCTCAAAGGGCTAAAGACAAAGATTATTTGCGATGCGGGAAATGGTGTAGCGGGTATAACTCTAATGCCTATAGCTAAGGCGCTTGGGCTAGAGTTTAATGTGCTATACCCAGAGCCTGATGGAGAGTTTCCAAATCACCATCCAGATCCTAGCGAAGAAAAGAATATAAAAGAGCTAAAAGAGGCTTTGAAAAATGGCTATGATATTGGGTTTGGATTTGATGGAGATGCTGATAGGATAGCGGTTTTAACGCCAAAACGCACGATAAAAGGGGATGATTTAGCCTATTTGTATGCTAAAAATATGAAAAATCCTAGGGTTTTAGGCGAGGTCAAATGTAGCCAAAATATGTATGATGAGATAGATAAAATCGGTAAAAGCTTCATGGGTAAAACCGGTCATAGCAATATCAAAAAAGCTATGAAAGAGCTAAATATCGATATGGCGGCTGAAGTGAGTGGGCATATATTTTTCAAAGAGAGATTTTTTGGTTTTGATGATGGGGTATATGCGATGATAAGGGTGCTTGAGCTAATAGCAAATGGATTTGATTTGGATGGGGAGTTAGATAAATTACCTAGGCTATATTCAACCGATGAGATGAAGATAAAAGCCGATGATGAGAGTAAATTTAAGATTATAGAGGCTTTAAAAATTGAGTTAAATAGGGCTGATAATGGGCTACCAAAGATAGTTGATATTATCGATATTGATGGAGTGAGAATTAAATTTGAAAATGGCTGGGGACTAGTAAGAGCGTCTAATACAACTCCTGTGATAGTCACTAGATTTGAAGCAAATTCAGAGCAAAATATGCTAGAAATTCAAAATGGCGTTATAGCTTTGGTAGATAAAATTATGGCTAATATCAATGCGTAGGGCTTTGTGTATTATAAGTGGCGGTATGGATAGCGCAGTAGCAGCTAGTATCGCTAAGAGTGAGGGCTATGAGATTGTGGGGTTACATTTTGATTACCATCAAAGAACAATGCTAAAAGAGCGTGAGTGCTTTGATAAAATTTGTGATGATTTAGGGGTTATTGATAGGATTGTGATTAATGCGGATTTTATAGCTAGTGTTGGTGGGAATTCTCTCACTGATAAAAGCATTGAAATTCCAAAAAACTCACTAAATGATAAGGAGCTACCAAATACCTATGTTGCCTTTAGAAATGGGATTTTTATCTCTATTGGTGCGAGTGTGGCTCAGGTGCGAAATTGCGAGGCTATATATATGGGGTTAGTAGAGGCTGATAGTAGTGGGTATCCAGATTGTCGGCTTGAGTTTTTAAAAGCGATGAATAGAGCGGTGAATTTAGGCACTGGATGTGAGTTTGTCTTTAAAGCACCTTTAATTGGGTTATCAAAATCGCAAATAGTCTCTAAGGCTTATGAGCTTGGTGTGAATCTAGCTAATACTTGGAGTTGCTATGAGAGCGGGGACGCTGCTTGTGGGGAGTGCGATAGCTGTCTATTAAGACTAAAAGGGTTTAGAGATAGTGGCAAAATCGACCCTATAGAGTATAAAAAAATTAAATTTAAGGATTAAGATATGTATCGTTTTGCGCCATCACCAACAGGTGATATGCATATTGGGAATTTGAGAGTTGCGATATTTAACTATATAGCCTCTCTTCAAGATAAGAGTGGCTTTATACTTCGTATAGAAGATACTGATAAAGAGAGAAATATAGAGGGCAAAGATAAAGAGATAATGGAGATTTTAAAGAAATTTGGGATTAAATGGGATACCCTTTATTATCAAAGCCAAAATCTTAAATTTCATCAAGAGTTTGGGGCTAAGCTTTTAATAGATAAGAAGGCTTTTTTGTGTTTTTGTGATGATGAGACACTAGAGAAAAAGAGAGAAGAAGCTGCTAGAAATGGCGTAGCATATAGATATGATGGGAGTTGTGAAAGCTTAAGCGATGAAGAGATTTTAAACAATCCACGCCCAGCGGCTTTGAGGCTAAAAGCACCTAAAACAACACAAAAATTCACAGACAAAATCAAAGGCGAGATAGTATTTGAGCCTGAAAATATAGATAGCTTTGTGCTATTAAGAGCTGATAAAACTCCTACATATAACTTCGCTTGTGCGATTGATGATATGCTTGAGGGTGTAACTATGATAATTAGGGGAGAAGATCATGTAAGCAATACTCCAAAGCAAAATTTGATTAGAGAAGCCCTAGGATATACTCAAGAGATAAGCTACGCTCACTTGCCTATAATCCTAAATATGGATGGTAAAAAGATGAGCAAAAGGGATAATAGCTCTTCTGTTAGCTATCTTTTGGATAAGGGTTATATGCCTGAGGCGATAGCAAATTATCTGATATTAATAGGCAATAAAACGCCGTGTGAAATCTTTACTATTCAAGAGGCTGCTAGTTGGTTTGATATAAGCAATATTTCACGCTCGCCAGCTAAATTTAGCGAAGAAAAGCTCGCTCAAATCAATAGAGAGCATATCAAACTTGCTAGTGATGATAGGCTAGTTGAGCTTGGATTTAGCTCGCCAGATTTAGCTAGATTCTATACTCAAGAAAGTAGCTTAATCCCTGAAATAATAGCCAAAATTGACGCTATTAACTCAGCCAAAATTATCCCCCCACAATGGCAAAAAGAGGCTGATGAGATAAGAAAAGTTATCTTAAATATGCAAATTCCACATAGCTTTGATGAGCTTAAAATTGTGATATCTGATGAGACAAATTTAAAAGGTAAATCGCTATTTATGCCACTTAGATTGCTTTTAACGGGTGCTGAGCATGGCCCAGAACTTAAAGATCTGTATCCGCTAATAAAATCAGATATTAAGGAGATTGTAGCCAAATGACGATTTTATCCCATTTTATAATATCAGTGGTTGATATTTTAGAAATAGTAATAAGAGCTTATACATTTATAATCATAGCTGCAGCGCTTATAAGTTGGGTTAGGCCTGATCCGTTTAATCCTATTGTCCAGTTGCTCTATCGCCTTAGCGCTCCAGCGTATAATCTCATAAGAAAGCTTAGAATTCCAACAGTTTTTGGTGGCATTGATATAGCGCCTATTATAATACTTCTTGCTTTGGAGTTTATAAGTAGATTTGTATTAGGATATATCCGTGCGTTGGCTTATCAAATTTAGTCTATTTTTAACTTTTTTGGTTATACCGCTTTGGGCTAGTGTGCCAAGCTATGAGAATTTAAAAACAGCACCAAAAGGACTAGTCAAGGATTATTATATATATAGATTTGCTAATGAAAAAAAAGCTAGCAAGGCTCAACTAAAGAAATTACAAGGGCAGATTTTTCGCTATCAAGGTAGCATTAAAGCGCTTTTTGATAAAAAAATTGGCCCTATAAAAGAGAAAGTAGCTGATTGTTCTAAATATAATTTTAACAATATTCATACTGCTAATTGGACATGTCAAAATATGGTTATAAGCGCTAAATTTATAAACTCTTTAATGCCTAGCCAAAGGGCAGATTTAGTAACACGCTTAAAAACTAGTGGTTCTAAATTTGTAAATTATATTCAAGGATTTAATACAGCAGACCCACTAGCTTATTATATAGCAGTTGGTGATCCGGTTGGATATTTTAGACACTATGCAGCTGCTAAAAATAAAGAAGAGTTTTTAAATACCTACATTCCAAGTGTAAAATTAATCACAAATAGCCTAAATCATTGGCAATTTAAATCAATTGTTCAAGACTCCGTAATTAATAAAAAAAATGCCAAATTTCGTAGTAGTTTATTAGGAGTTAGTGCTGAGCTACTCAATAGCGATATGGCATTTATATTTGGGTTAAATGCGATTTTATTGCATAATGAGAGTAGGGCAGTGGAGTTTTTTAAAGTAGCTGCTACAAAATCCAAATTTGCTAGCAATAAAGATAATGCTAATTTTTGGATATATCTAATTACTAAAGATGAGAATATTTTAGAACAGATTGCTAAAAGTGCTGATATAAATATTTATAACCTATATGCTAGAGAATTTATTAGTGGTGAAAAGATTAAAATAGCAGTACCAAGGCCAGCTACAAAAGAGTTATTAAAATATGATTATACTGACCCATTTACATGGCAACGCACAAGAGAGAAAGTAGCTAAAATGCCAAGCTCTGAGCTAATCTCATATGCATCAAGGTTTTATACTCAAAGCACTCTTGGAGAGTATAGCTATATAATGGAAAAAGCGCATAATCATAAAATTCACTTCTATCCGATGCCATTTATGGAATACATTGGTACAAAAGATATCAGGCGGCAAGCACTGATTTTAGCTCTTGCTAGACAAGAAAGTAGGTTTGTCCCTAGTGCGATATCCACTTCATACGCTCTTGGGATGATGCAATTTATGCCGTTTTTGGCTAAAGATATAGCTGCTAAACTTGAAATGAATAAATTTGATATTGATGATATGTTTAAGCCAGAAATTGCTTATAAATTTGCAAATTTCCACTTAGATTATTTAGAAAATTATCTATATAATCCGCTATTTATTGCATACGCTTATAATGGTGGAATCGGCTTTACTAAGCGTATGCTACTGCGTGGGGATCTATTTAATCGTAAAAGCGAGTATAGCAGATATGAGCCATTTTTGTCTATGGATTTGGTGCCATATGCTGAGAGTAGAATATATGGCAAAAAGGTTTTGGCTAATTATATAATATATCTTGCTGCTCTTGGTAAAAGTACTAAAATATCGCACTTTTTTGACAATGTTTTAATCCCTGAGTTAAGCGATGGATTTAGGCCAAAGGTAAGCTTTTAGGCTTGCCTTTGTTTGGTTTTTAGTTTTAAATTTGTAAATTTATCTAGTATGCCAGTAGAGTGAGCGGGCGACTTTTTGGAAATTTAGCGTAGCTGTAGTGTTGTTATCTAGAGTGATATTTACGCTTAGGATATTTGATTTTTGAGTTGGAATAGTGGCTTTATAATAATTACTCCAAGGTATGGTCATCGAAATTAAAGTAGAGAGTTTATCATCTTTTTCTAGTTTAGTTAGTGTAGCATCAATTGAATTTATAGTTACAGATTTTGGAGTTAAATTTTGTGGATAGATTGATACTATAAAGGTATCAAAATCTTGCATATCAGTAGTAAATTCTCCTTGATATATTGGATTTAGGTAGGTAGCAACTAGTAATATTTCAGCAGAGTTGTGTTTTTGCGTATAGGCTAATAATTCGTTTTTAAGATTAGCATCTGAGTGAAGTGAGCTTTTCCCCCAGCAACCAGCCAACATTAATGAAATGATAAGAAAGGTGAGGTTTTTTAACATTTTTTTCCTTTTTTGCTAAATTATACCATTTATATGTTTAATCTTTAAATTGTATTGTATTTATTTAATTAAAATATATTTTGAATTTATCTAATAATTTACTTTTAAAAATCAATAGTAATTTAAGTTGAATTTAGATATATTTAATATTTTATGTTTTAAAAATATAATAAATGGAGAAAAATATGGAAAATTTATATGATGTGGTAGTCATTGGTGGCGGTCCTTTTGGTATTGCTTCAGTAGTTGAGGCTAAAAAAGCAGGATTTAAAAATGTTCTTCTTTTAGAAAAAGGCGATAATCACTCTCAAACAATTCGCAAATTCTACAAAGATGGTAAGCGTGTAGATAAGGTTTATAAAGGTTTAGAGAGCGAGACAAGAGGCTGCGTAGAGTTCTTTGATGGAACAAAAGAAAGCACATTAAATTATTTTGATAAGCTACTTGATGATGGCGATATTGAAGCAGTTTTTAATGCTGAGGTTGAAAGTGTAAAAAAAGATGGCGATCTGCTAATTGTAACTACAGCAAAAGGCGTATTTAAAGCTAAAAATGTAATGGTTGGTATAGGTAGAATGGGTAAACCAAATAAGCCAGAATATAAAATTCCACCTTCATTAATCCAAGTTGTAAATTATAATTTAAATAATTGTAATTGCGGTGAAAAAATCATTGTAGTAGGTGGCGGAAACTCAGCAGCTGAATATGCAGTGGATCTAAGCGGTTGCAATGATGTAACGCTAAATTATAGAAGATCTACATTTACTAGATTAAATGATATAAATCTAGCTGCTGTAGAAGATAGCGCAAGAGATGGCAAGCTAACTTTAAAATTAGGTGTAGATATTACAGGTATAGAAAATGATAATGGTAAAGTATCAGTAAGCTATAGCGATGGAAGTGTAGTTATATATGATAGAATTATATATGCAATTGGCGGTTCAACTCCGGTTGATTTTTTACAAAAATGTGGCATAGAGCTTGATAGCGATACTAAGCCAATCGTAGATGAAAATTTACAAACTAATGTAAAAGGCCTATATGTAGGTGGTGATATCGCTAGTAAAAATGGAGCTAGCATTGTATCAGCACTAAATGATGCACATAAAATTATTAATTATATAATAAATAAGGCGTAATAGTGAGTAAAATTTGGTATTTTCTAGTTGGCGCATTGCTAGTTGGCTGCGGAGATGATAAGCAAGTTAGCTTTGATGATTTAAGCCCTAGCGAACAAAATAGATATGTCTTAAAATCCGAATATGAGGCACTTGGGGATTATTTTTCGTGGCTTGAGGTGCGTGGTAATAATATCCAAAGTGATGTCCTAGAGATACCAAATGAGCCAAATTTGCTCAAACATAACCTAGAGATTGCAATTCGTGATAATAGAGTTTTATTAAGTGATAATGTTCAGTTGATTCGGCAAAATTTAGAGCTAGCAAAAGAGGTTGAAAGCCAAAAAATAGCTCTAATAAATGCTGATAAAAATGCTCAAAATAACTATAATGAAGCCTTGCAATCTACGCAAGCTCAGCACCAAGAAAATATCAACGAATTAACAAAAAGAATAAATGAATTACAGGCTCAAAGTATAGAGAGTATCAAAAAATATGAAGAGAAAATTGTAAATTTAGAAAGCAATGTTGATGAGTTAAACTCTAAACTTCAAAAGTCTAAAATCGTAGCTGATGAGATGGTAAAAAATAGCGCTATGAAAGAGAAGCTAGAAAATCAAAATCTTCAAAATAGTAATCAAAAATTAAGTGATGAAATAGCAGCGCTTAAGGCGCAAAATTTAAAAGCCAATAGTGAGGCTAATAGTAATTTAAGTGCAAAAGAAAAGGAGATAAATACGCTAAAAAAAGAGATAATTAGCAAAAATGAGGAGATAAATCAACTTATGCATTCTCAAACTCTAGCACTTATTGATCTTCAAAACCAAAATGCCAAAAATGTAAGCGAACTCCAAGCGCAAATCGATAGGCAAAGGAGTGAATATTTTAATGAATTAAATAGTAAAAACTCAGAGATAAAAAAGCTAAATTTAACTATAAAAAATATAAATGATAATAAAGAAAAAGAGCTAAAAGAGCTCAAAAAAGATCTACAAAATAGCTATAAAACGACTCAAACTGCAAGCGATAAAAAGATAAAAGAGCAGTATGAAAAGAGTCTAAAAGATCAAAATATGACAATTGCTAGCTTAAATGCAAAACTAGTAAATCAAGAGATTAATTATAAAAAAGAGTTAAAAAATAAAGAAAAAGAGTATAAAGATTCAATAATTGATTTAAGAAAAAAGATTGAATTTAACATAAGAGACGCCAATAAAAGCGCACAAAAAATAGATGAACTAGAGAAAAAAACAGCCAGTAAGGATAAAGAGATAGAACGCTTAAAATCGCAAATTTTAAGCCTAAAAAGCGATATGAATAACACTAAAAAGCTGGCAAATTATGAGCTATTAAACTCAAAAATTACAGATTTAGAGATTAAAAATAGTGAGTTAAACTCACAAATTGCAACTATTATAAAAAAAGCTAAAGATACTATTGAAATGAATAAAAAAGAGCATAGTAAAGAGATAGAAAATCAAAAAAAATATTATGAAGAGTTAATAAAAAATATCAAAACCCAAGAGATAAATAGAGATAATAATGAGTCAGCTTGAGCTTTATCAGCTTGAAAATGGATATCGCTATAATAGCGATACTCTATTTTTATATGATTTTATCAGCGCTAGCAAGCTTAGGGGTGATATTTTAGATGTTGGATGCGGATGTGGGATTTTAGGGCTTTTGGTTGCTCGTGATAGCAGTGTAATCTTAAAAGGTATAGATATAAACCCTATAAATGTACAAATTAGCCAGTATAATGCTAGTGTAAATGGTATTACTGCAGAGTTTATCACAGGAGATTTTAGCGAGTTTAAAAGTGAGATTAAATTTGATTTTATCATCTCTAATCCGCCATTTTATCACTTTGGAGTAACAAAAAGCCAAAATAAACATATAGCAAACTCAAGATATAATGACTCTTTAAGTCTTGAGCAATTTTTAGCTGGGGCTAATAGAAATCTAAAACCAAAAGGTGTGCTATATTTTTGCTATGATGCAAAGCAAATTGGATGGATTTTAGCATTATTGGTTAAATTTAAACTAAATTTAACAAAGCTTAGATTTGTCCATTCTAAAAGAGGTCAAAACGCTAAACTAGCACTATTTGAGGCTAAAAAAAGCAGTAAATCTCTATGTGAGATTTTGCCACCTTTGGTGGTTTTTGATGGGGATGAATTTAGCATAGAGACAAAAGAGATTTTTAAAAAAGCAAATACTATAAGTAAGGTTTATAAGTGATAAGGCAAGATGGGTTTAATTATGAGTTTGACTCTAGTAAGTGCGATGAGTGCGGTGGTAAATGCTGTACTGGCGAGAGTGGATATATATGGATTAGTGAAGATGAGATTAGAAGTTTGGGTGAGTATTTAGGCTATAAGCCAGAGCTTATTAAGGAGATATTTTTAGAAAAATTTGATAATAAGTATAGTATTAAAGAAAAACCATATCAAAATGGCTGGGCGTGTATATTTTTTGATGAGAAAAATAAAAATTGCTCTATATATGAGTATAGACCTAAGCAGTGTAGAACCTTCCCATTTTGGGAGCATTTTAAAAAAAATTATAAAGAGTTGGAGATGGAATGTATTGGCGTAAGGCAGTTATAGCTTTAGCTTTTTTCTTATGTGGTTGTGGAGTAGGTCAGCCACATTTTAGTACCATTTATGATGTAGAAGATAATAGCGATTTAGAGATTATCAACGCCTACTTGATGGTAGAAGATGGCGAGGTCGCTAAGGCTAGTGATTTATTCTATCAATTATATCAAAAGAGTCAAAATGAGGTCTTTTTAAAAGAGTCTGCTAAACTAGCTTTAAGTGCAAAATCAAATTCGTTATATAAATTAATGGATGAGCTAAAGGGCGATGACGCTCAAACGCTAAGGCTAAAAATCGGTTATGCTTTGTCAATTTATGAATTCAAAGAGGCTAAGCAGCTTGCTAAAAAGTTAATCAAAAAAGATAAAAGTAGCCAAAATTATATTTTATTAGCTAATATCTATGCTTTTGAAGATGATAAAAAGCGTGCTATGGAGCTATATAAAAAAGCCTATGAGATAGACCAAAGCGAAGATAATATGATACGTATAGTTAGCATTTTTAACGATTTTTTAGGCGATAATGTTGGGGCTACTAAGATTGCAAATGAGTGGATAAATCAAAATGGTTGCGGTCAAAGAACTTGCTATGTCTTGCTAGATTTATACTCAAATTTAGCCGATTTTGATAATATGGTAAAAATTTATGAAAAGTTATATTTAGAGAATGAAGCTAGTCAGTATCTTGTTAATGCGCTTGAGATTTTGCTATATAAAGAGGATTTTAAAGAGGCCAAAAGAGTGCTTAAAAAGTATGAATTTAACGATGATTTGCTTTCGCAAATTTATGCTCAGCTAGGAGAATATAAAGAGGCCTATGCCTTAGCAGAGCAACTCTATGAGTTAACTGATAACAAAGATTA
This sequence comes from Campylobacter sp. P0103, assembly GCF_002139545.1. Classification (NCBI taxonomy): domain Bacteria; kingdom Pseudomonadati; phylum Campylobacterota; class Epsilonproteobacteria; order Campylobacterales; family Campylobacteraceae; genus Campylobacter; species Campylobacter sp. P0103. Next base: position 312,552 of record NZ_MJKG01000001.1, on the reverse strand, counting down.
TAAAGCCAAAATGGCGATATATAAGTATGAATTTAGCAAAACTAAAAATATAGAACAGATTATAAAGCTTTTTGAAGAGTCTGTTTATGAACTAGATAATTCAGTATATTATAATTATTATGGATATATATTAATCGATCATGATATTAACATCTATAAAGGTCTTGAATTAGTATTAAAGGCTTATGAGCTAAATCCTAAGTCGCCATATATAATAGACTCAATAGCTTGGGGATATTATAAGCTTAAAAAGTGTGATATGGCTATTGAGTGGATCGAAAAAATCGGCGCAGAGTATTTAGAGCAGGATGAATTCAAATCTCATTATAATAAGATTACAAAGTGTATAAAAGGCAAAAAATGATATTAAATCAGATTATAGATAGAACCAAATTTGATCTTGAGAAGCAAAAACAGAAGCTACCATTTAATATATTACAAAAAGCCCTAAGCTACTCACGCAGCCCACTTGATCCACTTAAAAGCCTTAAAGATGGGATAAATATCATAGCTGAAGTTAAAAAGGCAAGTCCTAGCAAGGGAGTTATAAGGGATGATTTTGATCCACTGCAAATAGCTTTGGAGTATGAAAGAGCCGGAGCGTGGGCGATAAGCGTTTTATGTGAGCCACACTATTTTTTAGGTAGTATTGAGTATTTGGGATTGGTGCGTAGATTTGTGAATTTGCCTTTGCTTAGAAAGGATTTTATCATAGATAGATATCAGATTGCTCAAGCTAGAATTTATGGTGCGGATATGATTTTGCTAATTGCGAAGGCTTTGGATACAAAGAGCTTAATAGAGTTATCAAATTACGCTAATGAGTTAAATTTAACCGTATTAATGGAAATTCACGATGAAGAAGATTTAGAAAAAGCTTTACAAACTAATGCTAAACTTATAGGGATAAATCATAGAAATTTAAAAACCTTTGATATGGATATGGAGCTTAGCTTAAAGCTAAAAGAGCTTATACCATCAGATAGAGTGGTGGTAGCTGAGAGTGGATTATACTCATATAATCAGATTTTGAACTTAAATCAAAATGGCATTAGGGGATTTTTGATAGGTGAGCATTTTATGCGTCAAGATGATATATACCAAGCGGTAATGGATATAAGGGGTGTTAAATGATAGATGAGTTTGCGCCGTGGAGAGCGGAGTATTTTTCTAGGCCAAAGGATTGTGAATGTGTCTTTTGTAAGATTGCTAATGAGAATAGAGATAGTGAGAATTTTATGCTATTTAGGGCTAAAAATTGCTTTGGTTTGATGAATAGATATCCATATACCTTGGGCGAATTTATGGTAATTCCATATGAGCATATAGATAATATTGAGAGCTTAGATACTCAAATTTGGTTAGAGATGAGTCAAATAGTCCAAATCGGTGTAGATGTGTTAAAGAGAGTTTTAAATGCTAATGGAGTCAATATCGGTATGAATTTAGGCGCAGCAGCTGGTGCTGGGATAGCTGAGCATATACACTATCATCTTGTCCCAAGATGGCAAAGAGATACAAATTTCATTACAACCATAGGATATACTAGAGTTCATGGAGTTCCGTTTATGGAGCAATTTAAGAGCTTAAAAGATGAATTTAAAAGGCTAAGTTGTGAAAATACTATTTTCGCCAAGTGAGAGCAAAAAGCCGACGCCAAATCCGCTTAAATCGGCTTTGATGGCTATAAATTGTGATAGAGATGAAATTTTAAATAGATATTATGAAATTTTAAATAGCAAAGATGAGAGAGCTTTAAGCGAGATTTTTGGGGTTAAAGAGTCTAAAGAGATTGATAAAATAGCGAATTTATCAGCCCAAAATCTCTATCACAAGGCTGTGCTTTTATATGATGGCGTGGCGTATGATGCTTTGGATTATCCGAGTTTAGATGAAAAATCAGCTAGATATATTGATGAGAATTTATTGATATTTTCTAATCTTTATGGGGTGTTAAGGGCTGGGGATTATGTTAGATTTTATAAGCTTAAACAAGGTCAAATGATAGGCGATATAGATAGTGTAAAGTATTATAAAACTAGGCTTAATACCGCTTTAGATGAGTTATTGGGTGGTGATGAGATATTAGATCTTAGGGCTGGATATTATGATAAGTTTTACTCTATTAAATCCACATATACAACTATGAAATTCCTAAAAAATGGTAGAGCTATCAGCCACTTTGCTAAGCATTATCGGGGGATTATTTTGCGCTGTTTGGCGTTAAATGGGGCTAAGAGTTTTGATGAGTTGATGGAGATTAAATTTCCAAATTTAAGTCTATTAAATATTATAAAGACAAAATTAAAAATTGAGTTAATTTTTGAAATTAATGGTGATTAAGATTAAGTTGTTTAAAATAGAGTATAATTTTGTAAATTTAAGGAGATGTTTATGAAAATTTTATATAGCAATCAAGCAAATTTTAAAGATGAGTTTAACTCATTAGTCAATCGCTCAAATATGGATATACAAAGCGTAATGCCAATTGTAAATGGTATTATAAATGAGATTAAAGCCCATGGCGATGAGGCATTAAAAGCTCAAATAGCTAAATTTGATAAGTGGGAAGTAAAAGATAATCTAGCTATAAGCACTGATGAGATGAAAAGTGCTTATGAAGCTTTAGATAGTGAGCTTAAAAACGCCTTAGAAGTAGCATATAAAAGGATAAAATCTTACCACGAAAAACAGGTAGAAAAGTCATGGATAGACTTTGAGCCTAGCGGTGCGCTCTTAGGTCAAAAGGTAACGCCAGTAGATAGAGCAGGGCTATATATCCCAGGTGGCAAAGCCGCATATCCTAGCTCATTGATTATGAATGCAGTCCCAGCTATAGTAGCAGGGGTGAAGGATATAGTGGTTTGTACTCCTGCTGTTGGTGGTGTGGTTAATTCTTTATTGCTTGGTGCTATGCATCTTTTAGGTATTAAAAACGCCTATAAAGTAGGTGGCGCTAGTGCTATAGCGGCTATGGCGTATGGGACTAAGAGTATTAAAAAAGTTGATGTAATTACTGGCCCTGGTAATATCTTTGTCGCAACGGCTAAAAAGATGGTTTATGGCGATGTAAATATAGATATGATAGCAGGTCCAAGTGAAATAGGTGTGATAGCTGATGAGAGTGCTAATCCTACTCACATAGCTATCGATCTATTAAGCCAAGCTGAGCACGATGAGATAGCTAGTAGCTTTTTAATTACTTTTAGTGATGAGTTTGCTACTAAGGTTAATAGTGAAATTCAAAGATTATTGCCAAATTTAAAAAGATATGAGATAGCCAAAGCAAGTATAGATAATAAAGCCGCTATAATCGTCGCTCGTGATATGGATGAGTGTGTGGAATTGATGAATGAGTTGGCTGTGGAGCATTTAGAGATAGCGTGTGATAATGCATATGAGTATCTACCACGCATCAAGCACGCTGGGGCGATATTTTTAGGCCACTATACCCCTGAAGCGATAGGAGACTATCTAGCTGGGCCAAATCACACGCTACCAACAGGCGGTAGCGCTAGATTTTTCTCACCTTTAAGTGTGAGTAATTTCATCAAAAAAAGCTCTATAATCTCTATGAATAAAAGAGCAATTGATGAGCTTAGCAAGGCTTGTATGGCTCTAGCTGATGCTGAAGGGCTAGAGGCTCATAAGCTTTCTGTGGAGTTTAGGGTTTAAATTTTTAGCTATCATGCGTGGCTTGAATATTGATATAGTCATGCTTGATAGCTCCACCATCTAGCCAATAGTGGTTTTTTTCTATAGATATTATTTTTAAACCAGCCTTTCTCATAAGCTCTGTAATCATATCTAAATCATAAAATGTAAAAATCAACCCCCTATGAGTTGGCTCTGTAATCTCATAAATATTCTCACTTAAAGGCTTTGCGTCGATTTTTAGGCTATCATCTTTGCTGATGAAATTTATAAGCATTTTGCCATTTGGATTTAGATGAGATTTGAGTGAGTTTAAAAGATTTAAAACTATATTTGGTGTATATAAATATACTATCTCCCAAAGAAGTATCGCATCAACTCTAATATCTTTTAAAATTTCATTAATATCTCTATTTTTGTTACTATATAGCTCTAGTGTGGCGCCACGGCTATTTATGATCGGCTCTAATCTACTTTTGGCTAGATCAAGTGGCTTTTGATTTAGGTCAATGCCTATTAATCTAGTAGCACCAGCCTTGCTAAAACACTCTAAGTGCCTACCATTAGCACAGCCAAAATCAAGCACACTTTTAAATTTATTCTTAAAAGCAAATCTCACAACAAACTCACTAGGATAAATTCTATCTCCGCTTAATACTAAATCCTCCCAAAAATCAAAATGCTCTTTATAATCATTTACGCTATTTTTCATTAAATTCCTTTTAAATTTCCTTTTAAATTTTTTTGGCTTCTATGATATGCCATGAGTTTATAATCTTGCCATTATCAGTAGTAAATCTCTCGCTATCTATGCTTATAATCTCTAAATTCGCACCCCTATAAATCTCTTTTATATCATCTAAATTTGGGATATAATATAGCATTCCTTTGTGGCTATCACGCTCAATTATAAATGTATCTTTAGCTATCTCTTTGCCATCGCCATATAGTGAGTCATCTTGCGCTCTCCAATTAGCTATCACCTTGCCATTTGGCTTTAATACTTTAGCAAATTGCTTAAAAATATCGCTTATGGCGTAATAGGCATTAGTAAGGGTTATCCCCCAGCAAACCACGCAATCTAACTCATCTTTTATTAGCTCGTTTAATTTTTTGTTTTGATTATTTTGATATAACTCGCATTTGATATTATATTTTTGACATCTTTGCTGAGCTATATCTAGCACTGAACGGTTATAATCTACGCCAATTATATGCTCTAGTCCAGCCCTAGCTATCATCTCTAAGTGCCTTCCATCACCGCAGCCAAAATCCAATATACTATTAAAATCCCTTCTATTAGCATAGATATAGCGAGTCAAATACTCATTTGGATATAGTAGCATTGAGTTAGATATATGTTGCTCCCATAATTTATATGAGCGCTCTTGAGCTTTTATTATCTCATCCATCTATTTTCCTTTTAAAATTTGATATTAATTTTTGCGTGTTTATAAGTGATTGCTCCTTTGAGTTGGTTTGTATTATCGCATAGCCTCTATCCATTATGGTAGAGCCATCTATAACTTTTGGTAGTGTCGAATTAATTTCGCACCTATAATCTATAATCCCTAAGCTATCTTTAAGCAAGTCAAAATCAGCCGCTATCCAGTCGCCTTCAAAATCAAAATAGCGTATTATTGTATTTTTTCTAAATTTTGGCTTGAAGTTATATGGTAGATTTAGGCTCTTATTTATCCACTCTTTTGTAGGATTTATCCCAGTTGTAATCTCTATAAATTTACTTAGATAATGCCCGCTTGGGCGAGTAGATAGCTCTATGATAAATGCTCTATTATCTTTGGTTATTATATCAGCGTGTAATAAACAATTATCTATATTTAATTTGGTTATTATATTTTGGATATAGCTACTTATAGATGGAATTTCATCTATGCTAATATACCCTATAGCCTGTCTATATGGGAGTGGGGTTAATAGCTTTTGTCTTAATAAAATATGATGAAATTCGCCATTGATAATAGCTGCGTCAATCCCATACTCTAAGCCATCTATAAACTCTTCGATTAAAAAATCCATTTTAGTAAATTTAATATTTTGAGTGATATTTTTGAGCTCATCAAGATTAGAAATAACTATCGTATCCTTGCTACCACTGCCAAATCTTGGCTTGATTATTAGTGGAAATTTAAGCTTATTGTGATTTAAATTTGGATCAAATATATCAAATTTTATATCTCTTAAAGAGCCTAATCCCCCATTATCTGCTAAAGCACTAGCAAATTTGAGCTTATCAGTACAAATATCTGCCATTTTATAACTAAAACCATTTAGATTATAATAGTCATTTAAAGCACCAATAGTATTAAGACATCTGCCAATTGGTACAGGTAAAATTACTACTGGTATTAATCCATCACGCTCTAAAATTGCTATTATTTTATTTGGATTTGAGATATCCTCGTTATATGATATATCAGCTTCTTTAAGTCCTGGAGCTGTAGGATTAATATCAAAGGCAACAACTCTTAGTCCAAGTTTTTTAGCATAAGCTATAGCAATTAAGCTTTCACTACTAGCACCAATAAGCAAAGCCACAGGGATTTTATCCATGAATTTCCTTTAAATTTTGTGGCGAAATTATATCTTAAACTTATTAAATTTACCCCTAAATTAGGTGAAAATTAAGCTAAATTTAGTTAAAATTTAAGATAATAAAGTAAGGAGTATCAAATGAAGATAAATGACTATTCAAATAGTATGCAAAATTACTATTTAAACAATGCTCAAAATAGTGCTAATAAAGCCTTGGATAATATCTCAGCAAATCGTGCTATTAGCGGTAGTGATAGTGCTAATATGGTTATCGCTAATACACTTTTAAGCAATGCTAATGCCATCTCTCAAGGCGTTAACAATGCAAATGACGCAATTGGTGTTTTACAAATCGCTGATGGAGCATTACAAAATTTAACAAATAGTGCTGATAGATTAAATGAACTATCAATTCGTTCAAATAGTCTAGCTATGGATAGTAACTCAAGAGCTGCTATTGCAAAAGAGGCTCAAGCGCTTAAGACATCTATGCAAGATACGCTAAATTCAACTAGCTTTAATGGTCAAAATATATTTGGTTCGACTATGAACTTTCAAACTGGTAGTTCTGCAACTACAATATCGCTAAATAGTCCAAATATTAGCTCAATTGATATTAGCTCTCAAGATAGCATAGCTGCTTTTAAGGATAGCGTTAATGCTATGAGAGCTGATATCGGTAGCACTCAGCAAGGGCTTTTAAGCAATATTAACTCTTCTATCACAGCATCAAATTCAGCCAAAGCTAGTGAATCACAGCTACAAAATAACGATGTAGTAAAAAATTTAAGCGATCTAAATAGATCAAATTTACAGCTCAATAGCACAACATTAGCTGCTGCTCACAATATGACTTTACTAGCTCAACAAGTATCAACACTTCTAAGATAGATAAAGATAGCCAAATTTGGCTATCTTAAATCATATATTCTATATTTTCTATTTCGCCATTAATTAGCTTATATATTACAGATTTTAGCTCAAAATATTTTGGAGTATTTGGAGTAAATTTAGGATTTTGTAGCTCTTTAATTATCTTTCCAGCATGTAAAATCACAATTTTATCACCTAAAAGTATAGCCTCATCAATATCATGAGTTACAAATATCACTTGCTTATTTTTAGTTAATTCTTTAAGCTCGGTTTGTAAATTTGCTCTAACAACTGGGTCTAAAGCACTAAAAGGCTCATCTAAAAATAGCACCTTTGGATCAAGAGCTAAAGCCCTAGCTATCGCAACTCTTTGGCATTGACCGCCACTTAGGCTATTTGGATATAAATTCATCTTATCTTTTAACCCTACTAGGCTTAGATATTTTTTGGCTATGTCATCTATTAGTTTTTTATTCTTTAAGCCAGAACACTTTAGAGCAAATTTGATATTATCAAGCGCAGTAAGCCATGGCATTAAGCAGTAGTGTTGCATTATTATCTGACGCTCTTTGGAGTTTGGAATTTGAGATTTAAAGCTCTCGTTATCAAATTTAATCTCACCACTATCAAAGCTTTCAAGAGAGCTTAAAATTTTCAATATTGTGCTTTTGCCGCTTCCGCTAGAGCCTAAAAGTACGCAAAACTCACCATTATTAATCTTTAAATTTATATCATCTAAAACGCAAATATCGCCAAATGATTTTCTAAGATTTTTAATTTCTATCATAGCCATATCTCCTTGATACTACTTTTTCTATATATCCAAATATAGTATTAATTATCATACCAATGATACCTATAGTAATAATTGTAGCTATTAATATATCTATTCTTAATTGATTTCTACTATCGATAATCATATATCCAAGACCAGTTTGAGCTCCTAACATTTCTCCTACGACTAGATTTATCCAAGCAAGAGCTGCGGCTAATTTAAGACTAGATATAAGAGATAAAAAACTAGATGGTATGATAACTCCAGTGAAAATTTGCAATTTAGAAGCACCAAAATTTTTAGCTACTACTATTAGTTGGCTAGGTAGATCTTTTATGGCTTTTGTAGATAATAATACCATAGGGAAAAATACTGAATATGCTATAATAAATATAGTTGGTAAATCTCCAATTCCAAATATTATTAAGATAATTGGCACCCATGCAATTGGCGAGATAGGACGCAAAATATTAAATAGCGGATCAAAGGCGCTAGCAAATTTGGGATTAAACCCAAATATAAAACCAATTATAACCCCAAAAATAACGCCCAAAATAAGCCCAATACCATATCTATATAGCGAATCTATAATTCCAATTTGTAAGCTATTATTATCTATTATTAGCCTAAATGCGTCTAAAACTTGCATAGGCGATGGAATTAGCTCAGAGCTAAATATATGCCATATTAATATAGCAAAAGCTAAAACTATACTTTGATAAATATATTTCATACTTGCTCCACTAAATAACTATCTATATCTAAATTTCTCAACCCATCATTTGCTAAATTTTGAGATATTAAGAACTCTTTTAGGTTTATTAGATCTTCTTTATTTATCTTTAAATCGCTATATGATACGATTTTTTCACCGATTATTTTATTTATGATATCTGCATCTTGAGCTAAAATTTTTGATCCTATAGTAGCAGCTTCACTATGGTTTTTTTCTATAAAATTTGCTGCTAATTTAAATGCTTTAGTTAGCTGATTTGCTACTTTGGAATTTGCTAACTCGCTAGAATAATTAAGCAAGCAGCATATATGATTTGGCACTACATCTTTGCTTAATATCAAATTTCTAGCTCCCCTTTGGACGCCAAGCTGACCAAAAGGCTCAGCAACGATATATCCATCAATTCTATTTGTTAGCAAGGCAAAAGGCATTTCAGTAGGTGCCATATCTACTAAATTTACTTTTATATTATGCTTGCTTAAAAGCTTGTGTAAGATATAGTAGTGGCTAGAAAATCTAGATGGAATCGCTATATTTTTGCCCTCTAATTCATTGATTGTTTTAATGCTGTTATTTACCACCAAAGATGATCCGTTTTTGTGTGCGGCCATAATGGCTTTGATATCTACTCCACTACCTCTTAGCATAAGCCCAAGCGGAGCTAATAAAAACGCCCCATCAACTGCTTTAGCCCTTAGAGCCTCGCTCAAATCCGCCCAATTAGCAAATTTAATAGGAACAATATCAAACTCATCACTACTAAAGATATCTTTAGCGATTATAATCAAATGATCGCAAATCGGCATATATCCTATCTTAATACCTTTTTTAAATTTAGAATTTGCCACACTCTTAGTCGCACTAAGAGCCAAAAAACCAGCTAAAAATCCAAGTGCATATCTTCTATTCATATATTATCCTTTTTATAATTTTTCTCGCCATGATTTTATGCAGCCACGCCCAGCTTCTACTTGAGCTATCTCTTTTAAAAGGTGCTTTATGCTAGGAGTTACTATAAGGACGAAATTGCCCTCTCTTTGGAGTCTTGCTACATGAGACTTCTCAAAATACCCCTTAGTACCACAAAACAACACCGCAGCGCTCGTGACCTTTTGAGTTAGTAGTGAGCCATTTAACCTAGCTTTCAAAACCCTAATTGGCTCTATATTTTCGATATTTTCTGATATAGATTTAATCTCATTTAAAAGATTGTTAAATTCGCTTTTTAACTCATCTAAATTTATATTTAGATATGAGTTTATATCAGCGTGAGTTTTGTTTGATTTATCTATCTCATCTAAGGCTGCTTTTATGATTCCAGCTGCTATGCCTGTTTGTAAGAGTATAAATCCAGGAGTTATTTTGATTAGATACTCATAGATATTAGTGGCTAAGATATCGCTACTAGCTAAAAAATAATCTTTTATAGCCACGCTTTTAGTAGCTGAGCCCTCAAGTGCGGCGTATTTGATATTTGATTTTAAAGTAGCATTTTTGCCAACTCTTATTACGCCCATTACAGGCTTATCATCTTCATCTAAGGCTATAGCGCCAAATACGCTATCTTCAGTGATATTTGATACCCATGGTAGATTGCCATTTATGATATATCCGCCATCGGTTTTTTGTGCTTTGAGATGATTTTTCTCAATCCCAGCAAAGGCCTTCATAGGATTTGATAGTGCTGTTCCACCTAGAATTTCACCACTATATAGTTTTGGTAATAGCTCGTTTTTTAGCTCTTGATTATCGCTATTTATCAAGTAGTAGATAATCGCAAATTGGCACCACATGCAAAATCCACTAGTTCCACAAATATTTGAAATTTTCGCTATATTTTCTATAGCTTTGTATATATCGCTTCTAGTTTTTAAAACAGCGAAATCGCCATTTTGAGCTATCCGTTTTAATAACTCTTTTGGGTAAATTCCATCTTTATCTATAGAGTGTGCTAATTCTGCTAATTTTTGTAGTGCCATTTTTTATCCTTATTTAACTTCTAAATTTACATTTCTAAGCAAAGTATTTGCTACTGGTGAGTATTTTAAAGCGTGAGCTATTAGGGCGTCTTGTTTAGCCTTATCAGCGTTGCTTTCTAATATCACATTTACTCTTACATCTGTAAATCCAAGTGGCTTTTCGCTTAGATCGCCAGTTCCCCAAACTGCAGTTATATTAAGGTCTCCCTCAAGCTCAACTTCAAGTTTGGTAATAACTATATTTTGAGCGATTGCGTTTGCGTGGATTCCTACTGCTATACAACTTCCAAGAGCAGCCAAAACAGCTTCGCTAGGATTTGGTGCGGTATCTTCTCCAAGTAGCGTTGGTGGCTCATCTACTATGTATGCAGGTAGATTTCTTATATAGTTTGCGTGGCGAAACTTGCCCTCTGCGACTGTGCGACATTTAAGTGTCTTAATAACATCTGGATTCTCTTTTCCAGCTTTGATTAGAGCCTCTAGACCTGCTTTATCTATCGGGTCTAGTCTAGTACATGAATTTATAGCACAATTTGCCATTTTTATCTCCTTATTAAAATATAGTAAAAAGATATATTAATCTTTTAATGCGAGAATTATATCAATAAGATAGCTATTTGTCAATATAAAGTAATTTAATATATTTTTAAATTTATTAAATTTAGATTTAAATTTGATAAGTTAAATTTAATTCAAACGCCCATAAAATGGATAGATTTAAGCCAAAATTAGTATAATTGAGCTTTAAATTATTTTTTGCGAGATTTTATGGAAGAGCTATTTGAGAAGTTGGATTTAAGCGAGTATTTGAGTGCGTATAATGAATTTTTAGCTAGGCCTAAATCGCTTTTTATAAGTGGGGATAGCAGGGTAAATTATGAAAAAATAGAAGAGATTTCATCTCTAAATTTAAAAAGCCCAAAAGAGATAGCAAATTTAGATGATGCCTTGATGAGAGTATCTAAACAAGCTGTTTTACATATCAGCGAGATATATGAATTTAGCAAGATTATAGAGTATTTTAACTACCTAAAATCGCAAAATTTCGGTGATAAAATGCGTGGATATATAGATAAGATTGAAATTCCATCTAGTATTGATAAAATTTGTGACTATTTTGATGAAAATGGGGAGTTTAAAGAGAGCATTGATGAGCGTTTGATATCTATAAACGAAGCTTATAAAAATAAAAAAAAGCAGATAGATGAGAGCTTAAAAAAGCTCATTTATACCAAAAGTCTAAGCCCATATCTAGTCGATACTCAAATTCACTATATCAACTCAAATGAAGCTCTTTTGGTGCGTGGCGGATTTAATCACGCTTTAAAAGGCACAGTGATAGCTAGAAGTAGCGGTGGATACTTCTATGTTTTGCCCGATATTGTCAGTAAATTAAAGAGCGAACAGAGCGATCTAATGGATAAAAAAGAGGAGATTTTGTTTGAGCATGCTAAGATAATTAGCGCTATTTTTCATAAAAATTTACCATTTTTGAAATTTATAAATTCAGCTTTTGATTATATAGATAGCTTGATTGCTAGGGTGAGCTTTGCTAAGAGCAGGGATTATAGCTTTGTTTTAGCTAATTCTAGTAAGGATATAATTTTGAGTGAATTTGCCCATCCAGCACTTAAAAATCCAAAGCGTATTAGCGTGGATTTTCGTGGTAAAATTCTCTTAATCACTGGGGTAAATGCCGGTGGTAAAAGTATGCTATTAAAGAGTATATTGAGTGCGGCATTACTAGCTAAATATCTACTTCCTATGAGCATAAATAGCGCTAAATCTAGCATTGGTAGCTTTAAAGAGTTTGAGGCTATTATAGAAGATCCACAAAATTCCAAAAATGATATATCCACCTTTGCTGGTAGAATGCTAGGATTTTCTAGAATTTTAGGCAAAAAGCAGATTTTAATCGGTGTAGATGAGATAGAGCTAGGAACGGACTTTGAAGAGGCAGCTAGTCTATATAGTGTGTTGTTAACTTCAATGATGAGTAGCGATATCAAAATGGTTATAACCACTCACCACAAACGACTTGCTATGCTACTAGCTAAAAATAGCGAAGTTGAGCTGATAGCCGCACTATATGATGAGCAAAACTCACGCCCTAAATATGAGTTTTTAAAAGGCATTATAGGTAAATCTTACGCCTTTGAGACTGCTAGTAGATATGGAATTCCAGCTAATCTTGTAGCAAGTGCTAAGAGCGCTTATGGCGATGATAAAGAGAATTTAAATGAGATGATATCTAAGGCTTTAAATTTAGAATTAGAGCTAAAATTAAAGCTTAAAAGCGTAGAGGAAAAAGAGCTAAAATTAGACGAGCTATTAAAGGATTTAAAAGAGGCTAAAATCAGAGCCGATGAGACGCTAAGAGCGAGATTAAGCTCATTAGAAACTGAATTTTACAAAGCTATAAATGAGGCCAAAAGAGGGATAAATCTCAAAGATACAAAAGAGAAACAAAGAAGCCTAAATAACGCAAATTCCATAGCAAAATCTATCCAAAAACCTACGGTTTTAAGTGAGCCAATAGAGCTAAAAGTAGGCGATAGAGTTAAATATGATAAGATTAAAGGCGTGGTCTTAAGCCTTAGTAAAAATGATGCTATTATAGATAGCAATGGGGTTAATCTAAGAGTACCAATATCGCTTTTAAAGCCTACTAATCAAAGCCCATTAAATAACCAAAAAAGCGTAAATATAAGCCTATCTCGCCCAAACTCTGCTAGCGTGATGATAGATCTTCATGGGCTTAGGAGCGATGAGGCGATTGAAAAATTAGATAAATTTATCTCTGATGCCTTGATAGCTGGATTTGATGAGGTTTTAATAAAGCATGGTATTGGCACAGGCAAGCTAGCGTATGCCGTAAAAGAGTTTTTAAAATCCCATCCAAGTGTTAAAGCCTTCAAAGATGGGGCGCCAAGCGAGGGTGGATTTGGTAGTAAAGTGGTGAAATTATAATAGATAGAATTGGGGGATTTTGGAGCTGTTTTATTAAGGGGGCTTTAATGAATATTTTAAATCCATATATAATTGGCTTTTGGCTCTCTGTTAGCGGTGTGGTGATGATAGTGTGATTATTGGATTTACTGGGTTGGTTGTTAGTATAGTGAGTTAGGTGGTGTTTTTGTCTTTTATAGTTAGTCGCTCACGCAAATTTATAGGGGCAAAAACTCAAATGGCATTTGCATATATCTCAGCGATTTTAATGGCGGGATTTGCTATTATGCTGATATTTAATACATTTTTAAAGGGTTAAAATGGAAGTTATAGAGCTTTTAAAAGAGCTATTGAAATTTAGAAGTATCACGCCAGATGACGATGGTGCTATGAATTACATCACGCTACTTATGAGTGAGTTTGATGCTAAGCTTTTGGATATTAATGGGGTTAAGAATTTAATCCTTAGTAAAAAATTTGGCGATGGGGTGAATTTATGCTTTGCTGGGCATATCGATGTAGTCCCACCAGGAGATGGATGGAGTAGTGATCCATTTGAGCCAGAGCAAAAAGATGGATATATCTATGCTAGAGGCACTCAAGATATGAAAAGTGGAGTAGCAGCAATATTACAAGCGTGTAAGGATGCTAGGGAATTTGATGGGAGTTTAACTATTATTTTGACAAGCGATGAAGAGGGTGATGGAATTTATGGAACCAAAGAGGCGTTAAAGTATCTACAAGATAATAACTCTTTACCTGATTTTGCTATTGTGGCCGAGCCTACATCTACTAATAAAATTGGCGATATGATAAAGATAGGTCGCCGTGGCTCTATCAATGGTGTTATTAAAGTTAAGGGCATTCAAGGTCATGCGGCTTATCCATCTAAATGTATCAATCCAATCCATCAAGCAAGTGCCGTGTTGGCTAATTTTGCTGGATATGATATGGATGCTGGAAGTAGATATTTTGATCCATCAAAGATAGTAATCACTGATATTAGGGGCGGTATGGAAGTTTGTAATGTAACGCCAAGTGAGCTTAAAATAATGTTTAATATTAGAAATTCAGACCTAACAAGCTATGAAGATGTTAAGCAATATTGTGAGCATATATTTAATGGGCTTGATTATGAGCTAACTCTTAAGGAGAGTTCAAAGCCATTTTTGACAGATGCAGATTCCAAAATTGTTACGAATTTGATAGATAGCATTAATAGAATTTGCGGGGTTAGGCCTGAGCTTAGCACGACTGGTGGGACAAGTGATGCTAGGTATTTTGCGGCTTTTGGGGTGCCTGTGGTGGAATTTGGCGTGGTAAATGATAGAATTCACGCACTCAATGAGAGAGTAAGCATAGATGAAGTAGAGAAGCTTTATGAGGTTTTTAGCGATTTGATACGCTATTTTAAATAAATTTATAATTTCATTTTTTAAGATTTTTTTGGCTAAAATTATGAGAAATTCAAAAAGGATATATCATTAAAAGATTGGCTGTAGCTTTTAGCGGAGCTAGTGGAAGTGGCAAGACAACGCTCATATCTAAGGTAGCAAAAGAGCTTATATCTCGTGGATTTAAGGTTGTGATAACAAAGCACGATCCAGGCGATAAGGCAAAATTTGATTATCCTGGCAAGGATAGCTATATATATAGTAGTATCGGCGTAGATGTCGCAGTAGTAAGCCCAAATAGAACATCAATTTTTTTACAAAGTGGACTATTTGGTGGTAAAGATAGGATAAACTCACAATCACACAGAGATAAAAATGAGAAATTTGAGCCAAATTTGGATAATTTTGATAGTGAGCTAGAGATTTTAGCGGCTCATTTTGGTGAGTTTGATTATTTGATAATTGAGGGCTTAAAGAGCTTAAAACTTCCTAGAATTACTATATTTAGAGATGAGATTATAGATGATTTTATCCCATTTAGTGATGCTTTTGCTAGCAATGTTGAGTTTGATGCTTGTGGGGATAAATTTGGTCTTGATGATATAGATGGAATTATAAAATGGATAGATAAAAACGCAAAAAAGGTGTAAAATGAAAGAGATTATAAAAGCAGTTGAAGATATCGCTATAGAGATTAGCGAACTACTAAAATATGGTGATTTTAGCTATGCTCAAAGCTCAAATTCCACAGGTGATACTCAATTAAAGCTTGATATTTTAAGCGATGAGATAATAGAAAATAGATTGAAAAAACTTAGCAATATCAAAGCTATAATCAGCGAAGAAAAAGAGTCTATTTTAGAGATAAACTCAAATGCAGATTATATCATAGCTTATGATCCACTTGATGGTAGTAGCTTGGTGGATGTGAATTTCGCTGTTGGGTCTATATTTGGGATTTATAAAGGCTCTTTGGATTCTAGGAGTTTAGTAGGGGCGATTTATGTAGTTTATGGCCCAAGGCTTGAGATGGTAGTGTGCGATGATAGCGTGAGATTATTTAGGTTAAATAGAGATAATGAGTTTAAATTTATCAAAAATTTAGAGCTAAAAGACAAAGGCAAGATAAATGCCACAGGTGGCACACAAAAGGGCTGGAGCGACTCTCATAGAGCTATGATAAAATCGTTATTTGATGATGGCTATAGGCTTAGATATAGTGGCGCTATGGTAAGCGATCTTCATCAAGTTTTGCTAAAAGGCGGTGGGCTATTTAGCTATCCAGCTACACCTGATGCACCAAATGGCAAGCTTAGGGTTACTTTTGAGGTTTTACCATTTGCCTATATATATGAAAAAGCTGGTGGCGCCACAACTGATGGGGTAAATGATAGTTTATTAGATATCAAAATTGAAAAGACTCACCAAACTACGCCTTGTTATTTTGGGTCTAAATTTGAGATTGATAGAGTCAAAAATGGCTGAAATAACCGAATTTAGCGCTATTGATGAGCTAGAATCCAAAAAGATAGCGCTAAAAAATTGTATCGCTCAAAACTCATCCGGAGATAGCTGCTCAAAGTGTCAACGAGTCTTTGGCTGTGATAGGATTAAGGAGTTTGTAATTTTACAATTTGATATTGCCACAGCTAGGCTTAAAGATTGTCAAAAGGCAAATAATCTAAGTAGTTGTATGGATTGTGATAGGATTTTTGAGTGCGATATAAGGGAAAATTATGTCAAATCCACATATGAAAAGATGAATGAAGGCCGTGGCGGCCAATTTGATTTTTAACAAATTTAAAGGAAGATGATGAAAAAATTTATAACCACACCAATAGGCTTAAAGATTGTCAAAAGGCAAATAATCTAAGTAGTTGTATGGATTGTGATAGGATTTTTGAGTGCGATATAAGGGAAAATTATGTCAAATCCACATATGAAAAGATGAATGAAGGCCGTGGCGGCCAATTTGATTTTTAACAAATTTAAAGGAAGATGATGAAAAAATTTATAACCACACCAATATATTATGTCAATGATGTCCCACATATAGGACACGCTTATACTACGATAATCTGCGATACCTTGGCTAGATTTTATCGCTTAAGGGGCGATGATGTCTTTTTTCTGACAGGGACTGATGAGCATGGCCAAAAGATAGAAGAGGCCGCTAAGGCTAGAGGCAAAAGCCCAAAAGAGTACGCAGATGAGATAAGTGCTAAATTTAGAGCTTTATGGGATGAGTTTGGTATAAGCTATGATCACTTCATACGCACAACTGATGAGTATCACAAGGTAACTAGCCAAAATGTCTTTACTAAAATGCTTAAAAATGGAGATATCTATAAGGGCGAGTATGAGGGTAGTTATTGCGTGAGTTGTGAGAGCTTTTTTGCTGCTAATCAGCTAATAGATGATGAGTGCTGTCCTGATTGTGGTAAAAAGACTAGGTTGGTAAAAGAGGAGAGTTACTTTTTTGCTCTATCAAAATACCAAGATAGATTGTTAAAATGGTATGAAAATGACAAATGCGTCCTACCAAAAGGCAAGAAAAATGAGGTTATAAGCTTTGTAAAAGGCGGTCTAAAAGATCTATCTATCACTAGAACCAGCTTTGAGTGGGGGATTAAACTACCAAAAGAGCTAAATGAGCCAAAACATGTGATGTATGTATGGCTAGATGCGCTAGTTAATTATCTCTCAGCCTTAGGATACACCAGAGATGAAGAGAGAATGGAGTATTGGAATAACACATTACATATAGTTGGTAAGGACATTTTGCGTTTTCATGCGGTCTATTGGCCGGCATTTTTGATGAGTCTTGACTTGCCTTTACCTGTAAGCGTAGCAGCGCATGGATGGTGGACTAGAGATGGGGTTAAGATGAGCAAGAGCCTTGGCAATGTGGTAAATCCAAAAGAGGTGGCCGATGCTTATGGATTAGAGGCGTTTAGATATTTTCTATTAAGAGAGGTGCCGTTTGGTCAAGATGGGGATTTTTCGCAAAGAGCCTTGATAGATCGTATAAATAGCGAATTGAGCAATGATTTAGGAAATTTGCTAAGTAGAATAGTGGGTATGAGCTCTAAATATTGCGATAATATAATTGACTCAACAAATGTAAATAAATTTTATTCTAATGAGCTTGAGAGTGCTAAAATTCACATAAATCAAGCATTAATTAGCCTAGATGAAATTTCGCCAAATAGATATTTAGAGGAGCTTTGGAAGGTTTTAAATATAGCAAATGCCACTATCGCTAAATATGAGCCTTGGAATTTGGTAAAGAATAATAAATTTGATGAAGCCAATGCCTTGGTGGCATTGGTGGCAAATCTTTTGGCTAGAGTTGCTATTTTACTAAGTCCAGCTATGCCACAAACTGCCCAAAAAATAGCCGATACTTTGGAATTTAAAATTAATACAAATAACTATAATGAGCTTATAATAAACTCAAATTTAATCAACTTCAAAGCCAACGCCACAACTCCTCTATTTACCAAGATAGAACACGAGCTGATGGCGCCAGCACCGGTGGCTAAAATAGATGAGATTAAATCAAAAGATGAAGAGATCAAAATTGATGATTTTAAAAAGTGTGTTATAAAGGTAGGAACTATCTTAGAATGCGATAATATCGAAGGTAGCGATAAATTACTTAAATTTAAAATTGATTTAGGAGAAGAGAAGCCAAGACAGATTATCAGCGGTATAGCTAAGTATTATGAGCCAAAAAGCCTAATAGGCAAACAAGTTTGTGTCTTAGCTAATTTAAAACCAGCTAAGATATTTAAGCATTTAAGCGAAGGCATGATTCTTAGCGCTGAAGATGGGAGCCTAACGCTTCTAGGCACTCACGCAAGTGTAAAAAATGGAGCAATTGTAGGATAGATGAGAATAGAAAACCTAACCACGCTATTAAATGGCGAATTAAAAAATAGCCCAAAAATCAGTATGATAAATGGATTTTGTCTAGATCCAAATTTGGTTAAAGTTGGCATGGCTTATTTTGCTCTAAATGCGACGATAGATGACGCATTGCTTGCTATCAAAAGTGGAGCTTATGCTATTATCACTGATTTGAGCTTAAATAGCAAAGATGATGAAATAGCAATAATCAAAGTTGATAGTGTGGTTATGGCGATGATAAGATTGATGAGATTTCTCTCAGCACAAAAAGAGCTAAATTTCATCTATCTTACAAAGTTACAAAGCTCGATTTTGGAGTGTCTATATCTACCTAGATCGATGTGTCTATTTAGCTGTGATATTAGTAAAGCTTTTATGCAGATACTTGAGGCAGAAAACGATATGGTAGTTTTAAGCTATGATGAGGCGATGATTGATAGGCTTAGCTTTTCTCATGCAAGTTTAAGCGATGATAGTCTAAGCGATTTACATTATGAGCTTATGGATAATGGATCGCTTTTTTACACTACGATTTTATTTAAAAATAATTACTATAGTGAGCTTAAATTTCCTAATATTTTTATAAAAGATTTAGTTTGTGTGATGAGGTTTTTTGATGAGTATGGTGTGGGATTTAAGGTTTATAGTTTTGATAAATTTGGCCATTTTAGGGCGATTTTTGTTGATAAATTTTTTGTGATTAAAGAATTTGGCCAAAGTCATAGAGCGATAATTTGCGAAAGCGATGAAGAGCTTTTTAAGCTAGAGGCTACGCTTTTAAGGCAGAAATTTAGTGATATTATTATCTGTGCTAGGGCTAGTAGTAGTGTAGCGTTTATGGCTGATTTTGTATATAATGATATAGAAGATATAAAAAAACTTGATGAGTTTAGATATGCTTTAGTTTTTGAAAATTATGAAGATGTAGAGGCTGTATTGGCTCAAAGCATAGATGAGCCAACACTATTTTGATATAGTTATTTTTTATTAAATTTAACTTTTAACTCCATAATTCTCTCATTTAATAGAGTATTTAAAATATCTATAACAGATTTGCTTGCACTCTCAGCTGCATTTAGTTGTTTATAAATTTTATCTAAACACCCATTTGTCTTGCCGTGTTCTACCATTATTTTGTGTGCGTTGGCGATATTTTCATGAACATCTTTATGAACTGGTTCTAATTTAGCATAGTGTTGATATTTGCTAAATAGCTCTTTGCCGCGTCCTGTTTCATACCATTTGCCAAGACGACAACTATGGCAATCGGCAAATTTTTCATTTAAGTTTTCATCAAAAATCGCCTTATAACCTTTAACTTTAAATAATAGGTGATCTAATTTAACAAGGCTGATAAATATAGTAGAAAGTGCCTTTTGAGAGTTGAAATTAATCGTATTTGATAGTTCATGAACATCATTCATTGTCTCATTACGACTAGCTAAAGAGCGCATATGCTCGACTACATCATCAGTAGCAGATTGCATTTTAGCAAAATTTTGTTGAACTATTGCCATATTCATCTCAATCTCTTTTGTAGCCTTTTGAGTTCTCTCAGCTAAGTTTCTAACCTCATCAGCTACTACGGCAAAGCCTCTACCATGTTCTCCAGCACGTGCTGCTTCTATAGCAGCATTTAAGGCTAGTAAATTTGTCTGATCAGATATATCAATGATTAGCGAAATTACACCAGAGATAGATACAAAATCTTTTTGTACTTGCTCTACTGTCTCATGAAAATCTTGCAATCTATCCTCCATATGGCTTAACTCATCTAGAAGCATATCTTGAATTTTTATAGTATTTTTTTGATTTTTAGTTGATAGTTCTTGAGTATCATTTAGTAGTGTAATAGAGTCGCTAAATTCACTTTGGAGTAGGTTTAAATTTGATACACAGCTATTTGTCATACTCATTGTAATATTATGAAATGCTTCATAGTAGTTAGATTTTGGGTTTTCTTGGAGTGCTTTTATCTGTTCTTTTAGTTCTTTATTGGTTTTTAGGAGTTCTTGGTTTTGTATTCGTAGTCGCTCAAGCTCATCGTTTAAAGATATGGGGGGGGGTAGTAGCGCTTTTTTAGTAAAGAATTTGAACATTTTTTATCCTTTTTTATATTTTTTCTTAATAAATTATGAATTAATTTTACATAAATTTGGTTAATATATTCTATTTTATTATAAAAGATATGATAAAATGAGAATTTTAAATTTAAACTAAGGAGAAAAGTATGAATATACCAGTACTTGACCTAAGTGAGTTAGATAGTAATCAAGAAAAATTTATAGCAGATTTAAAGGGAGCATTTACTACTTTTGGGACTTGCTATTTGATAAATCATGGTATCGATTTAGATCTTTGCAAAGAGCTTCAAAGGCTTAGCAAGGAGTTTTTTGCTCTAAGTTTAGAACAAAAAGAGCAAATTTCGATGCTTAAATCGCCACAATTTCGTGGTTATTCAAAAGAGGGTGGTGAATATACAGCTGGCAGCAAGGATTATAGAGAGCAAATCGACGCTGGAAGCGATAAAGAGGCTTTAAATTGGGATATAAACTCGCCTATTTGGATGAGAATTCAAGGCCCAAATTTATTTCCCAAAGAGATTCCAGAGCTTAAAACTGTTTTTAATGAGTGGTTTGAACAAACAAGCACAGCGACTTTAAAACTTCTAAAAGGATTTGCTATAGCTCTTGAGTTGCCACAAGACTCTTTTGATAAACTTTATGGAAAAAACTCATACGCTCATGCTAAATTATTACGCTATCCGCCAGCATTTGATGGCAACACTCAAGGTGTTGGATCACATAAAGATGGGGGACTAATCACCTTTGTTTTACAAGATAAAGAGTCGGGATTACAAGGGTTATTAAATGGCGAGTGGATTGATGTGCCACCGATGGAGGGCTCTGTGGTGGTAAATATCGGTGAGTTTTTAGAACTTGCTACAAATGGCTATCTAAAAGCTACTATCCATAGAGTAAATTTAACCCCTAATGAGAGATTTTCTATAGCGTATTTTTTGGGTGTTCAGCTTGATAAGGATATACCGATTTTAGAACTGCCAGAGCACCTTAAAAAAGAGAGTACCGGAGTAGATACAGACCCTAAAAATCCACTACTTAGAAATGTTGCAGAAAATTATTTTAAAAGAATGATTAGATCTCATCCAGATGTAGCTAAAAAGTATCATAGCGATCTAATTGAGAGATTTAGTTTTTAAATTTGAATTTATATAAAAATTAAAGCATATCTGATTTAGATATGCTTTATTTAGATTTATTGGGCGATCGGTTTTAGATTTTGCTTTTGGTCATCTGTTAAATCGCTAATTAGTTTGATAGATACATTGTTGCTTTTATTTTCTATATTTGGATTTTTAGATATATCTAGTGTCCACATTGCACCTGTGAGCGGATCTACAACTAGCCAACCTATAAGACCACCAAATACTAAATTACCAGCTAAGTATATTCCATTTGCTCTACTATCAATAGTAAATTCAATATCTTTATACCCCTCTTTGCTTACTAAAACTTTATAAGATTTACCAGAAAAATAGCCATTATATTTTTTTAGGTCTATCTCGAATGGGGTTTTGGTATCTATCACTACTTTATTTGTAGTTAAATCGGTGATGATTATTTTAGCTTCATTTGGGTCTGAAGTGATATCAAAATAATCATAACCACCTTGACCAAAAATCGTAGCACATCCACTTAGCATTACTGCTAAACCTAATCCTAAAAGAAAATTCTTAAACATCAAAACTCCTTAAAATTATAATAAAACTGCAATTATATATATATATTAATTTTTAATAAATTTATTGATTTAATGCAAATTTTAAATCATCTGGAATAGAATATAGTGTCTCTTTATTTAGCGTTACTGCTACTTGAGTTGTGCTTGCTTTAGCTATTGTAAGCTCATCTTTAGATAATAGTGTATATTTAAATTTTAAAGTTATATCGCACTCTATTACTGAGATTTCAACTATAAAGTATTCATTAAAGTATATAGGATTTATATATTTTAAATCCATTTTTACAATAGGTAGAGTAAATCCATTATCTTGCATTTTAACATAGTTATAACCAATCTCATCAAGTAGCTTACATCTAGCCATCTCTAGATATTTTACATAGTTTCCATGCCACATTATCCCCATAGGATCAGTATCAAAAAATTCAGCTTTAAATTCATATCTTCGTTTTAACATCTTGATTCCAATAATCGTAAAAATTAAACCATAATTGCGGATTTTCTATAACTCTTTTTTGGAGTGAATTTATATATAATTGCATTAGCTTTGTTGTGTTTGATATTTTATCTTACTTTTTGGTGTTTTATACCATTTAACTCCTTTTTGGAGTGAACGTGGATTCATATCAATAAATATTGGTGTGAGTATTTTTGCTCCATGAATTGCTATATAAAATGGTGCTTTATGAAAACTTATACTATCTTTTGTGCGTGTACCTTCAGGAAATATAAGCAAGCTATCGTCTGATTTTAGTACGCTTAAGCTTTTGTTTAAAAGCTCTTCATCTTCGCTATTTACGATATAGTTAGCAGCTTTAATAGCAGGACTTAGAAATATATTTTTAGCTAGGTCGCTTTTTACTACGCAGTTTATACGACGCACCTTGGAGAGGATAAAGACAACATCTAAAAGAGATGGATGGTTGGCTATAATTATTTGGCTAGGTTTTCCAAGGCGACTACAGTCTTTAAATTCATAATCTAAATAGCCTAAAATTTTTTTACAAAATATAAAAAATTTCCATGCTAAATAGACTAAATC
The DNA here is from genome assembly GCF_002139545.1 of Campylobacter sp. P0103. NCBI lineage: Bacteria > Pseudomonadati > Campylobacterota > Epsilonproteobacteria > Campylobacterales > Campylobacteraceae > Campylobacter > Campylobacter sp. P0103. The sequence goes on along the minus strand of NZ_MJKG01000001.1, from coordinate 288,920 downwards.
TCTAGCAATATTTTCAAAGAATTTAATCCTATTTAACCTAATGACAATTAATGGTAAAAAAATAATATTTCCAATCAAACAGATAAATCCAAACCAAGAAAATAAAAATCCAACAAGCAAAATTCTAATTACTATCATTTAAAGTCCAGCTCCATCTAAGAGTAGAATCTATATTCCAATTAGAGCATAAATTATTATTTAACGCTTTTAATAGGCTAAATGCACTTGTGTAAATTTGCAAATTTTTTGGTTGATTTTGATTAAACTCAAGTGAGCAAATTCGTCCAGCATTTTTATCTAAAAGCAAGCCTAAGGCATAAGCAGTAGGATATATAAAATCATCTTTTAATGTTTTAAGCAGATTTACGCACTGCTTGCTTTCACCACTAAAAGAGATAAATGTTAAAGGCAAATGAGATTGATAGGCAGTTTTTGATTTTTGAATTTGTATTTAGCCTAGTTAGATTAATTTTGGGCAACTCTTTATCATATATTCCATCATAATAGTGTGGTGGTAGCTGGCTTTGATTGTTTTGTAGGCTTTGATTTATAATATTAGCACAGATTAGAGCTTCTAATGCACCAGCAGCACCAAGCGTATGCCCCATTAGCCCCTTTGTGCTGCTACATGAAGTATTAGGAAATATATCATTGATTAAATTTGCCTCCATCATCTATTACTTTGCTTATGGGGTTTTAGGTGATAATTTTAGTAGTTCTAAGCTATTGTAGTTTTATAGAACTGCTAAAGAAAATGCTAAACAAAAATGATTGGAATTTTGTTGATTTTAGCATTTGGTAGTTATAGCATATTTAAGCTTATTATTGTCATTATTTTTAGCTTTTTATGTGGGCTTAGTGGTGGATTTTTAATATTTGATGAGATAACACTTTTTTTGGATTTATTTTAGCTAGTACTATTGGGGTGGATTATGTGCTGTTTGCTAGTAATTTAAATTTGGCTTTGCGTGAGAGATATTTTGGTATTATTTTGGCTAGTTTAACTAGTATTATATCTTTTGGAATGCTTGGTTTTAGTAATACTTATGCAGTGTTTAGTTTTGGAGTTAGTACGGCTTTGTGTATGTTTTTGTTAGCATATTTTGCTCTTTTGTATGCTACTTATAATAGCAAGATTAAGTAATGAAAATTTGGTATCTTAAATTTGTTTTAGATAAATTTGAGTGATATACCTCATTAAGCCATAGCGATAATTGTGCTATTTTGGCTATTAGCACTACTAGGGTAGGGGTAGATTTAGAGTTGATAAAAGATAGAAATTTTAGCGCTCATATAGATTTTTGTTTTAGTAAAGAACAAAGATTAAGGGTTGCTAACTCTAAAAATCAACTGATTGAATTTTATAAAATTTGGACATTAAAAGAGGCTAGGGTAAAGCTTTTAAATTTAGGATTTTATGCGCTTGATATGGCTAGCGATGAGAGTTTGGGAGCTTTTGGAGAGATTATAAAATGTAGCGATAAAAGCTTTATTTATAGTGTTGCAATATTTTAAAATTTTTAAATTTATTGGTAAATTTAAAAAAGAAGAGATTAAAATCTCTCCAAAATATCATAATTTGTATTTCGTTTAGCTGGAAATTCGCCAATATCTTTGATAAGCTCTATCATTTGGGCTTGACTCATTCTATAGCTAGCACCTGCTGCTTTTACAACATTTTCTTCCATCATTGTACTACCAAGATCGTTTGCACCAAATTTAAGGGCTAATTGTCCTATATATGAGCCTTGTGTAACCCAGCTACTTTGTATATTTTTAAAGTTATCTAAAAATAGTCGTGATACGGCTAGTAGGCGTAGATACCTATTTGGTGATTGCTTTTTAATGTGGGGATGCTCGGCAATGAGCTTAGTATTAGCTGATTGAAAACTCCATAAAATAAACGCTCTAAAGCCACCAGTCTCATCTTGAAGAGTACGGATTTTATCTAAATGTTCTACAATCTCTTCATCGCTCTCAACTGTACCAAACATCATTGTTGCTGTACTTTTTAGACCAATTTTATGAGCCTTTTGATGCACCTCTAGCCAGGTGCTGCTAGAGCATTTTTTAGGTGAAATGATATCACGAACTCTATCGCTTAAAATTTCAGCTCCAGCTCCTGGAATACTGTATAATCCAGCATTTTTTAATCTTAAAAGAACCTCTGGAATCGAAATTTTAGAGACTCTTGCGATATAATCTATCTCTACAGCTGAGAAACCGTGGATATCAATATTTGGATATTTTGTAGCAATGTGAGAGACTAGCTCTTCATACCATTGTATTTTTAATTTTGGATGGACGCCACCTTGAAATAAAATTTGAGTCCCACCAATTGCAATTAATTCATCTATTTTGCGATCGATTTCATCAAAGCTTAGTAGATAAGCATCCTCTTCATTAACATGTTTATAAAAGGCACAAAATTTACAATCAACCCAGCAGGTATTGGTGTAGTTAATATTTCTATCGACAATGAATGTTGTAATTTTTTCAGGGTGTAGCTGTAATTTTTTAGCACTGGCTAACTCTCCAAGCTCTCTTAAATCTCCATTTTTGATAAGGTCTAGAGCCTCATCAACACTTAATCTACTCACTTAATTTCCTTAAAATTTTTGTAGCGTATTGTATCAAAAACTGGCAAAATTCAAGCTTATTCAAATTGTAAAGAGAGCGTAATTAAAGAAAATCAAAACTTCTCTTGTTGTCTCATTAATGCTATTTACTGTATTTTATTATTTTTTTATTTGTAAATATGTATTATTGCACTTTAAATTAAAGTGGTTAAATAATCAAAACAAGGTTGATAATTGAAAAAATATTATATTTTACTTCGATATAAACCAAATTTAAGAATATTAAGTTCAGTGCAGCTTATATGTTATTTTGGTATGTGGTTTTCTCATACAGGGATTTTTGCTTTGCTTATTGAGCTTGATGCACCTGTGTGGGCTATTACTTTAGCTGCTGCAATGGCATTTATCCCAAATGTATTACTAGCACCAATAAATGGTGTTATTGTGGATAAATTTAGCCCTAAAAAATTAATGATGTTTATGCTTTTTATAGAGATTATTACTGTTTTTATGCTGATTTTTATAGATGATATTTCGTTGCTTTGGTTGCTTTTTATTATTATTTTTGTGCGGATGGGTGTTGGGGTTGTCTATTTTCAAACTGAGATGAGTCTACTACCAAATTTGATGACTAAAAAAAATTTAAAATTAGCTAATGAGATTCATTCTATCATTTGGGCAGTCTCATATACTGCTGGAATGGGGTTAGCTGGGATTTTTATCCACTATTTTGGGATAAAGGCGTCATTTTTGTTTGATTTTGGACTTTATATTGTGGGGTTAGGTCTTATTAGTAGGCTTAAAGCACCAGTAGTTATTAAAACAACTAGTCAAAATATTTTTAATATGATGAAAGATGGGCTAGGGTATATAAAGGCAAATCCAATTTTAATGCATATAATATTTTTGCATTCATTTGTTGGGGTAACTGCGTATGATAATCTAGTAGCATTAATGGCAAAGTATCAGTATAAGGAGATTATGAGTATTTCTCTTATAATTGGTTTTATGAATATGACTAGGGCGATTTCTTTAGTAGTTGGGCCTATGATTTTGAGCAAATTTATAGATAATAAAACACTGATATGGTTATTTATTGGGGAATTTTTAGGTATTGGGTTGTGGTCTGTGTTGCAGTTTGATTATTATTTAGGGTTAATTGGGCTAGTAGCGGCTGGATTTTGTACATCTACACTATGGTCATATACTTTTACAATGTTACAAAATAGCTGTGATAAGAGATTTTATGGTAGAGTAATAGCCTATAAGGATATGGTATATTATTTGGTATCTGCTACCATATCCTTTATGATTGGGATACTTTATGAAAGTGGTATAAGTTTAGCGATGATTACCTTTTTAATGGCAGTTATATTTTTATTTGGTGCTTTATATTATTTTATTATATATAGGCGTTATACCTTTTCATAGTATGTACCTGATAGATCTATTATTTTGTTATATAGATCGCAGTATGGTACCAAATCAGCACTACCAAAGTAAATTCGCCCATGTGGCTTTAAAATTTTGGCAAATCGCTCAATAGTTAAAAGTCGGTAATTCTCATCAAAATATATCATCATATTTCTAGATAAAATAATATCAAACTGCCCAAGTGCAAAGAGTGAATCATTAAATATATTTATAGTTTTAAATTCAATCATTGGCATTAGTTCTTGCTTAATTTTATAATCAGAATTGACTTTTTTAAAATATATCTCTTTTTGAGATTGCCTAATATTTTTGACTGATCGTTCGTTATAAATTCCCTCTTTGCATTTTTGAATCATATCAGAGTTTATATCAATTCCAGTGATTTTTAGACGGTATTTATCAATTCCAATGGTTTTAGCTAAAATTCCAAGCGAATACACCTCTTCTCCGCTACTACATGGAGCGCATAAAATTTTAACTGTATTACCACTTATGCTTAGAGTATTGGCATATTGCATAGCTGAGTTTAGCTGATTTAGCTCACGCATAAAATATGTCTCATTTATGGTTATTAAATTTAAAAGTTCTTGTCTAAAGATCTTATCATGCTGAAATTTGCCACACAAGGTATGCATACTATCTATCTTTTTATGTTTGGCAAAATGAGCTATTTTGTTTTTTACAATCTCTTTTTTGCTTATTAAATCATTGCCGCTGTATTTTTTAGTTAGCTCGATAAATTCTAAAAGATCATTAATACTGCATTCAAAGTCGCTCATATGATAAACCTTTGCAAATTTGTTCTAATCATATCTAAATTGGCAATTTCTAAATTTGGATTTATATCTTTAGCACGCCTAGGCATTCCATAAACTATAGCTGATTGCTCATTTTCTGCTATACATTTTGCACCAGCTTTATATAGTTCATTTAATCCACTAGCACCATCATCGCCAATGCCAGTTAGCAGTATTCCCATTACATCAATTACTTTGCAAATTGGTACAGCCGATTTAAATAACATATTTACATTTGGATTATATGTAGTAGTAATTCCGCTTTGATCAATATTTGCAGTTGGGATTTGAGAATTTAAAATAATGCTATTTTGCTCACAGATATAGATTTTGTTTTTTAGTGTTACTTTATTATTTAGCAACTCAACTTCTGAGTTTAGCTCTTGGCTAAGCCTATTAGCAAAAGAGCCAACAAAATTTTTACTCATATGTTGAGCGATAATAATGGAGGCATATGATGGCAAAGTAATACCAGTTAGAAGCTTTTTTAGATGACCTGGACCGCCAGTGGATGCACCGATTAAAATTAGCTTTTGTTTCAAATTACACTCCAAAAATTAGATTTTAAAAGTATAATATATTTAGGCTTAAAAGCCGTTTTATCTTTTTTAGCTATAATTGCTAAATTTAAAAAAGTAATTCACAAGGTTTTATAGATGGTAGAAGATAGCAAGAACCCTTTTGATGATTTTAATGCCGTTTCTAGAAGTATGGGAGTACCGCCAGAATATTTAGATTTTGATATTTTAGAGATTTATACCAGCTATAAAAATAACCCACAAAGCGATATGGCTTTAGCTACTGATATGAGTATATTTGATGATGATGCATTTTTTGTCGATGAGAAGTTATTTATCATTCAATCTTATAAGGTTAAATTTTATGATATTAGAAAAGAGAGTAGGGCTCACCTACCTAAAATTAGTCTAGGAGCCAATCGAACTGGTACCAAGGTTGCTGTCACGATAAAAGAAGATACATTAGCAAAGTATACACCAACATTTGAAAAAGAACTAGTAAATGCAATATATAAAAAGATGCTAAAGGCTGGATTTTTAATCGGTATTAGAGATCATGGTTTTAGAAAAAAAATATCCAAATTAACCTCAATCTTAAGAATCAAAGAGATAATAGATAAATCTGAAACTATAGTAATTGCTACTGGAGTAGAACCAGAACCATCTACAGATGATAAGCTAATTAAATACTATAAAAATAATGGCAAAGAAGATACTGGTGATGATAAGACCAAAGGCAGAAGAGATATAGATAGGGGATTTTTACATAGTGTTTTAGAAGGTGATTTAATAATGGAATACCTAAAACCAATACGCGGTAAACATGGTAAAAATCTAAAAGGCCAAGTAATTCCAGTTGATGATCCAAAAACTACCCAAGAGGTTCAAATAACCGTTGGACCAAATATTAAAGTAGATGAGGTTGTAGATTGTATCAAATATATCGCTTTAAAAAGCGGTTATGTAAGTGAAGAGAATAATAAATTTGATATTAAAGAAGAATTAGATGTAAATGCGATAAATTTAAAATCAACCGGTTCGATTACTACTGATTTAGCATCTGATGTAAAGATAAATGTCAAGGAGAGCAATTACTTAAAAGATGCTATTGGCGCTGGAATGAAAGTTGAGACTACTGAAGTAAGAGCTAGTGGAAATGTAGGTCCTGATGCAGTTATAAAGGCTAAAACCGTAGTAATTGAGGGCAATACTCACGCCCAATCAAAGATATATGCGCAAAATGCAAATATCTCGTTACATATGGGATTTTTAGAGTGTGATGAGGCTCGCATAGATAGATTAGAAGGTGGCAGAGTGCGAGCCAAGGTAGTTCATCTAAATCGTGTTTTAGGCGGAGATATAGAAGCCGATGAGATATATATACAGACTTTGCACTCAAACTCAACGCTAAAAGCTTCAGCATTGATTAGTCTTGAAGAGTTAAAAGGTGATAATAATAAATTTATTGTTGATGTTAAGAATGTACTAAATGCAAATGGGGATATAACCGCTCATAGCGCAAGAATGAAAGTTTTAGAAGATGAATTAAAAGCACTTCCAAAAGAGCTTGAATTTAAAAGAAATATAATCGATAGTAATAAACATTCTATCAATATGATAAAAGAGCGCCTTATGCAAATGAGACAAGAAGGCGCTACTCCACCAGCTGCATTTTTGAAAAAATTAAAAGATTTTCAAGGATTGGTAGCCGAGTATAATCAAATTTTAAAAAGCATAAATTCTAAGCAATCAGAATTAGCAACACTAAAAGATGAATTAGTAAGTATGGAGAGTATAATCTTTAATGCTAAAATTATAAATAGGGATCGTTGGACTGAGTTAAATGAGATTAAATTTAAACTTATTGAACCGCCAATTGATATAAAATACAGCACTAAAGAGAATGAGATTATTAGAGTAATGACTCTCAAAGCTGGCGTGAATGGATATGAGATAAAAAGGTCAAATGAGATATGATAAAGGCAATCGAAGGGTTAATTACAAAAAAAGAACCAACTCAGCTTTGGATAAAGTGCTCTGGAATCACGTATGGAGTAAATATATCTTTATTTACTAGTGCAGCTTTGCAAAAGGGAGAAAATATAGAGTTATATATTACGCAGATTATTAGAGAAGATGCAAATTTATTATATGGATTTTTAAAAGAGAGTGAACAAAGAATATTTGAACTGCTTTTAAAAGTTAATGGTATTGGTGCTTCTACTGCGATGGCGGTTTGTTCATCTCTTAATCCTGATGAATTTAGCGCTGCTGTTATAAATGGGGATGATGCTGTACTAAAGCGAGTTCCAGGGATTGGACCAAAAACTGCTAGAACATTAATAGCCCAGTTGAGTGATGCAAAATTAGTCGAGATAAGTAGTGCTAGCAGTAGTAGTAGCGAGGCCTTTATGGCGCTAGAGAGTTTAGGCTTTAAGCGTGATAAAATAAGTGCTGCACTAGCTAAATGTACTAGCAATGATACGGCCTCTTTAATTAAAGAGGCGCTTAAAATATTGGCTTAAAGGATAGTGATGAATTATGGTATAGTTTTTGGTGGGGCAAGCTGGGAGCATGAGATTAGCATTGTTTCTGCTGTAGCAATCAAAAAAGCGCTAAAAGCAGATTTACAATTTATATTTGTTGATGCTAATAGAGAGTTTTATCTAATCAATCCAAGCGATATGAGAGCAAATTTTTTTAGCTCTCAAAAATATAAAAAATGTAAAAAACTCTATCTAAGGCATGGTGGATTTGTAACTCATGGAATATTTGGAGTTAAAGAAATTAGCGTAGATTGTTATATAAATTTAATTCATGGTTGTGATGGCGAAGATGGTAAAATAGCTGGAATGTTTGAGTTTTATTCACTTAAATTTATTGGCCCACGACTTGAGGCAAGCGTAATGAGCTACTCAAAGGTTTTGACTAAGTTATTAGCACTAAAATGCGGAGTTAAAACGCTAGAATATGAGGTGATTAATAGGGATCAAAAGCCAAATTTACCATTGCCATACATTCTAAAACCTTCCCATCTTGGCAGTAGTATTGGTGTAAGTGTTGTAAGCAATGAAAAAGAGCTTGATTATGCATTAGATGTTGGATTTGAATTTGATAGTGAGATTTTAGTTGAGCCGTTTATAGATGGAGTTAGGGAGTTTAATTTAGCCGGATTTAGAGTAGGGCAAAATCTCGAGCTATCTATTATCGAAGAGCCTAAAAAAGGCAAAATGCTAGATTTTGAGCAAAAATATATGAGCTTTGCAAGCTCAAGCTCAAATGAGGCTGATATTAGTAAAGAGCTAAAAGATAAGATTAAAGAAGCCTTTAGCAAGATTTATGTCGGCGGTGGATTTGATGGAGCGCTTATTAGATGTGATTTTTTTGTTATTGGCGATGAGGTTTATTTAAATGAGATTAACCCAAATCCGGGCAGTTTGGCTAACTATTTATTTAGCGACTTTAGCGCATCTTTAGCTAGACTTGCAAGCAATATAAAAGTAGAGAAAAAAATCCCAATTGATTATAAATATATTCACTCGATTACTAGTAATAAGGGCAAATTAGCCTAATTTTAGAGCCTTGATTTAAGGCTCTAACTGCTTAATTCATCACTACTAAAGTTAAATTTATGTATAATTTTATGTATAATTCTACATAAAGGGGCATCGATGGCAAAGTTTAGCAAAGATGAAATTTATACTGCCACACAGATGGTGCGAAATTTTAGCTCGATTTTAAATGATATCTCACAGGCTAAAAAAAAGCGTGCCTTCATCGTCAAAAATAACCGCTTTGAAGCGGTGATGATAAATATGGAAGAGTATGAGCGTCTAAGCGAGGCCGTAACGCTGCTAGAAGCAATTTATAATAGAAAAAAAGAGAGCTAAAATGGCGATAAAAGAGATAGAATATAATGGATTAAAATATTCTCTAAGCTATGAAATAATAGGGCAAAATGGAGTTAAAAATATACTGATTTTGCACGGCTGGGGAGCAAATAAAGAGCTGATGAAAAGAGCATTTAGTAAATATTTGAATCAATTTAACTGCGTATATTTAGATCTACCTGGATTTGGGCTTAGTAGTACTTTAGAAGCACCACTTTGTACTAATGATTATGCTAATATCGTGAGCAAATTTATTCGTAGTTTAGGAATTGAGTTTGAGATAGTTATGGGTCATAGCTTTGGTGGAAAGATAGCAGCGCTGTTAAATCCAAGATATTTGATTTTGCTTAGTAGTGCTGGAATAATTAAACAAAAACGCTTTAGCGTGAGAGCAAAAATTGCTATTTTTAAGATTTTAAAGAGTATTGGATTGGGAAGATTTTGGCGAATTTTTGCTACAAAAGATATAAGTGGAATGAGTAAAATAATGTACGAGACGCTTAAAAATGTCGTAGATGAAGATTTTAGCGATATTTTTGCTAGTCTAAACAGTAACGCACTTATTTTTTGGGGGATTAGCGATGATGCTACGCCGCTTAGTAGCGGAGAGAATATAGCTAAATTAATAAAAAATAATCAATTTTATTCGCTTGATGGTGATCATTTCTTTTTCTTGCAGCATAGTAAATACATTGCTAAAATCATAACTGAAACTACTAAAAAGGATCGATAATGATTATAGAATTAGTAATCTCAACTATTGCTAAATTTGGTTTTACTATGGCACTTGGATACTATTTAATTAGCGCTTTGCAGTGGTTTAGTTATAAAATTAAGCGAGTGATTTTTCACTATACTAAACCGATGTGGCATATATATTTTATCGTTTTACCGCTATTTATAATGGCGTTTTGCTGGCATTATGTCTATCAAATTTGCTTAGCAGTAATTTATATATCTCTTTTAGCTTTGTGGGCGTATCGATTGGATAAGAGGGTTGTAATGACTGCTAGAGTGAAGCGGTATTTTGCTTTTTTGATTGCTGGTTTTGTATTATTTACTTTTTGCCCATATAGCCAAAATGCTATTTATCATACAATTTTTAGTATTATTTTTTCATTGATTTTAAGTGGTTTGAGTGAAAAAATTATAGCTATTAGATACAAAAAAATCGCTAAGACAAAGCTAAATTCAATGAGTGATTTAAAAATTATTTTAGTAACGGCAAGTTTTGGTAAAACAAGTATTAAAAACTTTATCTATGATATAGCTAGCAAGGAGTTAAAAACTCATAAAACTCCACGAAGTGTAAATACATTGCTTGGAATTATTCGTGATATTAATGAAAATTTACCAAGTGATTGCCAGATTTATATTGTTGAGGCTGGGGCTAGGTTGCGCGGTGATATTGATGAGATTGTTAAATTTATAAATCCTCATATTGTGGTGATTGGGCAGATCGGTGGGGCACATTTAGAGTATTTTGGCTCGCTTGATGAAGTAAGAACTGCTAAGCTTGAAGCATTAAATTCAAACCGTCTAGCTACTTGTATAGCTCATAGTTCTACAAATTTACAAGGCAAAGCAGTAATTTATGATGAACTAATTAGCGGGGTCAAAAGTAGTCTTGATGGGGTTGAGTTTGATATGAAATTAAATAATCAAAAGAGCCATTTTAGCGCTAAAGTACTTGGCGAATTTAATAGTTATAACCTTGGAGCTGCATTATTGGCCGCTAGTGCTGTTGGGGTTAAAAATTTAAGCTTAGATAACATAAAGAGTGTAGAACATAGGCTTCAAAGAATTGATGCTGGTGGCAAGATTATAATCGATGATAGTTTTAATGGAAATTTGCAAGGAATGATAGCAAGCTATAGATTGGTGAGTGAATTTAAGGGGCGTAAAATCTTGTTAACACCAGGAATTGTTGAGGGTGGAAGCGGAGTAAATCGCAAGCTTTCAAAGGTAATAAACGAAGTCTTTGATATTGTAGTAATAACAAGTGCGTTAAATGAGTCTGAGCTGGTTTTAGATTTAACTAGGCCTGAAGTGGTGCGTCTATTTGACAAATCTAAGATGAGTGAATTTTTAGCACAACATACAATAAGTGGAGATTTGATTTTATTTAGTAATGATGCACCAAGTTTTATATAAATTTATTTTAATTGCTTTTACACTGGATTTGTGGCTTATCAATGCTAATTAATCCAGTGATTGGCTCAAGATTTATATATATACAGTTGCCATTTTGGTGAGTGAGGCGAATTTGGCATGTAGAGGTAATTAGATTATGCGTGGAGTTATCGGCACTTTTTGGATTACCTTTAAATGGTCGTCCAAGATTATCAAAGCTAATTCTAGTTGAGCCACTTTGAGAACAACCACCTAAAAGCTCTACATCATTTAGGTTAAATTTTTCCATCAAATCTAGCTCATCAGTTGGATTAATGGTAGAGATTCCAGCGTGTGAGACTGATAAAACCTTAGCTGGATTTAGCGGATTTTTAGCAATTTCCTTTCCATCTGGACTTCCGCTATATCCTCCACTATCGCTAAAGATTGAATAATATAATACTTTTTTACCAGCAACTGTTTTAGTGAAGTAAATTTGCCATCTAGATTTAGTCCAGTTTTTATCTTCTGGGTTAAATTTATCATCTGTGAGTGCTAAAAACTGCGTATATCTTATATGGCTAGCAACTTGATTTGCTGCTCGTGCTAGGTCATCATTTTTGAAATTTATGGTTGTGATTGAGAGTAAAACACCAATCACAACCATTACAATTACTAATTCAAATAGGCTAAAAGCTTTTATTTTTTGCATAGATAAAATTTAGCTATGGATTTATTAAATTTATATATTTTTATTTGTTCGCATGATTTTTTATAAGTAGTATCTAAATAATAGTTACCGCCCATTGGAATTCCATAAAATTTTAGCCTTAGAGCTAGATTTGGGTTGGTTGAAATAGCAGTAATTTGGCGATCTTTTAGAGCCTTTGCTAGCTCTTTTGCAATGTCATATTTATAGGCAAAGTGATGTTTAGGATTATCTAGAAAAATATATAAATATTGATGAAAAATAATAGCTAAACTATTTAGTGCTAATGTAACTAAAACAATAATACAAATCAACTTATAAAGCACTCTAAAACGTGGTAAGCGTGATCTATATGAACTAAAAAATGTTCTTACCATTGCTGGTACTAAAATCACACAAAATGGTAAAAATAATTCTAATTCTACACGTTGACGCATAGAAAGAAGCAAGCATACACCAAGGGCAGTTAGGCTAATAAACCATAAAAAACTCTTAATTTCTTTAATACAAATTCTATAAATCGTATATATAAAGTATATAAAAAGCAATGGTGAAAATACTGCAGCAAATACCGCTATTGAGTCTAGGAAATATCCACGTGGTTTTCCGCTAGATTCTAAACCATTTAAATAGTACCACGCTATGCAAAAAAATGCACCAATTATGGCAAATTTTTTATCTCTGCTAAAAAGTCCAAATAGCATAATAGCCAGATAAAGTGCGATGAATGGTTTGCTAAAAAATAGACTCAAAGCCAGTATTAAGCTCATTAAGATATACATTTGTCGTTGCTGTAAAAATACTACAATAAGCGTAATAAATATCGCAATACTAGCTTGATTGATTATTAATGCGCTAACTAGTACGCCAGGTAAAAACATATATAAAATTGCAGCTATCACGCAGTCGCTTTGGCGTTTTAGGATTCTTAAAGAAATGATGTAGATTAGTAGTGAGTTTGCAATATGAAGTGTTAAAAATAGACCACGGATTACTATCTCATTATCGCCAAAAATAGAGCTAATATAGCGTAATATAAAACCTAAATTTGAGTTGCTATAATAAATTTGTGCTTCATAATAGCTAATGCTTAATCCGCTCATGCTAAAGATTAAAAGAGCTGAGTTTAAAGCTAGGGCTATAAAAAGCCAAAATAGATTAAGCCTTGATATCACGAATCACCAAAATAAAAAGTAATGAAATAAAGCTAATAACGCTAAGAAGCCATAAAAAGGCATTCCAGCCAAAAGGCATATAAATAAGTCCAGGGATAAAGCTACCAAGCGCTCCGCCAAAATAGTAAAAGCTTACATAAAGACCATTTGAGATTCCTTTATGTGTTGTAGCCATCTTATTTATAAATCCACTAGCAATAGAGTGGGCTATAAAATTTCCAAGACAAAAGACTACCATTGCTACAAAAATAAGTCCAAAACTCTCGATCCTAAAAATTTGAATAGCAATGATAAGGGTTATGATTCCAGCTATTATAGCAGTTATTGGACTGCGAAATAGAGCTGTAATTTTTTTAGTATTAAACGCAACTAAAACACCAATTAAATAGCCAATATATAGCATTCCAGCCTTTGATGAATTATAGTTTTCATCAATTCTAGCTAGTTCAAATGGGATAAAGTTAAGCATCGCTTGAAATGTAAAAAATATCCCAAAAATCATTAAAAATATATAAAGATTATGACGAAGCTTTAGAGTATGGATTACATCTATTAAGTGTGGTTTTAGGTAGCTAGCTTTGATATTTTTGCTAAATTTAAGTAGTAAAATTGAAGCAAAAATAGCAACGCAGCCAATAATAAAGAAAAATGGTCTCCAGCCAAATATATCTGTAAAAAATCCACTTAATGCTCGTCCCATAAATCCACCAATAATAGTAACTCCAATATATATACCAATAGCACTTGCTACATTATCTTTTGATGAAATTTGGCTTATATAGCTCATTATTCCAGTTAGCACAGCAGGGATTAGCAACCCTTGAAATCCTCTAATATTTAATAATAAAAAGTATGAATTAGCAAAGCTAAAAATAATCTCGCTAATACCAAGAAGTAAAAACGCTACGACTAAGATATTTTTAATAGCAATTTTTTCAAGTAGATAGCCATAAAATATTCCAGCAAATGCTAGTGGAGTCATTATCGCAGTAGTAAATAGAGCAGCTTGAGTTTTAGATATACCAAGTTCACTTTCAAATATAGGACCAATTGGCTGGGTTGCATAAAGAATACATAGTGTAAGTCCTGTGCAAAAATAATATATTAAAATCTCAGCTCGCATAATCATCTATTCTAAACTTAAATCCCAAAAAAACTCAATCCAATCATCAGCTTCTTTGATAGTAAAATTAGGTAACATCAAAGCTTTTGGCTTATAAAATATAGTAGCTACAGCAATTTCTAAATTCGGATATAATCTACTGATCTCTTTTTTGATAGCTACCATAGATTCGCCACTATCGATAATATCATCTGTAATTAATACTCTTTTGAATTTGCTTAGATCTGGGATATTGTAGATTTTGACAGTATCTAGCTTTGTAGTATTTTCATAATGTATAGAGTTTAGACTAAAACAATCTCTAATATTAAGCGCATTTGCTAAAAAGTGAGCTAGAGTTAATCCACCTCTAGCAATACCTAAAATAGCCTCTGGATTAAATTCATCTCTAGCTCTTTTAGCTAAAATTTTGGCATCATTTTCAAATGAGCTAAAATCATAATATGTCATATTTTTAGCCTCCAATTATTGATTTAAATAGATTAGGTGCTGAACTAGCAATAAAGGCAAATAGGCTAATAATAGCTAGTGTACTTACGCCTAAATTTAGATCTTCCCATTTTCTTAGTGCTAATTTAATAATAAAATATGATATAAATCCTACGCTCAATCCTATTGTAATAGAGTATGTAAGCGGCATTAATATCACAGTTAAAAATGTTGAAACGCAAATAGCTGGATCTTTGTAGTTGATTTTGCCAAGTTCACTAAACATTAAAATACCTACCATTACAAGTACTGGATAGATAGCATTAGCTGGAATAGAGCCAAATAGTGGTAAGAAAAATAGGGTAAATATAAAAAACATTCCTATAAATACAGCCGTAAGTCCTGTTCTGCCACCAGCTTCTACACCGCTTGCACTCTCTACACATGTTATAATTGTACTTGTACCTATAATGGCTCCACCCATGCCAGCTATTGCGTCGCTTTCTAAATTTTTGGCTAATTTTTTTTCGCCATCAGCGTGTGTAAATAGATTGGCTCTATTTCCAACTCCAGTAAGGGTGCCAATACTATCAAATAGGTGAGTAACAAATAGTGTTAAAACTGCTGGAAGTAAAGAAATTTTAAGAGCTGAGAGAATATCTAACTCCCCAAAAATTGGAGCGATGCTAACAGGTATCGAGATTATCTCTTTTGGTGTTTCATAAATTCCAAATATCCACGCTCCAATTGATGTTACAGCAATTGCCAAAACAAATCCGCCACGCAGTTTTAAAGTCCAAAATAGTATCATAAATATAATCCCTATAACACCAACTAAAACTTTAGGATCGCTAATATTGCCAATAGCAACTTTAGTAGCTGGACTAGCAACTATTAAACCCATTTTAGATAGACCAATAAAACATATAAATGCACCAATACCAGCACTTATAGCACACCTAAGATCTAGTGGGATATTTTTGATAATCCAAAGGCGAAAGTTTGTAAAGCTTAAAATTGTAAATATAGCTGAGCTTATAAATATCGCTCCAAGTGCAGTTTGCCATGGAATTTGCATACCAATTACCATGCTATATGTAAAGTAAACATTTAATCCCATTCCCGTGCTCAGTGCTACTGGTGTGTTAGCCCATAAGCCATTAAAAATAGTTGCTAGAATCGTGATAAGGGCTGTCGCTACCAATAAAGCTTCCTTTGGCATACCAGCATCGCTTAAGATAAGCGCATTAATTGGAACTATGTAAAGTATAGCCAAAAATGTAGTAAGAGCTGCATTTAGCTCGGTTTTTACAGTTGTATTGTTTTGTTTGAGCTTAAATATATCCATATTTCTTTCTAATTGTATATTATAAGTTCATTATATAGGCTATCTCTTTGAACTGGTATAAATCCACTTGTTTGAATTAGCTCTATAAATTCTTTTTGACTTTTACCATTTTTACTTGCTGCTCCAGCACTGCTTTGAATACTCTCTTTTTCTATCGTTCCATCTAAATCATCAGCACCAAATTCTTGTGCTACAAGAGCTAAATTTAAAGTAGAAGTAGCCCAGTATGCCTTGATATGATTTATATTATCAAGCAAGATTCTGCTAATTGCCATTGTCTTTAGTATCTCAACTGAGCCTAAAAATGGGATATTTTTAAGATAGTTATTATCTCTTTGATAAACTAATGGGATAAAAGCATTAAATCCACCGCCGTTATTTAGAGCTAGGGAGCGATCTTGTAGCGAGCGAATTCTAAGGATATGATCGATTCTATGCTCTTTGTTCTCTATATGACCAAATAGCATTGTAGCGTTGCTTTGGCGACCTTTTTGATGCCATAAAGAGTGAATTTTAAGCCAGTTATTACTACTTACTTTGCCTTTGCAAATCTCAGCTCTAATGCCCTCATCAAATATTTCAGCTCCTCCACCAGGCATACTATCCACACCATACTCAATCATCTTTTCTATCACTTCTTTATAGCTGAAGCCATGTTTTCTATGTAGGTAATCAACCTCTGCTGCAGTAAGTGCTTTTATGTGTAAATTTGGATATTTATTTTTTATCATTTTAAATATCTCTAGATACCATTGCCATGATACATTTGGATTGTGAGCAGAGACTATATGTATCTCTTTGGCTCCGTTTAATACGCTTTTATCTACTGCTTCAATAATTTGCTCATAGCTCATTGTATAACTCTTATCAGCGCTTTGTCTATGAGATGAGAAGGCGCAAAATTTACACACATCAGCACATAAATTAGTCGGATTTATATGGCGATTTATATTAAAATATACCTTTTTACCATTTTTAGCTTCTCTGATTTTATTAGCATATTTGCCTAGAGTAAATAGATCTAAATCATAAAGCTTGATAGCATCATCAAATTCCAATCTTTGATTGTTTTCTAACTTGTCTATTAAATTCATAATCCTACCTAAAAAATAAAACTTAAATTATATGCAAAAGAGACTTAAAAAGATTTTATTTGCGTTAAATTTAGTCTAATATTACATTTATATTCTTACCCTCTTTAGCATTAATGGCTTTAATGGCTTTTGGGTCTAGTTTAGCTGGAGTTAGGTAGCCATTTTCTACCATTAGCTCGATAGTTGAGCGAAATATTGGCAATGCGCTCCATGAAGCATAGTAGTATGGATATGGCTTCATTGGTTCACGTACTAAAACGCCAATTGTATATTCCTTGCCTTTGGCATCACGGACAAAGCCAAAGAAATTTGCATTATAGCGCTTATCGCTATAACCACCACTTGTAGCGATATGTGCAGTACCAGTTTTGCCACCAATTATTAGGCCTGGGATTTGTGTTCTTTTAGCGGTTCCATTAGGACTTTCTACAACTTTGATTAGGATATCTTTCATCTTTTGAGCTTGAGCTTTTGAGAGAATTTGGGTAAACTCTTGTTCTTTGTATTTATAGGTTTTAGAATCTTTTTCTAGATGACTAGCTATGCGTGGTGTAACCATAACACCATCATTTGTGATTGCATTATAGGCGCTTAGAAGCTGTATAAATGTAGCTTGGACGCCATAACCATAGCTTAGCGTGGATTTATATACCTTATTTTTTAGTTTAGAGATTGATGGTATATTGCCAACTTGTTCATAGCTTAGATCTATTCCGCTCTTTTGAGAAAATCCAAATTCTAAAAGACCATTATAAAGTTCAAATTCGCTTAATCTATCTACAATTTGAATCATACCAACATTTGAAGATTCTACGATTACATCTTGGGCGCTTAGGGTATCATTTTTATGACTGTCAGTGATTGTTCGTTTACCTAGTTTATATTTACCACCATAGACATTTATTATCTCAAGTGGATCGATTTTGCCAGCTTTTAAAAGTAGGGCAAAGATAAATGGTTTCATAACTGAACCCATCTCATAAGCGTATTCGCTTGCTGTTGAATTTAGTGATTGGTAATCTTTTTTAGTGATACTTGATGGATTGTATCTAGAGGTAGAAACTAATGAAATTATAGCTCCACTTTTAGCCTCCATAACGCCTATTATAACTTCTTTAGCAATTAGTTCATTCATCTTTGCTACAGCCATTTTTTCTAATATTTTTTGTAGTTTTAATGGAATATTTAGCACGACATTATAGCCATCAATACGGCGAGATAGCTCAGCGTCTTTACTTAAAATTATTGTATTTGCTAGATCTCTTGGTCCTTTTGTTAGCTCATCTTGAGTAGAGGATAACAAGTTATCATATACTTTTTCAATTCCTTTTACTCCTTCAACTTTTGTAATACCATCTATTTCAATCTTTTTAATGTAGCCAATAGCTGGCGTTAAAGCGTCACTTGCCATATATATTCGTCTTTCACCGCTTTCTATAATGCTCATTCCTTGAGTAGAGACTATACCGGTTTTTGGATCTTGATATGCGATAAATACTTTATTTCTATATAGCTTTCTAGCTAACTCTTTTAGATATGCAGCACCCTTGGCATCAATCTCATATGATAGAGTTACTAAACCTTTTTTTGCTAGGATTTTTCTAATTTTTTTAGGGTCATCACCACTATATAAAGTATATAGTTTGATAAATAACTCTTTTTTATTTGGATCAATATTTCTAGTATCTACCATCGCTTTAAAGAGTTTTTGACTGCTTGCTAGGCTAAAACCATCCTGGCTTAATATAGAGCCACGCATAGCACTGGTATAGTCGCTACTTTGGAGTTTTGGAAGGCGACGCTCGATACTAGATCGGTAAAATATAACTGTTAAGAATATAAAGATACCAAGAATAATTAGCAAAAATACTACATATACTTTGCTTTGGCTACTATTTTGGCTCATTATAGCTGTGTTCTTGCTATCTCTTTATAAGCGCTTATAGCTTTATTTCTTACTTCTAGCATTAGTTTCATGCTAGTTTCTGCTTTGCCGATTGCAATCGCTGCTTGGTGTAGATCTTTTACTTCTCCAGTTGCTAGATCAGCTACTGCTTTATCAGCTTTTTGTTGGACGTCATTTAGTTCGCCTAGAGTTTTGGTTAAAATATCAGAGAAACTTTGATCTAGTAAATTATCATTTTTACTACTTTTTTGCTCTAATGGATTTAAATTTGATATATTATTAATGTTCATTCAATTATCCTTTCATCATATCAATAGCACTTGTCGCTATCGCTTTGGCACTTTGAAATGCTGATACATTTGCTTGGTATGCTCTTGTTGCTTCTATTAAATCCGCCATCTCAATGACTGGATTTATGTTTGGTAGCATTACATAACCTTTTTCATTTGCATCTGGGTGAGTTGGATCAAATTTCATTTTAAAATCTTTATCATCACGTACGATTTTATCGACTACCACAGTTGAGATCGCAGGTTTTGGAAATCTTGGCGCATCTGGATCGTCTAAAGGATTCTCATTTTCTAAAAAGTCATTTTTAGCATTTAGTTGTTTATTTAGCTCTTTATCAAATTCAATTGCCTTAAATACAACCTCTTTACGGCGGTATGGGCCGCCTTCGGCAGTTCTAGTAGTATTTGCATTAGCTATATTTGAGCTAATTACATTCATTCTAAAGCGTTGCGCACTAAGTCCATATCCACTAATATCAAAATCACTTAAGTATGCCATTATTTATCCTTTATATTTTTCCACTTGCATCTATTACGCTTTTAAAGATATCGCCATGTTTTTTGCTAGCTGAATCTAGTGCTTGAATCATTAAAACATTTTTACTCATTTCGCTAGTTTCGATATCTAGATCGACAGTATTAGCGTCATTTCTAGCCATATGACCATCTCTTAGATAGATAGTTGGAATCTTAACTGATGGAAAATCGATTGCGGCAAAATGTTTATCATTTGTTCTAGCGAGTTCTAATTTTGGCTCACTAGCACCTAGTTTATATACCTCTCTTTTTTTTTCTATTAAAGCGGTTTCAAAATCGATATCTTTAGCTTTATAAAAAGGAGTATCGATATTTGCAATATTGCTAGCTATTAATTGGTTTCTAGCAACCCTACTACCAAGAGCCGAATCTACTAATTGTTTTGATTTGCTAGTACTAAAACCTGCGTACATCATATATCCTTTTTAAATTTATTGCAATACATAAGCAATATTTATTCCAAATTTAACTCTAAATCTTTAAAATTTTCAAATCCGCTTGATTGATTTGATTTTATCTTAAGCAGAGTCAAAAATTCATCCCTAGCTAAATCCTGGGCTCCCATAAATTTAAGATGAGGATTCATTACTTGTGCATCTATGATAAAATCATATTTTGCTAATGCCTTAGCTAGTGTGATTAGAGCGACTTTGGAGGCATTTTTGCCTTTACTAATCATACTTTCACCGCAAAAAATCTTACCAAAAATCAGCCCATAAAGCCCGCCAATAAGCTCATCATTATAATAGACCTCCACACTGTGTGCATAGCCTAATTCGTGCATCTTAATATAGCTATCTACGACATTTTGATCTATCCAAGTTGGCTCTTTAAGCTCTCTCTGGGTTTTACAAAAATTGATAAAATTTCTAAAATTATAATCAAATTTAACTCTATAATCCCTTAAAAATGGTTTTAAACTCTTTTGAATTTTAATATTTTGTGGATAAAATATTGCCCTTGGGTCAGGGCTATGCCAAAATATCACCCCATCACACGGCCATGGAAAAATACCATGCATATACGCATCAAGTAAAATTTCACTACTTAGGTCACCACCATATGCTAGTGGAGCGTCTTTTGGAGCAGTTAATGGATTTGGAAAAATAGAGTTCATTAGCTATTTTGCTTGGATAAATTTAAACTCAAACTCACTGCCATTAAAATCAATATTAGCAGTGCCGCCATTTTTTAAAGCACCAAAAAGCAGCTCTTTGGATAGTTTAAGATTGATTTTATCTTTAATAGTTCGTTTAAGATTTCTAGCGCCAAATTCGCTACTATATCCAAGTTTAATAATCTCATTAATCGCATTTTTGCTAATAGATATAGAGATTTTTTTGGCTGATAGCTCTAGCTCTTTTATCTCTTTTTGGACTATTTTTTCTAAGACTTCGTGGCTTAGAGTGTTGAAATTTATAATCTTATCAATTCTATTTCTAAACTCCGCAGCAAAAAATCCCTTCACAGCTCTATCTGTTTTATCGCTATCATCTTTATTAAAGCCCATAATCGGTGCTTCTTTGGTGCCTAAATTTGAGCTCATTATGATAATTGTATTTTTAAAATCACTCTTATTTCCACTTGCGTCACTTAGAGTTGCGCTATCAAAAATCTGTAAAAATATATTTAATAACTCTGGATGAGCCTTCTCAATCTCATCAAACAAAATCACGCTATAAGGGTGCTTTTTAACCATATTTGTAAGCATTCCACCATTTTCAAACCCTATATATCCAGGAGGTGCGCCAATGAGCTTAGCTACGGCGTGTTTCTCCATATATTCGCTCATATCAAATCTCTCAAAATGGATATTTAAAGCATTTGCTAGCTCTTTTGCTAACTCAGTTTTACCCACACCGCTACTTCCAGTAAATAAAAATACACCAATTGGCCTATTTGGCTCATTTAATCCTGCGTATGATGTGATTAAAGCGTCATTCAAGCTCTTTATAGCTAGGTCTTGGCCAAATATTTTTTGGTTTAATATAGTGGATAGATTTTTTAAAATTTGAGTGTTATCAGAGCTTGTTTGGATATTTGAGATATTGGCTATTTTAGAGACAATTTCATTGATTTTGGCTTTTGTTACGCTTTTTTTATTCTCGATATTTGCCGATGCGCCAGCCTCATCAATGATATCTATAGCGCTATCAGGCAGGAATTTGTCAGTTAGATATCTCTTAGCCATCTCTATACTTTGGCTTAAAATTTCATCGCTATATTTGACATTATGAAATTTCTCATAAGTTGGCCTTAAGCCTTTTAATATCTCTAAGGTCTCTTCTTTGCTTGGTTCGGCGACATCTATTTTATTAAATCTACGAAGCAAGGCTCTATCTTTATTGAAATTTCTAAACTCGCTATAAGTAGTTGCGCCAATACACCTTATATCACCATTTGCTAAGTGTGGTTTTAAGATATTTGCCGCATCTTGGCCATTATCATTGCTCCCTGTGTTTAGGATAGTGTGAATTTCATCTATGAAAATTATATGATTTTTATTATCTTTTAAGCGATTTATAATCTCTTTTAATCTCTCTTCAAACTCACCCCTATACTTCGCTCCAGCTAAAATAGCAAAGATATCTAAGCTAAAAATCACGCTATCTTTTAATCTATCAGGGATCTTTCCATCTACTATTCTTTGGGCTATTCCTTGGACTATTGCGGTTTTACCAACTCCAGCTTCGCCTACAAAAATCGGATTATTTTTCTTATGTCGGCATAGAATTTGAAGAGCTTTGTCAATCTCTTTATCTCTATTTATCACAGGATCTATTTGATGATTTTTGACTAATTCATTTAAATTTGTAGCTACAGATAGTAGCTCATTATCATCTAAATTTAATCCGTGAAATTCAAGTAGTTGATAGGCTTGTGAGTTTTTATCGCTCAAAATTTCATCTAAAAACTCCTCAATTCCAAAATTTTCCTCAGCAGTAATGCTAGAGAATAATTCACTAAGCTTATGAGTAAGAATTGGTGGCTTTTTTTCGCTAGATTTTGGAGATTCTTTGAGTATATTTATTAGATCATTTCTTAAAGCTATAACATCATTAATACCGATATTTTCTAGAATTTTTATAAATTCCTTATCAAATGTTAGAGTATATAAAATATGTTCAGTACTAATATACTCATGCGATTCGCTTAAAGCTAAGTCATTAGCTTGTTTTATTGACATTGCTAGATTTTGTTCTATCATTAATCCTCTTTTATAACGCATTTTAATGGAAATCCATTTGCCTTAGCTAGGCTTAGGGTTTGGTTTTGCTTGGTTTGGGCGATCTCTTTTGTGTAAATTCCGCAAACAGCGCTACCATTTTTATGAATTTTCATCATCAATTCTATAGCTTGCTTTAGCTCTTTATTGAAAATTTCACAAAGCACCATCACTACAAAATCCATTGTAGTTACATCATCGTTTAACAAAATCACCTTAAAAAGAGTTGGTTTAAACTCTTTTAATTTTGTTTTTGAAGTTAATGATCTTTTAGTTTGCATTTAAGATCTTATCTATATCTTGGCTAATTGTGTTGGTGCTTACTTCACCTAGGTAGAATTTATTTTGCGTTGTTGTACTGCCTAGATTATCGCTTAGATTTTGGTATTTACCATCTTTTAATACTACTTTAAATGGAATTGAAAGGGCTCTATTATAGCTTATATCATTTAGAGCTTGATCTATAATCTTGCTATTTTCTTTTGAATTTGTTATGAAGTAATAGGCGTTATATTTTTTACTAAAATTCTCTAAAACATACTCATCACTTACATCTTCAAAGTGAATTAACCCAATTATCATAAATTTATCTGCGTTTTTAAGCTGAAAATCCATCAAATGTGGAGCCTCTTTTTGGCATGGGGCGCAGTAAGTTCCAAATATATCAAGCATTAGAATTTTATCACTATCTTTGAGTTTAAAGCCATTTTCAGTGCGAATTATCGTAGCTTTAGTGCCAATTATACTGGTTAATTCTATCTCATCGCCTGTTTTATAATAGCTTGATTGTTCTATTTGAGTTTGAGTTGTCTTATCTTGATTACACCCATTAAGTGCGAAAAGTGCTATTAAAAATAGGGCTATAAATTTAATATTTTTCATATTTTATCCTTTATAAATATCTTTTTAGAGCGGCTCTAGCTTCTAAATTTGCTTGTTTTTCTTTGAGAGCTTCTCTTTTATCGTGTAAATTTTTGCCTTTGGCTAGGGCGATATTTGCTTTGACTATATTTTTGTGATTTAGATACAGACTCAAAACTACAATTGTTAGCCCATCGGTGCTAACTTTGCCAAGGAGTTTATCTATCTGTTTGCGGTGCATAAGGAGCTTTCTAGGCGATCTCTCATCAGGGCGAAAGTGTGAGTGAGCAGTTTGTAGATGGCTTATGTGTGCGTTTAACAAAAAGAGCTCGCCTTTGATGATTCTCACAAAGCTATCTTTTAAATTTGCTCTACCAGCACGAAGTGCCTTGACTTCGCTACCTTGTAAGACTATGCCGGCTTCAAAGCTTTCTATAATTGTATAATCATGAAGTGCTTTTTTATTTTTTGCTAGATCTTTTCCCATTTTGATACTTTATTATAGTTTGTAAGCTTAGAATTATAGCTAAATATTATGAATTTAGTCTAAATAAGAGTGCCTTTATAGCACTCTCATTGTTATTTTTTATAATTTTTGACAAACTCAGCTATACGCTCAATACCACGCTTTAAACTATCTAAATCGCATGCAAAACTAACTCTAAAATATCCATCCATACCAAATCCTACGCCAGGAACTGTAGCTACTAGACTTTTTTCTAGGAGTTCTTGGCAAAATTTCATTGAGTCAGGCTCTACATTTTTACAGTTTATAAATAGATAAAATGCTCCATCTGGACATACTACACTTAAATTTTCTATATCATTTATAGCTTTTACAGCATAATCTCTACGCTCTATAAATTTGCTTTTCATATATGCTATATCGTTATCAGCTTTGCCTAGAAGTGCTGGGATAGCACCGGCTTGGACGATGCTAGAGATATTACTAGTGCTTTGGCTTTGAAGTTTTCTAACAGCTTTATTTAGCTCATCGATACTGCTTGCCATATATCCAAATCTCCACCCTGGCATTGCTCCACATTTGCTTAAACCATTTATTGTAATTGTTCTTTTAAACATATCATCGCTAATTGCTGCAGCTGCTATAAACTCACCACTATATGTAAGTTTTTCATAAATTTCATCGCTAACTACTAAGATATCACTACCTTCTAATACTTTGCCAATCTCTTCAAGTTCAGCTTTGCTATATACGCCACCGCATGGATTGCTTGGACTATTTAGCACTATTGCTCTTGTTTTTGAGGTTATAGCAGATTTGATTTGGCTAGCTGTTAATTTAAATTTATTATCTTCACTTGTTTCAATTATAACTGGAGTACCACCACAATATTTTACTATTTCAGGATAGCTTACCCAGTATGGAGATGGAATTATAACTTCATCTCCATGATTGATAATGCATGAAAATAGATTAAATAAAGAGTGTTTGGCACCTACATTTGTAATAATTTGATTTGGTTTGTAGTTTAGATTATTATCTCTTTTTAGTTTTGTAGCAATAGCTTCTAAGACTTCAGGCGTACCAGGGACTGCAGTATATTTACCACAACCTTTATCCAAAGCTAATTTTACTGCATTTTTGATAACTTCTGGTGTATCAAAATCTGGCTCTCCAGCACTAAAGCTAATAACATCAAGCCCAGCAGCTTTCATCTCTTTGGCTTTTGAGCTAATTGCGATTGTAAGACTCTCGCTTAGAACTGAAATTCTTTTAGATAATAACATTTTTACTCCTTTATTGATTTAATATACTCTTGATATTTTTTGTCTAATACTATTTTATCACTTCCTTGGCATCCAAGATTTTCTATGCGATCTATTAGATAGATTAGCAATTCTTTTGTGATATCTGGTAGCTTATTGTGTTCAAATGGACGATTATCACTGCTAATGCATTTAGCCGGAATTCCTACAGCCGTAGAGTGTGGTGGTACATCTTTGACTACTACTGAATTTGCGCCTATTTTAGAGCCAGTTCCTATGGTGATATTGCCTAAAATTTTAGCTCCAGCACCGACAACTACGCCATTTTCTAATGTAGGATGGCGTTTGCCTTTATCTAAACTTACCCCACCTAAGGTGACTCCTTGATAAATCAAGCAATCATCGCCAACTATAGTTGTCTCACCAATTACTATTCCAGTAGCATGATCAATAAATACTCTTCTTCCAATAACTGCTGCTGGGTGTAGATCAACTCTGGTTAAAAAATTACTAATTCCAGCAAGTATTCTGGCTAATTTATGCCACTTTTTATTCCATAAAATATGGATAATTCTATGATTGGCTACTGCCCATACTCCAGGATAATTAAAGATAAGATCTATGCAGCTACGATATGCTGGATCTTGTACTTTAGGCTGAGATAAATCCTCTTTAATAATTTGAAAAATACCCATCATTAGCCTATGGTTTTTAGATATCCATTATCGTTTAAGAATAGATATAGTTCGCCTAGAATATGCTTTTTTTGTTTTTCATCTACTAGTGTTGAATTTTCTATTCGTTCATTTAAAGTATCTCTAATAGCATGTATATCATAGTCTAAATCCTCTAATATATCCATGACAGATTGTGATTCTAAGATATTTTTTATCTCATAATTGCCCTCTTCATTGATGATTATTGTAGCTTCAGTAGGGTGGGTAAAGAGATTGTGTTTCATTCCAAGAACCTCTTGATATGCACCAACAAGGAAAAATCCTAAAAAATAATCCTCTTTTTCTAAATCAACATCATGCAAGAATAGCGGATTTTTAGTCGCATCAAAGCTAATTTCGCCATCGCTATCACAAGTAATATCCCAAATAGATGCTGATAGGGTAGGGCGTTCATCTAATCTATCAAGCGGCATTACAGGGAAGTTTTGTCCAAGCCCCCAAAAATCAGGCAAGCTTTGAAACATTGAAAAATTAACCAAATATCTCTCTTGCACCTCTTCTTGAATTTTTAAAAGCTCTGCATAATTTTGTTTATTTCCTAAAAGTGAGATCGCTTTTTTCATAATTAAATGGACTAAAATTTCGCTATTTGATCTATCTTGGAGATCTACATAGCCTAAATCAAATAGAGTAAGAACACTCTCCATATGATCAATTGCATCATGGAGATACTCTATAGCATTACTTGGCTTTATACTTCTATATAGATCATATAATTCACTAATTAGTGGAGGATTGTTCTCTTTTAATATTAGTTTTTCTTCTGTATATTCTTGACTAAATAGCTCAAGTACAGGAGCTACTAATACAGCATGAGATGCAGCTATATATCTACCGCTTTCTATAAATATATCAGGTTCAATCTCATTTTTTTGATTAGCAATGCTTTTTAGTAAAAACACAACATCATTTGCATACTCTTTAAGTGTGTAATTCCTGCTTGGATTATCTTTAAATTGTGAATACTCAATAGCCAAACCGCCGCCTAAATTTATAGCTTTTAGAGATTTTGCGCCCATTTTGCGAAGTTCGGCGTATATATTTCCTGCTTCTATAAGAGCTTTTTTGAGCGGATGAATTTCATTTATTTGACTTCCAATATGAAAATGAATCATAGTAAATTGCTCAATTAGGTTATTTTCTTTTAGTAAATTTACTGCTTCAATTAGTTCTGTTGATGTTAAGCCAAATTTGGAATTTATCCCACCACTTTTAGCCCAAACGCCTGTACCACTGCTATGAAGCCTGATTCTAAGACCGATATTTGGCTTTGGTTTAAATCTCTCTTTGGCAGTAGAGATTATCGATTTTAGCTCATTTAATCCCTCTATTGTAAGAGTGATATTATGTCCCATCTCAGCAGCGATAAAGCCAATATCAATTAGCTCGTTATCTTTAAATCCATTTACGGTAATTGGTGCTCCATAGTTATTATAGGCCATAGCTAGTAGTAACTCAGCCTTTGAGCCAGCCTCTAATCCATATCCATAGCTTTCTCCAATTTTAACTAGATTTTCTACAAATCCTGGATATTGATTTACCTTAAGTGGATAGACAGCATTAAAGCTTCCGCTATAGCCAAATTCTTTTTTAGCTCTTTCAAAGCTAGAGTATACCTGTACAATTTGTTTTTTAATAAGGTGTGGAAATCTTAGTAAAAGTGGTCCACGATAACCATCGTTTCTAATATCTTTTACGATATCAATAAGTGCTGGTTTTAAGTCGCTATTTAAGCAGACTTTGCCACTATCAGTGATAAAATTTGAATCTCCCCACAGGCTTAGTCCATAGTCGTGTGTCATATTTCACCCTCCAAATTTGCTATAGATATTCGTTTTTCATCTTTTTTTTGTAGATTTTTGTACCAAATTTGACCTTGGCTAAACTCATCATCACCAAGACATAAAAATATCTCAAATCCCTTTTTATCAGCTATATTTAGATGCTTATTTGGGCTTTTGGCTTCATATGAAATTTCGGTTATATATCTTTTTCTTAGAGTTTGAGCGATTTTGTAAATTTCATCAATTAAATTTGGATTTAAAGCACAGATATAGATACCTTGACGGATATTTTGCGACTCTTTTTGCTTTAAAATCTCCATAACTCTCTCAATACCCATAGCCCAGCCAACTGCTGGAGTAGGTTTGCCATCTAGATATTCACAGAGTTTATCATATCTACCGCCACCTGCGACTGCGCTTTGTGAGCCAATATCATCGCTAATAAACTCAAAGGCAGTTTTGCAGTAGTAATCAAGTCCACGTACGAGTTTTGGATCGATTTGAAATTCAACTCCATTTGCTTTTAAAATCTCTTGAAGTTTATTAAAATCATCGTTACAAATTTGATTTAAATTTTGAGTAATAAGCGGAGCATCTTTTAAGATATTTTGACAACTCTGGCTTTTGCAATCAAGTATCCTAATAGGGTTAGTATCAAGTCTTCTTAAGCAATCATCACATAAATTTTCTTTATTATTTTCAACAAATTTAACTAATTTTTCTTTATATGCTGGCATACATTGACTATCGCCTAGTGAGTTGATTTTTAGTGTGGTTTTAATTTTAAGCCTATTGAAAATCTCATTTAACATTAAAATTACAGATGCATCCTCATATACACTTGATTCCCCAAAACACTCTACGCCAAATTGATGAAATTCTCTTAGACGTCCACGCTGAGGACGCTCATATCTAAACATACTACCGTGATAAAAATATCTTTTAACTCCACCAGCTCTATCAAATTTATTCTCTATAAATGCTCTTACAACTCCAGCAGTTCCTTCAGGGCGAAGACAGACATCATTGCCACTTTTATCTGTGAATTGATACATCTCTTTACCGACTATATCGCTACTTTGGCCAACACTTCGCTTAAATAGTGCGGTCTCTTCTAGTTTTGGTGTTTCGCAAAACTCATAGCCATAGTTTTTAACCACAGCTTCACAGGTATCAATTATAAATTTATATAGTTTTCCATCGTTTTCAAGTAGGTCTTTCATACCACGAAGAGCATTAATCATATAAATTTCCTTATTTTATTATGTATAATTTCTGGGCTTAGTGAGGCATCGATCTCTAAGACTTCAAATTTTAAATCGGTGAGTATTATACTCATAAATTCTTGAACTCTCATTAAATACTCAATTCCACGACTTTCAATATCATCATTTTGACCTCTACTAAAAAGCCTTTGACGGATTAAATTCTCATTTGCTTTTAAAAATACAAATTTATCTCCAAAATCCGAACAAAGCGCAAATTTATTTAGTTCAATTAAGGTTTTTATATCTAGATTATCATCATTTGCCATAGCATATGCAAGACCAGATACAAAGCTTCTATCGCTTAAAATCAAATTTCCATAATTGGGTTTTAAAACTTTTTCATAATGCTCGGCACGATCTGCTAAAAATAGAAAAATTTCTGCTTTTTGTGATATTTTACTCGCACTACTCATTAAATAATTTCTAATCATCAATCCAAGCTCTGTGCCACCTGGCTCTTTAGTTATTATAGCATCTTTGTAAATCTCTTTTAGCAGATTTATTTGAGTAGATTTACCAGCTCCATCGACACCTTCAAAATTAATTAGCATATTCTTCCTTTATTTTTTTATATACTTTAGATGGGACAAGTGAACTAATATCACCATCGTGGCGTAAAACTGAGCGGACAATAGAACTAGAAATAAAGGCATTTTTAAGACTTGGCATAAAATAAATCGTCTCAAATTCGCTCCACAACGAAGCATTTGCATAACCAATTTGTAATTCATATTCAAAATCACTCACAGCTCTTAGACCTCGCACAACAGTATTAATATTTTGTGATTTAGCAAAATCGATTAAGAGATTATTAAATCCTGTAACCTCAACACTAGATAGTTCCTTAGTCGCTAAGCGGGCAAGTTCGATTCGTTGATCGTAGTTAAAATACGGCTTTTTAGACTCATTTAGTGCTACTGCTACAATAACTCTATCAAAGACATTACAAGCTCGTCTAATAACATCTAGATGACCATTAGTGATAGGATCAAAGGTTCCTGGATATATGCATGATTTCATTTTTACCTCTATTTTATGATGACTTGGTTTTTGCCTACTACTTGGGCTTTTAGGGTTTGATTATTTTGGTTTTTAACACTGATTATTTGTCCGATATTGCCGTCATTGAGTGCGGTTACTAATATTTCTACTTTTAAAGATCCATCTTCTATAATAGCAGTAATCTTATCACCTTTTTTGACATCGCTTAGGGTTTTAAATTGGCGATTAGTTAGAATTTTGCCACGCTTGATTTTGCTTTTAGTTATAAGTTGGTGATTGGATGGATTTATGATAGCTTGCTTATCATAATCCTTGAGACTTACAAATTTTTGTTTATAATCACTTAAATTTAGTATATGATCTCGCCCAATGTCTTTAGTAGCAACTAATACTGGGAGCTTAAAATCGATTTTGAATTTATAAAATATACTTTTACTGGTAGAATTTGGTGTAGTATAGACTGCTCTAAATGTTCCACTATCATCACGTAAGCCAAGCAAGATAATATTTTTTAATTTTAACTCATTAAAATTTACTGGTAGTTCATTGTGATTATCTATATTAATAGAATTTATCTTAGCTGATGGAAATTCATCATAAATAGCCTTATGAAGTTCATCAATTAAAGAGCTACTAAAAAGAGGAATAGAAAAAATAAGAAGTAAAAAAATGGAGCGGGAAACGAGATTCGAACTCGCGACCCCAACCTTGGCAAGGTTGTGCTCTACCCCTGAGCTATTCCCGCATTTTGTAAAATTGAGACGGAATATTATCATATTTTTACCTATTTGTCAAGAGATTTTATAAATTTTTATCTCTTGATTATCGAAAATTTCACTTTGACCGATATCAGAGATATATATAAAATTTGATAAAGATATTGGTTTTATCATGGAAGGGCTATAAATATTATTATTTGTAGCCCTAAATTCGCCATTATTTGCTTGGCCTATTACTATATTTGCTCTACTAGCTTTGAGTTTTAAGTTGCCTTTGAATTTGGCAATTTGCGACTCTAGCATATAGTTACTCCATCCAGCTACTCTCTTGATATATGGTATAACGGCGATATATGTTGCTAATAAACACGACATTGGATTGCCAGGTAATACAAAGATAAGTTTATTATCTTTTTTATAGCATTTTGTTGGTTTAGCTGGGCGTGCATCAATTGAGCTAAATAGTGGATTGAAATCGAGCGAATTTAATACTTCACTCATATAGTCAGCCTCTCCTTTGCTAGCGCCACCGCTTGTGATGATGATATCATAATCTAAAGAGTTATTAATAGCTTCTTTTATAGATGAAAATTCATCTTTTAAAATCCCTTTATATTCACTTTTAAATCCATTTTGACTTAATGCTGATATAATCCCAAAGGCATTTGCATTATATATGGATAATTCATCGCACTCTCCCCACGGTTCATTTATCTCATCTCCACTGCTAAAAATAGCGATTCTAGGCTCTCTAAGCACCTTAATATAGCTAACTCCTTGAGCGGCTAATAGCATTATATTAGCCGGCGTTAGCATAGCACCCTTGGCTAATAAAAGTTCGCCAGATTTTATCTCTTCGCCTTTTATTTTTCTAGCGTTATTTTTAGGAGTATCTTGTGGGACTATTAAATTTCCATTTTCATCAAAAGACTCATTTTCTATCATTACGACACTATCAGAGCCTTTAGGGAATGCTGCTCCGGTCATAATTTTGTAACACTCATTTTTGTTAATTTCATA
The DNA here is from genome assembly GCF_002139545.1 of Campylobacter sp. P0103. NCBI lineage: Bacteria > Pseudomonadati > Campylobacterota > Epsilonproteobacteria > Campylobacterales > Campylobacteraceae > Campylobacter > Campylobacter sp. P0103. Next base: position 256,631 of record NZ_MJKG01000001.1, on the reverse strand, counting down.
GCTATTTTTATCTCCAGCTAAGATAATGCCTTTTATCTTAAGTGGATTTGCGATATCAGCATAAGCAAAGGCATATCCATCTAGAGCAGAGTTATCAAAAGCCGGTAAGGACTTAGTAGCGATAATATCCTCAAAGAGCACTCGCCCAACGGCTAAATTAAGCGGTAAAATTTCGCTACTATTTAGTGACTTTAAATTTCTAGCAAATTCAAATATCTCATCAACTCTCATATCTTACTCTCTTAATCTTTTTATATCAGCTCCGATTGCTGTGAGTTTGGATTCTAAATTCTCATAACCTCTATCTAGGTGGTAAATTCGGTGAATTCTTGTAGTTCCTTTTGCTCTTAAGGCTGCTATGATGAGTGCTGAGCTAGCTCTTAAATCAGTCGCCATCACATCAGCGCCATTTAAACTGCCTCCGGTTATGGTGGCTATATGGCCATTTAGTTTTATATCAGCGCCCATGCGAGATAACTCACTAGCATGCATAAAACGATTTTCAAAAAGTCTCTCATCAATGCTAGATACACCATCAGCGATAGATGCTAGAGCCATAAACTGCGCTTGCATATCGGTAGGGAAGCCGGGGAATTCGGTTGTGATAATATTACATGGTTTTAAATTGCCATCGCTAATTACTCTTATTGAATTTTGGCTAAGCTTACACTCAACTCCCATATCACAAAGCTTGGAAGTGATCGCCACTAGGTGATCGGGATTTATATTTTCTATTGTAACATCCCCACCAGCAATCGCCACAGCGCACATGTAGGTTCCAGCTTCTATTCTATCAGGTATTACTGTGATTTCATCTAAATTTATAAGATTTCTATTTGTTCCATGTATTGTTAGCTCACTTGTTGCAATGCCTTCTATTTTGACGCCATTTTGGTTTAAAATTTCACATAGTTGGACGACTTCGGGCTCTTTGGCTGCGTTAAATATCTTAGTAACTCCATTTGCTAGGGCCGCAGCCATTATGATATTTTCAGTGCCTGTAACTGTGATTTTATCAAAAACAATATTAGCTCCATTTAATCCATCTTTGGCATCGGCTATCACATAGCCATCTTTTATCTCAATTTTAGCACCCATTTTATCTAAAGCGCTTAGATGAAGATCAATCGGTCTAGCCCCAATAGCGCACCCTCCAGGAAGCGAGACTTCACAATGACCAAATCTAGCAAGTAGCGGCCCTAGGACTAAAATTGAAGCACGCATAGTGCGGACAATATCGTATGTCGCTTTTGTGGAGTTTATATCTGCGGTATCTATTTGTAGGGTTGAGTTTTTAAATTCAGCTTTAGCGCCTAAATTTTGTAGTAGTTTTATCAATGTTTTTATATCAGCAACTTGAGGTGTATTTTGGATTGTTACTCTATTTTTGGCTAAAATTGTCATAGCGATTATCGGCAAAGCGGCATTTTTGGCGCCACTAATTGTGATTTTGCCTTTTAAATTTGTTGATCTTTTGATTTGTAGATAATCCATAATATATCACCTTGTGTAAAAATAGTGATGGATTATACCAAAAATATGCTTATATAGTTATTTGGAATTTAAATTATATCAATAAAAGCTATGGCAAAGGCCATAGCTTATGAGCGAGATTTTTTCACTTCATCTGCGATTAAGAAGGCAAGCTCTAAGGCTTGATCGGCATTTAGTCTTGGGTCGCATTGAGTCTCATAGCGACTAGCAAGAGCCTCTTGAGTCACCTTAAATGCACCACCAGTACACTCTGTAACATCTTGACCTGTCATCTCTAAATGGACGCCACCAGGTATGGTGCCACAAGCGTGATGGATATCAAAGAAGCTCTTAACCTCTCTTAAAACATTATCAAATTCACGAGTCTTATATCCATTTGACGCTTTTACCGTGTTGCCATGCATAGGATCAATACTCCATAAGATATTTAGCCCTTCGGATTTAATATCTTTTAAGATATTTGGCAAGCGACTCTCTATCTTATCAGCTCCCATTCTGATGATGATATTTAGGCGGCCATTTTCGTTATTTGGGTTTAGTTTGTTGGCTAATTTTATCACATCATCGGCTGTGGCATTTGGGCCGATTTTACATCCGATTGGATTTTTAACTCCGCTTAAGAAATGGACATGAGCATCATCGACTCCTCTGGTTCTCTCACCTATCCAAAGCATGTGAGCAGAGCAGTCATACCAATCTCCGCTTAAACTATCAACCCTTGTAAGAGCCTCTTCGTATGGAAGTAAAAGTGCTTCGTGAGAAGTGTATAATTTGGTTTCGCTTAGTGTTGGGGTATTAGAGGTTGTAACCCCACAAGCCTCCATAAATTTAAGAGCATTTGTAAGCTCGGAAGCTAGTTTTTCGAATTTTTCATCTAATTCACTTCGCTTTACAAATCCTAAATTCCATCTATGAACTTCGTGTAAATTAGCCAATCCACCTCTTGAAAATGCCCTTAGAAGATTTAGCGTAGATGCGCTTTGATAGTAGGCATCTATCATTCTTTTAGGATCTGGGACTCTAGCTGATTCATTAAATTCAAATCCATTTATGATATCGCCTCTATAGCTAGGGAGCTTAACCCCATTTATCTCTTCATAATCGCTACTTCTAGGTTTGGCAAATTGACCTGCTACACGACCGACCTTGACTACAGGACAGCCACCAGCGAAGGTAAGGACAATCGCCATTTGTAATATAATCTTAAACATATCACGGATATTTACCGCATTAAAGTTAGCAAAGCTCTCAGCGCAATCTCCACCTTGAAGTAAAAAGCCATGGCCTTGAGTGACCTTAGCTAGCTCATTTTTGAGATTTCTAACTTCACCTGCAAATACAAGTGGTGGGAGTTTGCTCAGCTTATCTTCACACTCTCTAAGCTTGCTAGTATCGGGATACACCGGTTGTTGTAAAATATTATAATCTCTCCAACTATCTTTATTCCATTTATTCATTTTTAACCTTTTGAATTTCTATAAAATGCGTGATTATAGCCAAATAAATCTTAAATTCTAGCAAATTTAGGATTTTACTAGATAAAATTGGATAGAATCACCAAAATAAATTTTAAGGAAAAATATGAAAAAATTTATATTGATATTTGCTCTTATATTTTTTGTTGGTTGTATGCAAAATACCACAAATGTAGGTCGCTCAGAAGTTGATAGAACGCAGCTAATGCTGATATCTAGCGATGAGATAAATGAAGCATCTGCTAAAGCTTATGGCGAGGTGATACAAAAAGCAAGGGAGTCAAATACTCTAAATAAAGACCCAAATCTTACAAATAGGGTTAAAAATATCTCAAATAGATTAATTGCTAAAACTTCATATTTTAGACAAGATAGCACAAAGTGGGATTGGGAGGTAAATGTAATTACGAGTGATACTATCAATGCTTGGTGTATGGCTGGTGGCAAGATAGCTGTATATACAGGGATTATAGAGAAGTTGAATTTAAATGATGATGAGATAGCATTTATCCTAGCTCACGAGATTGCTCACGCCTTAAGAGAGCATGTAAGAGAGCAACAAAGCCAAGAGATGATAAAGAGTGGATTAATCAATGTAGCTTCGGTTTTTGGGGTGGATAATACTATTTTAGGAGTTGCGAATTTGGCTGCTAATGTGGGGATATCTCTGCCTTTTAGTCGTTCGCATGAAAATGAGAGCGATGAAATAGGGCTAGAGCTTGCGTATATGGCGGGATTTAATCCAGATGGTGCAGCGTCATTATGGATGAAGATGCAAGAGCATTCAGGTGATGGTGGATTGGAGTTTTTAAGCACTCACCCAAGTCATGAAAATAGGATAAAAAATTTACAAACCCTAGCAGCTAAGCTAAAATCTAGCAGTTGATTTAGCCTATTATTTGGGCTATGCTTTGGGCTTGTTTTAGAGTCATATCTCTTTTTATTTGGTAGTTTATAGCACCATTTTGACTGATTATAACAATGGTTGAGCCTAGCTCAAAATTGCCTATATGTTCGCCTTTTTTTAAGCTTAAATTATTGTAATTATAAAAAGCGGGAGATAAATTTGAATTGGTGCTAACTCTTGGTTCAAAATCAAATTTCATCTTTCCTACATTTAAAGCGCCTACAAATACCATCCAGATTAATTTATCATTAGCTAATCTTGCTTTTAATACAACTCTTTCATTTCTAGCGTATAGATTATCATGCTTTAAAAGGGCGCTTCTAGCTACGCTAAAAAGCGTTCCAGGGGTGTAGTTTAGACTTATAATTTCCATATCGCAAGGTGCGTGATAGTGATGGTAATCTCGTGGTGATAGATAGATATTTAGATAGTCAAACTCACCATCTAACTCGCCTTTTTCAAGAGATTTGCCTAGCAACTCATCTACGCTATAGCTTTTGGATTTGATGCTATAAGCTTTTAGATTATCACCTTTTTGGCACTCAAAGCACAATCCATCACTTGGTGAAACAAATCCATCGCCAAGCGTTCTTGGTGAGTTTAACTCTCTTGTAAATAGGGCGTTTAAGCTATCATAGCTACCAATTGGATTAAACTCACTCATATCTATTTGAAATTTTTTAACATACCAGTTATTTATAGCATTTTGAAGTAATTTTGGGAATTTATAGTGCGCTATCAGACCAAAGTAGTTTGAAAATTTATTATAATCCATATTAATCTCCTAAAAGCTTTAAATATACTATTTCGCTATTTGATCCAACTCTAAAAGGTGGCCCCCAAAGCCCAGCACCACTACTAACATATAATTGCATATTATTATTGATATTATATAATCCATAGACATATTTTTGATTTAGCCATACTAGGAACGAAAATGGAAAAATCTGCCCACCATGCGTATGTCCGCAAATAACTAGATCTACATCACGTTTTAAATATTTGAGTGAACGAGGCTGATGAGTAAGCAAAATTGTAGGTAAATTTGGATTAATGCCATTAAATACATTGACAAAATCAGGAACAAACTCACCCATTTTAAAGCCTGTAATATCATAAACACCAGCTAAATTTACTCCACCAATATTAAGATTTTCATTTTCTAAAACCTTAATTCCAAGCTCTTTAAATTTATTCAATAACCCACTAAGGCCATGATAATATTCGTGATTTCCAACAACCATAAAAGTACCAAATTTGCTCTGAACACCTTTGAGTGGTTCAAGAAAGTCTTTTAACTCATCGCTTTTTAAATCAACCAAATCGCCTACGATTAGTAAAGCATCTGGACGGAGTAAATTTATCCTATCAACAAGGCTGGCCATAAAATCTTTTTGATAAAATTGTCCGATATGCACATCAGTAATTATGGCTAAATTTAGCGGAGTTTTAAGATTTTTAATCTTTATTTCTTTGGTAGTAATAATAGTGTTAAAATTAGCATTATAAGCACCTACTATAATATACATAAAAAAGCCAAAAATTACACAGATATCTATTATAAATTTGGCAATTTTTTGAGAATTTTTACTAAGTTTACTAATAAAAAGTAGTGCAATATGAAATGGTAAAATGGTACAAAAAAGCATAAAGCTCACGCCAATACAGATGATAGAAATTTGATAGATTAGCGATGGTAGTGGAGAGCTTTTAATAGATATAAAATAGGCTACTTCAAATAAAAATATTAACCCAAAAACTACTCGTAAACTCCATTTAAATTTGACCAATATCAAGTTTTGTTTAAGACGTTTATAAGTATATAAATTTATTCCCAAAAAAATCAGCGTAGATAGTGGAATAAAAATATATGGACTCATATTTTGCCTTAAATTTAGTTTTGGATTATACTATTTATCTGATGATAAAGTGATAAAATTTCATCACGTTTAGTTATAAAACTATTTTTATTAGCAATCAAATGAGCGCTACTAGTCATTATTTCTTCGGCTACTTTTAGGCCATTTTGTCTCATTGTAGTGCCAGTTTCAACAATATCCACAATAGCATCGCTAAGTCCAACAAGTGGAGCTAGCTCAATAGAACCATAAAGTTTAATAATCTTAACTGCAATCGCTTTTTGGTCAAAATAATTTTTGGTAATATTTGGCATTTTTGTAGCAATTTTTAGCTCTGGTTTGCTATAGTCTAGTCTTTGGTTTTCTTTAATACCAATGCAAACCTTGCATCGCCCAAGTCCAAGATCAAGCAATCTAAGCACATCGCATCTATGCTCTTCTAATACATCAAGTCCGACTACACCGATATCTGCAGCACCTTCGGTGATATAAGTTGGGATATCTTGATTTCGTACCATTAGAAATTTAAATTCACCCTTTGTCATAATGAGTTTTCTATCTTCAAATTTAAACTCACTTCCAAAAATTTTGCTAAAAATTTCTAAAGTCTGCTCAGCAATTCTACCCTTTGGTAATGCTACACTTAGCATAAAATCTCCTTATTTTCATTTATCGCTCTTTGCATACCACGAAATATTAGCATTCTATCATAGATAGCTTGAGAGAAAAACTTAGACAAAAACTCCCCATCTCCGCCAGTAAAATATATCGTTTTTTGGCTTGAAAAATCGCTAATTAAACTTACAATTGGTTTGATTATTCCATAGCTGATAGCATCTTGTGTGCGTTGTGGTAGGCAATCTAGATCTATATTTGTATTTAGTGGCAAATTTAGTCGTGGTGAGATATTTTGCAAACTTTTAAGTGTTGTAGATATCCCAGGAATTATAAAACCACCAATATGACAACCATTTGCCATTAAATCAAGAGTTATAGCGCTTCCAGCATCTACAATTAGGCCATTATTTATAGCATAGCATACAGCAGCCCTATCAATGCCTAAACCAATATATGTGCTATTTAACTTAATATATGATGAAATATCGATAAATAAATGGTTTAAAAGTTTTTGTTCAGCTTTATCATTTACATTAATGTAGTAAATTTTTTCTGTTGGCTCATAAGCCATAAATTCATCAATGGTTAAATTCCAAACTCTTCTACCATCAAAAAATGAGGCATTTGTATTTCCAATATCACATAAAATCATAAAATTTCCAATCTGAATTTGATTTTAGAACCTTTGAACAGATCGGCGAGCTGTAAAAAAGTCCAAATTTAACTATGTTTGTATCAAATTTCCTCTTAACAAGTTCGCTAATTTCTCTTAGCTCCTCAAGTTCTTTACTCACAAATCTACTTTTTGAATCCCTAAAAAAGATAAGATTATAAAATCCGCTTTTATCTATTCCTAAAAATAGCTGATAATTACGCTTTTTACTAAATTCTTTAATATCAAGAGTGCGTAAATTTTTAAGTAAAATTTTACGCTGGTTAAAAATATTACAAATTCTATTATCCATTATTTTAATTTTAATATCTCATTATCATAGTAGAAAGCGTCCGCACCTGTGAAGCTTTTTTTGCTAATTTCTGAGTCTAGCTCAATTACTTGAGTATTTTGTAAATTTAGATCCGTTATAAACATATATCCGGTTTTTTCAAAGATATATAGCTTATCATCTTGTGGAATTGCACCTGCAAATATGGCAAATTTAAAGTTTTGACTGCCAATTTTATTTAGCTCCAAATCCAAAATCTCTACCACTCCATCTTTTAAGAAAATATAAATTTTACCAGAGTAAATTAAAACATCTTTTATTTGGCCATCATAATATTTAACACCATTAGGGTCAATTGCCATAAATTTTGTAGCGCTCGCTGCAAACATTTTATCGCCTAGCAAATCAAGAAATATAATATTATTAAAAAACGGCTCACTACTAACAACTGCATCACGTAAAATTCTTCCATTAGCTCTATCAACAATCATAATTTTACCATCAAGTGTTGGATATACTATAATTGAGTTTAGAAATATTGGATTTGCCATCTTTGCATCGATTGCATAGGTTATACCGATATTATACTCCAAAAGAATTGTATCACTAATCATATCAATAAGGTATATAGTATTATCAGCACTTAGAGCAGCTAGATGATTATCATTTATAGAGGCTGAGACTATGCGAGTGTTAAATTTATTTGTGTAATACTCATCACTATCAACTAAGACTTTAAATGAGCCATCAATATTAGCAACTAAAAGCTTATCTTGATACTCTCCTAAAAAGTTATCATCTTTAAGCAAATTTAGCTCTATAATCTTTCCACTTTTTAGTAGCACACTACCATTTTTTAATACAGCACCATATTTGCTAGTTTGTTGAATGGTTGAGCTTAATGAGCCAGTAAATTCTATATTACTAGATACACTCTCAGGTTTATAATACTCTCTTTTAGTATAACAACCAACAAGCATAAAAAGTATTAAAGATGATAGAATATAAGCTTTGTAATTCATACTATTTTCCTTGATAATGCTCTAAATTTTTAGTAATTTGTTGAAGTGGTGAATTAAGAGGAATTTTTGCAAATTCAGCCTTTGCAGCATCGGTTTTGCCATCTTTTAATAGTTCATAACCATCGATTAAAGCATTATAATTTGATAAAATTTTAGCCGATTCTTGGCCTTTTAAATTTATTAAAATTTCTTTTAAAAGCGGATCGATCTCTAAATTGATCGCCTCATCTATAATTGTAGTTGAGCTTAAATCAGCTGTTTTAATTACAAAAAGAGCATATAAAGATGGGTTTTTAGATATTAAAATTTGTTTTGCATTACTATCGTCTGGGTGATTTATTAAGGTATTATAGGCTTTATTAACTTCTGCTTTACTAGCTTCTTGTAAAGCATTTGATATGCTATAACCAACAAGTGCAATAACTATAACAATTCCTGCAGCGATAAAGCTCTTTTTATTGCGTTTAAAAAATCTCTCACTTTTTATAGCGCTTTCTAATAGTTGTTCTTGAGAGCTAATCTCATTTTTAATATAGTCAATATTCTCTTTAACTGCCAAAGTAATATCCTTTAAAAATAAAAAATTTGCTAATTTTATCATAAATTATCTTAAATCTAACAAATAAAAAGGTAATTATTAAAAAGTTCCTAATATTGATAATTTCTATCTAAGAAAACTTATGATATAATCGCTCAAAAATTTTAAATTTGGGGTGAAACTGTGCAAATTGATGATAAAATGCTTGAAAAATTAGAGAAATTAAGCGCACTAAAGATTCCGGATGATAAGCGTGAAGAGTTTAAGGGTCAACTTAGCAAGATTGTCGATTTTGTTGATGTTTTAAATGAGTTAAATTTAGATGGCATAGAAGCTGCAGTAAGTACCGTAAGCGGTGGAACTCCACTTAGAGATGATGAACCACGCAAGAGTGATGTAATAGATATAATTTTACAAAATGCTCCACAAAAACAGGGCAAAAGTTTTGAAGTTCCAAAAATTATCGAGTAGAATATGGCTATAAGATCTTTGCTTGATTTGGTAATAGATAAGAAAGCTAGTGATTTACACCTAGTAGCTAGAAGTATGCCAAAGATTAGAATTGATGGAGAGCTAGTTTCTACAGGAAATGTAGTTCTAACACCAAATGATATAGAAGAAATTTGCCTACCACTTATAGATGAAGAGCAAAAAGCTGAATTAAAAAAATTTAAAGAGCTTGATTTTTCTATTGATCTTGGCAATAGTAGATTTAGAGTAAATTATTATTATACTATGAATGGTGAGCTTTCGGCTGCATTTCGTACTATACCGCTAGAGATACCAACACTCGATGATATTTGCGCACCCGATATATTATTTGATTTAGCTAAGAAACAAAAGGGACTAATTCTAATAACTGGAGCTACAGGAAGTGGCAAAAGTACTACGCTAGCAGCAATTTTAAATGAGATAAATCACAGTCAAAATAAACACATCATTACTATTGAAGATCCAGTAGAATTTATTCATACTAGCAAAAACTCACTATTTTCGCATAGAAATGTTGGAAGCGATACAAGCTCATTTTCACGAGCGTTAAAATATGCTCTTAGAGAGGATCCAGATGTGATTTTAGTTGGAGAGATGCGTGATAAAGAGACTATGGCAATGACTATTGAAGCGGCTCAAACAGGGCATTTGGTCTTTGCAACACTACATACAAACTCAGCTGTAAGCTCTATAAATAGAATAATAGATAGTTTTGCTACAAGTGATCAAGCATATATCAAAAGTTCTTTAGCCTCATCATTAATAGCTGTAATTTCTCAAAATTTACTTCCAAAAATTGGTGGAGGTAGGGTTGCGCTTTTTGAGATTATGCTAAACAATATCGCAATTTCAAATTTAATAAGAGAGGGGAAAATTCATCAAATCCTCTCTCAAATGCAACTTGGTAGCTCACAAAGTGGTATGAGAATTATGGCAAACGAGATACAAAAAGCACTAAATGAAAATATAATAACAAAAGATATTGCGATGCAATTTAATGCGACAAATTTAAATTAATGGAGAAAAATTGATGGATTTTATTACTTGGTTTGATATTATTATTATCGCTGTAGTGATTATTTTAGGAATTAAGGGTATTATAAATGGCCTTATTAAGGAAGTTTTTGGCCTTATAGGTATTATTGGTGGTGTGATTATCGCTAGTAGAAATGCAAATTTAGTTGGAGATTTAATAAGTCTTTATATATATCAACTCAGTGATTCGGCAGAATTTTTCTTTGGATTTTTACTTGCTTTATTAGTATTTTGGTTTGTATGTTTGATGCTTGGTAATCTACTATCAAAGATGTTAAAAATGAGCGGATTGGGATTTGTGGATAGATTATTGGGATTTTTTGTTGGAGCAGCAAAGATATTTTTAGTTCTTGCCATTTTAGCTGCGATTGTATCAAAAATTTCAGTATTAAATCAGAAAATATCTCCATTTTTTGAAGGCAGTAAGGTTTATCCAATATTATTAAGCGCTGGTCAATTTATTATGGCAATGGATGTTAGTAAAGTTAAAGAGAGTGTAGAGAGTGGTCAGATTGTCGTTCCTGAGCTTTTAGATAGTGCTGAGGGAGTAGAAGAAAATTTAACTAAGGTGGAGCAATGATAGAAAATATTGAATATGATGCGTTGCTAGAGAGATTTAAGAGGGTATTACGAGATAATGGTTTAAAATATACCAAACAGCGTGAAGTACTTTTACAAACATTATATAATAATAGTGAGCATTTTACCCCAGAGCAGTTATATTTGTATATCAAAGAACGCCATCCAGGACTAAATGTCGGTATTGCTACAGTTTATAGAAGTCTAAATTTACTTGAAGAATCAGGTATGGTAACATCAATTAGTTTTGGTGTGCAGGGTAAGAAATTTGAACTAGCCAATAAGCCTCATCACGACCATATGATCTGTAGGCAGTGTGGTGTGATAGTTGAGTTTGAAGACCAGATTATAGAAAAGCGCCAGCTAGCAATTGCTAAAGAGCATGGCTTTAAGCTTACTGGCCATATTATGCAACTATATGGTGTTTGTAGTGAATGCAATAAACAAAAGATAAAAGGAATTTAATTGATTTTTGATACTGAATTAGAATTAACTCGTCTAGCTAAGGCTGATGAGCTACGACAAATGGGAGTTAGCCCTTATCCGCATTTCTTAAAAAGAGAGATGAATATTTCTGAGTTTAAGAGCAAATTTGGATATATAAAAGAACTTCCTGAAGGTGAGAGAAAAGCCCAAGAAGAGGTAGTTATATCTGGTAGAATAAAACTAAAAAGAGTAGCTGGGAAATCAACATTTGCCAATATAGAAGATGAGAGCGATAATATCCAAATTTATTACTCATTAGCTAGTATAGGCGAGGAGGATTATACTAAATTCAAAAAAAATCTTGAAGTTGGTGATATAATCCTTGTTAAAGGCTATGCTTTTATAACTCAAACAGGTGAATTTAGCCTACATGCAAGCCATATCACTCTTGCTACTAAGGCCATATCTCCATTACCTGAGAAATTTCATGGATTAACTGATATAGAGACAAGATATCGCCAAAGATACCTAGATATGATTATGAATAGAGATGTTAGAGATGATTTTCTTAAGCGTTCAATCATCATTAGCACTATCAGAAGGTTTTTTGAAGAGCGTGGATTTTTAGAAGTTGAGACTCCTATGATGCATCCAATAGCAGGCGGGGCTAATGCCAAGCCATTTATCACTCATCATAATGCATTAGGCGTAGATAGATATCTTAAAATTGCCCCAGAGCTTTATCTCAAAAGGCTTATCGTAGGTGGTATGGAAGCAGTATTTGAGATGAATCGTTGCTTTAGAAATGAAGGGATGGATTTAACTCACAATCCTGAATTTACTAGTATTGAGTTTTATTGGGCTTGGCATGATTATTTTGAGGTTATGGATCTGACTGAAGAGTTATTTGCGACACTACTTGATAAATTAAATTTGGATAAAATAATCGAATTTGATGGTCAAAATATCGATTTTTCTAAGCCATTTAAAAGGATCAAATATCTTGATGCACTTGTAGAAATTGGTGGGTTAGATAGAGAAATTATAAGCGATAAAGAGAAGATATTGGCTAAATTAAAAGAGGATAAATTTGAAGCAAATGATAAGTTAGATCTTGGTCATTTACAAGCTGAACTTTTTGATAATTATGTTGAAAGTAAGCTAATTAATCCTACATTTATAACAGATTTCCCTATTTCAATTTCACCACTTTCAAGAAGAAGTGATGAAAATCCTGAAATCGCAGAGAGATTTGAGCTATTTATCGCTGGTCGAGAATTAGCAAATGCATTTAATGAGCTTAATGATCCAGTTGATCAATATGAGAGATTTAAGGCTCAAATACAGAGCAAAGATGCTGGCAATGATGAAGCTCATGAGATGGATGAGGATTATTGTAGGGCTCTTGGATATGGTATGGCACCAACTGTTGGTTGGGGTCTTGGTGTTGATAGGTTGGTAATGCTACTATTAAATAAAAAATCAATTCGCGATGTTATATTATTTCCAGCGATGAAACCAAAAAATTAAGGAGTAAATATGAATTTAGAAAGTTATGATAAAGAGATTTACGCTCTTTTAAATAAAGAGCTTGAGCGTCAGTGCGATCATTTGGAGATGATTGCTAGTGAGAATTTTACATATCCTGAAGTTATGGAAGTTATGGGTTCTATTTTGACTAATAAATATGCCGAAGGGTATCCTGGTAAGAGATATTATGGTGGTTGTGAATTTGTAGATGAAATTGAGCAGATTGCAATTGATAGATGTAAAAAACTCTTTGGTTGTGAATTTGCTAATGTTCAGCCAAATAGCGGTAGCCAAGCAAATCAAGGTGTTTATGGAGCATTTTTAAAGCCAGGTGATAAGATTTTAGGTATGGATTTAAGCCATGGTGGTCACTTAACTCACGGTGCTAAGGTTTCAAGCTCTGGTAAGTATTATGAGAGTTTTTTTTATGGTGTTGAGCTAGATGGTAGAATCAACTATGATAAGGTAGCTGATATTGCAAATATTGTTAAACCAAAGATGATAGTTTGCGGTGCGAGTGCCTATACTAGAGAGATAGATTTTAAGCGATTTAGAGAGATTGCTGATAGCGTAGGTGCGTATTTATTTGCTGATGTGGCGCACATAGCGGGGTTAGTTGTAGCTGGCGAGCATGCTCATCCATTTCCACATTGCCATGTAGTAAGCTCCACAACACATAAAACTCTAAGAGGCCCAAGAGGCGGTATCATCATGACAAACGATGAGGAATTTGCTAAAAAGATCAATAGCTCTATATTCCCAGGAATTCAAGGTGGGCCATTAATGCATGTTATAGCCGGTAAGGCTGTAGGCTTTAAGCATAATTTAAGCGATGAGTGGAAAGTATATGCCAAACAAGTCAAAGCAAATGCTAAAAAACTTGGTGAAGTTTTAATTAGCCGTGGATATGATCTAGTAAGTGGTGGTACTGATAATCACCTTGTACTTGTTAGTTTCTTAAATAAAGATTTTAGCGGTAAAGATGCAGATATAGCTTTAGGTAATGCAGGAATTACGGTAAATAAAAATACAGTCCCAGGCGAAATTAGAAGTCCATTTATAACAAGCGGTATTAGAGTAGGTAGCCCAGCGCTTACTGCTAGAGGTATGAAAGAGGCTGAATTTGAGTTAATTGCAAATCGCATTGCTGATGTATTAGATGATATAAATAATCTTGATAAACAACGCAAAATCGCAGCCGAATTGAAAGATTTAGCTCATCAATTTATCATCTATAATAAAGCGACATTCTAATGCAGCGTATGGATTTATCGCTTATTAAGATGATTACAGATCACTACTATATCAAGCGTGATCTAACTGTAAAAAAGATTGAGCATAAGGGTAGGTATTTTTTTGATAAATTTGAAAGAGTAGATGAACCGCTTAGCCTAGCAATACAAAGAGAACATGCCGAGCGTAAAATAATTGTAGCACACTCTTTGATCAATAGGTTAAATAAGGTTGAAAATATTGTTTTTGACTATAATGGCAGAATGCCTGAACGCTTTTGGCATAGGGCTCAGCTACTACTAAGAGAAGAAGGGTTTATAAATTTCACAGCTTATGAGACCAAAACCCCTGGTCATTTACATCTATACGTCCATAAAGGTCATACAACCTTTATGGAAGGGTGTCAAATAGCTAATAAACTATCAGTGATGCTATCACAAAAGTTACCTCAAGAGTGGAGAATGTTTCCTACTATGGATATGCCATTAGAGTATAATATTCTAGCCTTGCCATATGAGCTCTATCAAAAAGAGCGTGGTGCTAGCTGGTCAAAACATATGTAAAGGATAAATTATGGAAGAAAATAATAATTTACAAGATATCTTGCTAGATAAAAACGAAGAGGAAAAGTCTGGTGGTATACGCAAAATTTTAATTGGTGTGGCGTTGCTAGTTATCATTTTTGTTGTAGTATTGATTGTTGTGAAGTTTTTAAATTCAAATGAGACTAAAAAGGGTAACGATATATCTGATAGTCTGTTACTACCTGCTGAGTTGCCTGCTAATACATCAGATAATAGTGGCTCAAATGACCTTTTTGAACAAGTGCCAATTGTTAGTGATAATTCAAATTCTAAAGAGAGTTTTGAAAATATAGTAAATGAGTATAAAAATGCTCAAGCTGCTATGGATACTACACCTAGTATGATTGTGCCAGTGCTACCTCCAAAAGTTGAAGAGCCATTTGGTGCAACTGCTCCAGCTGTTAAAGATAACAAAAAAGAACCAGTTAAAAATGTAGAACCTAAAAAAGAGCCAGCTAAAAAGGTAGAACCAGTTAAAAAGGTAGAACCTAAAAAAGAACCTGTTAAAAAATCTGAACCAGTTAAAAAGGTAGAACCTAAAAAAGAGCCAGCTACTACAAACGGCCTAGCTAAGGGAACATATATTCAAGTTGCATCTGTATCTAAACTCGATAGAAATAGTGCTTTGATTAAAAGAATTACAGCTAATGGCTATAAATACACAACTCATGAAGTTGTTGTAAATGGTAACAAAGTAGTAAAAATTCTAATTGGTCCATTTGGTTCTAACATTGAATCAAATATTCAAAAAATACGCCAAGATGTCTCAAGTGGCGCCTTTGTTTATAGGGTTAAATAATAATGAAATATTTTGCTCTTTTTGGTAATCCTGTATCGCATTCTATCTCGCCAAGGCTTCATAATAGTGCGCTTTGCGGATTAGGTATAAATGGAATATATGGTAGGATTTTACTAGAGCAAGGTGGTGATATAATTGATAAATTTAAAAAATATAACCTTCAAGGGGCAAATATCACCGTTCCATTTAAAGAGTCAGTAATCAACCTTTGCGATGAGCTTGATAGTATCGCAAAGGAGATTGGCTCGATTAATACATTAGTTCGCATAGGTGATAAGATTAAAGGTTATAATACCGATGCACCTGGATTTATGATGGCAATTGCTGAATTTGGCAAAATTAATAAGGCGCTAATATTAGGTGCTGGTGGAACTGCTAAAGCACTTGCATATATTTTAGATCTTAGCGGAGTGGACGTTGAGATTTTAAACCGAAGCGATAAAAGCGAACAGTTTAATAACTATAAATTCCATACTCATACAAATTTTACTCCAAGTAGTTACGATTTGGTAGTAAATACCACTTCAGCAGGGCTTTGTGGTGATGAATTGCCATGTGATAAACATTTGCTAAGTGATATTTTTTCTAATTCAAAATTTGCCTTTGATGTTATTTATAATAAAAATACTCAATTTTTACGCCTTGCTAATGAGTTGAATGTACAAAACAAAGATGGTAGGGATATGTTGCTTTATCAAGCGGTTTTGGCATTTAATATATTTTTTGATAATAAATTTAATCAAGATAAGATTACACAGTTAATGCGTGGAGTGTTTGAGCTTTAAAGTTCTTTTCTATCTTTTATTGCTTTAGTTAATGAGAGCATATCGACATTTTCTAGACTTACTCCAGTTGGGATACCTTGAGCGATTTTTGTAAAGCTAATTCCTAATTCCTTTAATTGATCTTCGATATAAAGCATAATACCATCACTATTTATACTTGGGCTAAAAGCAAAAATTAACTCTTTTGAGTTAAATTTACTAATCATATCTTTTAAATTTTCTACACTATTTATATCATTAAAGACAAAATATAATCCGTCAAATGAATTTGAATCTTCTATAGTTAGAATATCTTTAGGACTCTCAACTACGCATATTATGGAACTATTTCGATTGATATCGCTGCAGATATCACAAATTTCATTTTGGCTAATACCGCTACAGATTATACAATGTTTTAGATTCTGAATGGAATTTTCTATTGTATGGGCTAAATTTAGCCCAAAAAATGGATCTTGTAATGCTACATAATAAGCGTATTTTATCGCTGATTTTTTACCTACACCAGGAATTTTACCAAAGGCTTCTACAAGTCTATCAAACTGCTCAAGCTTTTTCATTATCTAATTTTCCAAATTTAATCAAAAATTCATGATATCCATCAGCATAATTATAATCTAAGCTAAATTTATGCATAGAGCATATGTGTTCTATGATATATAGTCCAAGCCCCATTCCACTAGCTTTTGAGCTATTATCTCTTATAAAGGCTTGTTTATAATGTTCAATAGAGCGATCTAATGGCTTACCATGATTTTTTATAGAAATAGTCTTATTGTCGCATGTTATAAGCACTTTTTTATCATCAGAATATTTTAATGCATTGTCTATTAAGTTTTTAATAGCAAGAGAGAATAGTTGAAAATCTACTTTTAAAAGCGGATCGGAATTTAAATTAACTTTAACATTACTATTAAAATCATCTAAGAGCATCATATCTTTAGCTTGATCTAATATGAGGCTAAAACGATATTTAGCATAATCTAAGCTATAGCTTTTACTTAAAAGTTGTTCTATTTTAGCAAATTCATTTA
Source organism: Campylobacter sp. P0103 (assembly GCF_002139545.1). Classification (NCBI taxonomy): domain Bacteria; kingdom Pseudomonadati; phylum Campylobacterota; class Epsilonproteobacteria; order Campylobacterales; family Campylobacteraceae; genus Campylobacter; species Campylobacter sp. P0103. Next base: position 239,277 of record NZ_MJKG01000001.1, on the reverse strand, counting down.
TTAGGATATTGAGTCGCTCAAAAATTGCTATTAAGCGCTCTTTTTGAGTGTCGTCTTCGATCATTTCACTAACGATTCTACCTTTGCCAATTGGTGTTTTTAACTCATGCATAATGGTGCGTAAAAATAATTGTCTAGACATAATGAGATCTTTAATTTTGCATGCTGCGTTATTAAATTCATATGCAACCTCGCTTATCTCATCGTTACCTTTAGAAAAATTGACTACGCAAACTCCATCCATATTACCAGCTGCAAATTTACGTATATCACTACGTAGTTTTTTTAATGGTACAAGACTTCTAAAAATCGATACATAAAGCGAGATAAATAGCGCCATAACAATTATGAAACTTGCTAATATGCTATCATTTCCACTATGTAAAGTAGATTCTAAAATTATAGTTACGCTTTGATTTTTAATGCGTAGATAAAGATTATTTTTGTAGCTAATGGTATCAACTATGCCAATTAATGTATCGCTTCTACTAACTAGTGTGCCGTGGTCAAAAATTGCCTTTTGCAAATTTGCATTTTTAACATAAGCTAGATCAAAATTTTTAAAATATCTCTCCCAGTCTTCTGGCATGTTAGATTTTTGATATAGTGAGAGCAACCAGCTAATTGAATTGTAATGATTTTCGCTGATTTTTTCTAGAATTCGTTCATGCTGGAGTTTAAAAAACATAAAAAATAGAGTACAAATCACGATAAATCCAATAGCGAAAATTATCGTGATTTTGGTAGTTAGAGAGTATCTCATCCGACTAATTTATACCCTATGCCACGTACTGAAAAGATATGCTTAGGAGATTTAGAGTTATCACCGATTTTGGTTCTTAAGCGACCGATTATAACATCTAAGCTTTTAGAATCTTTATCTTTTAGGCTTTTGCAATGATATACTAACTGCTCTCTTGATACTGAAAAGCTATGTTGTTTGATTAGGTATTCTAAAATTTCATATTCGGCTGGTGTTAGCGTAAGTGGCGCTCCATTATATGATATCTCATGCCTTTTATCATCTACTTTAAATAGCGTATCTGTGACCTCTTCTTGGGTTTCATTGCTCTTTTTATAACGGCGGATTAAGCTTGTAATTCTAGCGTGCATCTCTTTTGGGTCATATGGCTTTGGCAAGTAGTCATCAGCGCCAATTTGAAGGCCAACAACTCTATCATTTACATCGCTTCTAGCTGAACTAATGATGATAGGGATATCATATTTTTCTCTAATCTCTTTACAAACCTCTAACCCATCCATACCTGGCAGCGTCAAATCCAATATCAAAAGATCATAATTTTTGATACCGGCACTAAGGCCTAAATATGGATCTTCGTAATTTGTAACTTTGATATTAAATTTTATTAAATATTCAGATAAAATTTGAGCAAATTCCGGATCATCTTCTATCATTAATACATTTATCATATTTGGCTCCTAGTATAAAATTTGGCACTATTATACCAAAAATTAATAATAAATTTGCTTTTTATGTATAAATTTAGTAACTTTTGGATAAAATCGCCAGTTAAAATTATAAACAAGGAAGATATTTTGGAATTTGATTATTATGAGATATTAGAGATTTCAAGGGATGCTGATAGCGATACGATTAAAAAAGCCTATAGAAAACAAGCGCTAAGATACCATCCAGATAGAAATCAAGGCGATAAAGAGACTGAGGAGAAATTCAAACAGATTAATGAAGCTTATGAGGTTTTAAGCAACGCTGAAAAAAGAGAAATATATGATAGATATGGCAAAGATGGGCTAAAAGGCATGGCCGGTGGTGGCTTTGGCGGTGGATTTGATTTTGATGATTTGGGTGATATATTTAGCTCATTTTTTGGCGGCGGATTTGGTACTAAAAGTAGATCTAAAAATCAGTATAAATATGCTTTAGATATAGAAGTTGGTATTGGGTTAGAGTTTAATGAAGCGGTTTTTGGTTGTGAAAAAGAGATAAAATATAAGTATAAAATTCCATGTAAAAGCTGTAACGCAACAGGCTCAAAAGATGGCAAAAAGCAGACTTGTAGCAAATGCGGCGGAAATGGTAAGATAGGAATTCAACAAGGCTTTATGCAATTTGTCCAAACTTGCCCAGAATGCTCAGGCACAGGCCAAACTATCAAAGACAGATGCCCTGAGTGTAATGCTAGTGGCTATAATGAAATAAGCGATAGCGTTAAAATCAATATCCCTGAAGGGGTGGATAATGGTACTAGAATTAGGGTTAGCCAAAAGGGAAATAGATATGAAAATTTAACCGGAGATTTATATGTCCGTATAGCTGTTAAAGATGATGAGCATTTCCATAGAAATGGAGATGATGTATATGTGGAGATTCCAGTATTTTTCACTCAAGCTATTTTAGGTGATAGTATCAAAATACCGACGCTTAGAGGAGAGGCGACTTTGGATTTACCAGTAGGAGCTAAGGATAAACAGCAATTTATTATCGCTAAAGAAGGAGTTAGAAACGCTAGAACCAAGCAATTAGGCGATTTAATCGTTCAAATTTCAATTCAAGCGCCTAAAAAGCTAAACGATGAGCAAATAGAGCTTTTGAAAAAACTTCAAAATAGTTTTAGTATCAAAAGTGGCGAAATGGCTACTGATAAGGGAATTTGGGATAAGATTAAAAGCTGGTTTTCATAAAATTTTATGGCTAAATTTATAACTATAAAATCGCTTATTTGAATTTGCGATTTTATAGTTATTTAATATATTGTCAATTTTTATATTGATATAAAATTTGGAGAAATTATGCTAGAAAATATTGGTGAAAATGGCAATATTATATATGGCGATCTATCAAAACAGTTAAATTTCAAATGTGATTTTAAAGGTAAAAATAATATTATATTTTTTGCTGGAAGAAGCAAAAATATTAATATAACTTTTCACTCAGATAATAATTTGGTTTTTATTGGCAATTGTGTTAGGGTAAATGGCTCAATCTCTCTTACAAAGGATTGCTGTTGTTATATAGACGATGATAGTAGTTTTGGCGGAGTTAGTCTGCGTATTTATGAAGCTACAAATATTATTATCGGTAGGGATTGTATGTTTTCATGGAGTATATGGGCTGGTACTTGTGATTATCATCCTATAATGGATATTAATAGCAATAATAGATTAAATTTTTCAAAAAGTATTTATATTGGCGATCATGTTTGGTGCGGACAAGAAGCTGGTATTTCAAAAGGCGTATTTATAGCATCTGGATCAGTAATTGGTGCTAAAAGTATGGTTGTTAAGCAGTGCTATTCAAATACTATAAATGCAGGAAATCCAGCAAAACAGATAAAAAATGATATATTTTGGCTAAGAGATGATATATTTGAACAAAAATGGAGTAAAGAAGAGACACTAAAAAATTTAAATATGTCAAATGAAAATTTTAAATATATTTATGATAAAGATAAGTTTATCTCACCAAAAGCTATTGAAAATATGCTAAATAGCCTAATTAATGCAAAAGATAAATTGGAATTTTTATATGATGTAATCTATAATAATAAGAGTAAAAATAGATTTGCTTATTTTGAAAATTATCCTTATGATATCTCTTTAACACAGTATAAAAAAAGATTTAATAATATTAAATTTAAAGAGCAATTTTTAAATTGCAATATATCTGAGCCATCTAATATAGTAAAAAAGCCAAGCTCGAAGCTTACCTACGGTAGTGCAAAATTACAAATATTAAATGGACTTGAATATAGACTAGGCTATACTATGGTAGAGAGTTTTAAAAGTACAATAGGTATTTTTAAATTACCATTTAGATTGATAGATGTATTATTAAAATATAAAAAGGAACAAAAAATATATAAAGAAAATATAAAACATAATCCAAATTTAAAAGTGCCAGAGCTTAAATCATATAGTGATTATGAAGATGCCTTAAGATTAAAAAATCATTTAAGCTATAATTTAGGTAAAGCTTTAATAGAAGCTAATAAAAATTGGTATAAAGGTGGATATGTTAAATTTATATTTGAAGTTATTAAGATAAAAAAAGATTATAGTAAAAGAGTGTGAGTAAATTTAATACCCCATAATGGGGCATTAAATTATAGACCTTCAAATGGGTTTGTAACTACATTTTTTCTATCTACAATGTATGGTATAAGAGCAACATGTCTAGCTCTTTTTATCGCTTTTTCTACCATTTCTTGATGTTTTTTGCTTGTACCAGTTAGGCGTCTTGGCATAATTTTGAATCTTTCAGATAGGCATTGTTTTAAAAGTGCCGTATCTTTATAATCTATAAAATCAATTTTTGCCTCTGTGAATTTGCAATATTTTTTACTATATTTTCTTTTTTCTGCCATTGTTTATCCTTTAAAATGGAATTTCATCTTCGCTACTATCATTAAAATTTGATTTGCTTGGTTTGCTATCATATTTTATATCAGCATCGAGATCTATCTCTGGGACTTTTTCTTGATAAGGCTCTTCTACTTGCTGTTTTTGATTGTAATTGCTATTTTGTTGATATCTGTTATTTTGGTTAAATTCTCTCCCATATCCACTATTATCTTCTCTTTGGTATGAGTTTGATCTGTTATTAGGATATCCGCTATTGTAGTTTGGCTCACTATCTCTATTAAATCCACCTTGATTTTGTTGTCCGCCTAGCATCTCCATATTTTCTACTACTACTGAGTGTTTAGAGCGATTTTGGCCATTTTGGTCTTGCCAAGTATCAAATTTTAGCCTTCCTTCTATTAAGACTTTGCTACCTTTATTTAGATATTGATTTGCTATTTCGGCTTGGCGACCAAAAAAGGTTATGTCAATAAAGCAAGTTTCATCTCTCTTTTCGCCATTAACGCTAAATTTGCGATTAACAGCCATACCAGCACTACCTACGGCGGTGCCACTTTGGATATATCTAAGCTCGATATCTCTAGTTAAATTTCCTACCAAAACTACTTTATTAAACATAATCTAGCCTTTATAAATTACTCTTGAGGAGCTGCTTTTTCTTCTATTTTTGACTCTTTTTTAGGTTGGGTTAATTTTTGACCTTTGCTTAGTTTGTCCCAAGCTGCGATCTCTTTTTTGTTTTCATATTTTACAGGCAAGAATCTAATAACTTCTTCGGTTATTCTTAAATTTCTTACTAATTCAGCGATTAGTTGAGTTGGTGCTTTGAAGTAAATTACAAAGTATGTTCCACGCTCATATTTATCAATTTTATAAGCTAATTTGCGTGTTCCCATTTCAACTACACTAGCAATTTCGCCACCATTTTTTGTAATGATCTCTTTAATGAAATCAGCCTTAACTTTAACTTCATCTTCTGTAAGTGTTGGTTTTAAGATGAATAAAAGCTCATAATGTCTCATATATTCTCCTTATGGATTTCGCTCTTTTTCTACAAAAGAGCAAGGAAATTCGCACAAAATGCGGTTGGCATTCTACTAAAAATATGCTTAAAATTTGCTGTTTTGACTTAAAATTTCTTGTAAATTTAAAAGGGCTGAGAGTAGGTAGCACTCTTTGTCTATGTTGTTTTTGCACTTTAGATCAAATTCAATCTCATTTAAAAATTTAAATATTTTAGTGTATTGATCAATTTTTATAGATATTGCTTGGGATTCGAGTTTATTTAAAATTTGTGGTGGAGGCGTGTATCCTAAGACAATTTTTGGATCAAATTTGCCATTAGTTTTTATATAACTATGTATCAGATAAAGTCTATAAAATGCCCTAAATAGCATATTTAAAAGCGAAATTTCATTAAATGAGCTATCATTTATAAACTCAAAATAATCGCTATTAATACTCTTTTTGCTAATGATTTTATCAAAAAGCGCATCAAATCCAATACCGTTTAAGGCATAAACTCGCTCTTTTATCTCTTCAAGATTAAATTTATTTGCGATATTAGCTAGTTTATTTAGCTCACTAGCACTAAGATATAGATTCTCATTTTGCAAGTTATAAATGTATAAAAGAGATTGACTATCTATATTTAGGCCTAAGATTTTGGCGTGATTAGATAGGATTTGATTGACTTCTGAAGCAGTGCTAGGTGGGAAAAATCTAACAAAATTTGATCCAAAATGCTTTTTTAAATCGCTTATGGATTTTTCATCGCCTTCGTGTAGTTCAAAGATAAATATATTATTTGGATTATTTTGGCATTGGGTTATTAGCTCTTTTGTATCTTTGGTGGGGATTTTTTTGTCATTTTTGATATGTAATAAATTTGAATTTGCAAATAGCGAAGGCTCGCTAAGATGCGAAATAGCAAGATTAAAATCATAATCATCATAGTATAAGCTAAGCATATTATCTTTATTAAATTTATTTAAAATTTCTTTAGCGTAAAACTCAACTTGATAACTCTCAGCCCCATAAAGCAAGAAAAAATTTGGGATATTAGCAGAATTTAAAAGCGTTATAAAATCTCTTTTATACATCTAAAATCTCTACTATTTTTCCGATTATCTTAGCTGTTGGGATATCGACATCTGTGATTTGAACCATAACTGGGGTTAGAATTTCGCAAAAATCGCTTAAAAATATTCTAGCGCCTTTTAACTCATCATCTAATCTAGCTATTGATTGATTGGTGCTCTCTTCTATAAAGCATTTAAATGTTTGGCCTATATTTTTAGCTGCCCAACGAGCAAATTTGCGATCCATAAAATCCCAAGCTACCTTATCGGCTTCTCTTTCTAAGATATTTAAATTAGCACAAAGTTCATCTATGCCTAGCATTAGGTAGTTACTGATTTTAGAGTCATTTTGAGCTTTTAAAATTCTATGAAGCAAGAGATCTGAGTATCTGCGAATAGGGCTAGTAAAATGCGTATAAAACTCAAATCCAAGCCCAAAATGCCCTCTAGAGCTGCTAGAATACTCGGCTCTTTTTTGTGCTTTTATGATGAGCTTATCGACATCTTCTCTGATATTTAGCTCACTTGCTTTGGCTTGAATTTGCGCTATCATAAAGACCAAATCGCCGTGATTTTCGGCTTCTATGCCAAGGGCGGCAAGATCATCTAAGAGTGCGTTAATCTTTTTTATATCTGCTGGTTCGTGATTGCGAAATATTCCTTTGCTTGCTCTTTTTGCTGCGGCTTTATTAGCTAGGAGCATACACTCTTCTATCAAAGAGTGTGATGGAGTTGAGCTTTCAAATTTAGTTGATTTAATCTCATTATTTTCATCAAGGCTCATTCTAAGCTCTAATGTATGAAAATCAAAGCCATTTTTAAGCCGTTTTTCTTTTAATCTTTGTGTGAGATCAAAAAGTGGTATTAGCCACTCTTTTATCTCGTCTTGACAATCAAATTCGCCGCTAAGCAAGCTATCAACTTCATCATAATTAAATCTTCTTTTAGAGTGGATCACACAGCTTATTAAATCCTCTTTAATGGCTTCTAAATTTGAGTTTAAAGTAATTTTAAAAAGATAAGCGAGTCTATCGCAATTTGGTTTTAAAGAGCAGATATTTTCGCTAAGCTCACGAGGTAGCATCGGCACAGCAATGTGTGGAAAATATATAGAAAAACCCCTAAGTCTAGCCTCTTTATCAATGCCGCTATATGGGCTTACATATTCACTGACATCAGCGATAGCTATGTAGATTTCATTTTTATGCTTATCAAAATATATCGCATCATCAAAATCCTTAGCATCAACAGGATCAATGGTGCAAAATGGCAAATGAGTTAGATCAACTCTATTAGGATACATACTTTTATCCACTTCATTGCCAAAGCTAATGGCTTCATTTATGGCTATTTTTGGGAAAATTTCACGCTTATTATATAGTGCCATTGAGATTTTTTGATCTACATTAGCATCACTTAATACGCCTAAGACTTCTACAATATCATTATCTAAATTATTGATCTTTAAAACAGTGCCTAATGGAAGCTCTTTTAGGGATTTTTGACTAGCTTTTAGGGCGATTGTGATGGAGTTTGGGATAGTTACGCCCATTATAATGGAGCCAATTTTTTTGGTATATACTACACTTGTTTCATTTGCCATAAGCAATACAGCCACCACGGCTGCTTTTTGGCGTGGTTTTTTAAATTTAGTTAGTTTAGCAAGAACGATATCGCCAAAGTGAGCTCCGCCTAAATCACGATTTTCTATCATTAAATCTTGCTTAAATTTGCTATCGTATGGATATAAAAATCCAGTCCCATTACTAGATATATCTAGTTTCCCACAGACAAAGCCGTCATTGAGATAATATCGATTTTTATATTTTGTAACGGCTTTTATCTGTTCTAATACTCTTAAAATTTCAAGTTCGCTTGACTTGATATATTTACTCTCTAATCCAGTAGTTAAAGAGTTTAAAAATGCTTTCAATGTTGTACTTTTTCAATAGCACTGAAAAATAGTTGAGTATCTAAATTATAGAGTTTTAAAAGCTCAATAGTACTATTTATCTGGTCTGGTAAGAGTGTGCCAAATACATTTATGCTATTACTTATCACGCTTAAGATATAGCAGTGCTTTTTAAGATTTTCTGGGGCATCAATTGGGTTTAAAGAGTATTTTATAACTTCTGCAATCTCAGGTTCTAGATTCCAGTTTTTAAAGATTTGAGCTGTAACCATCTGACTTGAGATACCTACCATATCTATCTCAAGTTTAGATAGTTCGTTTGTTGTGGAGATGTTTTGTAATTTATCTTTGAATTTGGTAGATTTTTTAGAATCAATTAACTCTTTAGCAATTATAATCTTGCCTATATCCATCATAAAACTAGCTGGTGAAATAATGTTTAAAAGTTCACGATTTATCTTGCTGCACCAGTGAAATGCTAAAGCGTTTTGCAATATTGCCAAATCCATAAATTTAGCACTAGATATTCCATATGGTTCTAGATTTATCTTAAAGCTTTTACTAATTGTGCCAGCTAGAGCAAAACCTCTAATGGTCGCCATTCCAAATAGTGCTACAGCTCTATTTATATCAGCAATTTCTCTGCTAAACCCATATAATGGACTATTTGCTGAGCGTAAAATATTTGCTGTTAACATTGGATCTTGGTGGATTACGCTAATTAACTCAGCAATATCACTATCTTCGCTGCTGCAAATTTGCTGAATTTTCATAATTGTCTCATCAAGTGGTGGTAGAGATTTTATACTCTTATAGATTGCATCGTTCATTATATTTCTCGTGTTTTTGATTGATTTGAGTAATTTTACTACATTGAAGTTAAATTTTTGATAATTTTTTGAAAATTTTATCAAATTTAAATTTTAATAATGTATAATTGCCCTTTATTTTTTACTAAAAGGAAGAAGATTATGGCAATAACAGTTTATTACGATAAAGATTGTGATTTAAGCCTAATTAGATCTAAAAAAGTCGCAATGATAGGCTTTGGTTCTCAAGGTCACGCCCATGCTGAAAATTTAAGAGATAGTGGCGTAGAGGTTATCATAGGATTACATCCAAATGGCAAAAGTTGGGCAAAAGCCGAGGCTAAGGGCTTTAAAGTTATGAGCGTAAGTGAAGCGACAAAAGCAGCTGATGTTGTGATGATACTGACTCCTGATGAATTACAAGCTGATATATTTAAAGCTGAGATTGAGCCAAATTTAAAAAGCGGTAGCGCAATCGCTTTTGGCCATGGATTTAATATCCATTATGGTCAAATCGTCCCACCAAAGGGAATTGATTGTATCATGATAGCACCAAAAGCCCCAGGCCACACTGTGAGAAATGAATTTGTAAATGGCGGCGGTATCCCAGATCTAATAGCAGTAGCGCAAGACGCATCAGGCAAGGCTAAGGATATAGCATTAAGCTATGCTAGCGCTATTGGTGGTGGTAGAACTGGTATTATAGAAACTACTTTTAAAGCCGAGACTGAAACCGATCTATTTGGAGAGCAAGCTGTATTGTGTGGCGGACTTTGTGCGCTTATAAATGCTGGATTTGAGACCTTAGTAGAGGCTGGATATGAGCCTGAAATGGCATATTTTGAGTGCTTACATGAGATGAAATTAATCGTAGATCTAATCTACCAAGGTGGTATGGCTGATATGAGATATTCTATCTCTAATACTGCTGAATTTGGGGATTATGTAAGCGGCAGACGAGTAGTAGATGAGAGATCAAAAGCAGCTATGAAAGAGATCTTAAAAGAGATCCAAGATGGTACATTCGCTAAAAACTTTATCTTAGAAAGAAAAGCTGGTTATACTAAGATGAATGCTGAACGCAAATTAAGCGATGAAAGCTTACTAAATAAAACTGGCGAAAAATTAAGAGCTATGATGCCTTGGATCAATAAAGGTAAATTAGTAAATAAAGATAAAAATTAATTGGAACAAGATAAAAAAAATAGCGCCCAAAGAAGTAGGGTGCTTTTATATGTTGGTATTTTGCTCTGCATTTTAGTAGTTGCTATGGCTATTTATACAATTGCTAGTAACTATAAAAATCCTTCTAAAGCTCATAATCAAACACGTATAATAGAAAATATAGATAGATATTTTGAGAGTAGAAGACAGGATTTTACCATATTTGATGTACCTAGAAATTTAGAGCTAAATATCACTGATGAAGTTAAAATACAAATGTTGCCAACTCCAAATTTTACTAAGTTAGATGGCGATGAATTTGATGGTGAGTTTGTTGAGATTAAAAGAGTTGATGAAGTAATTAACAATGATACTAATTCAACAATAAATAATAGTAAAGATCTAAATTCTAATCCAAATTTAAAAGCAAATCCAAGTCAAAAATTAGCCATAAATTCTAGTGAAAATACGAACATAAAACCAAAGCCAACTAATAAACCAAAATCTAATAAACCAAAATTGGCTATAATAATTGATGATATCTCTACATTTTATCATGCTAAAAAGATTAAATCACTAAATTTAAATATCACACCATCAATTTTTCCACCGAATGATAACTATCCAAATAGCGCAAGAGTAGCTAGGGAATTTGAGTTTTATATGATACATTTGCCACTTGAAGCTATGAATTATCAAGCGCAAGAGAAAAATACTCTAAAAGTAGGTGATAGCAGTGCTAAAATAGAGTCTGAAATTAGCAAAATTAGATCAAATTTTCCAAAGGCAATATATATAAATAACCACACAGGAAGCAAATTTACAAGCGATTATGACTCTTTAAAAAAGCTCTTTATAGCGTTTAAAAAACACAATATGATATTTATAGATAGCTACACGACTAAAGATTCTAAGGCTAAGATTTTAAGCAGTGAGTTTGGGAATAAATATTTAAAAAGAGATGTTTTTATAGATAATACCAAAGATGAAAAAGCTATAATAAATAAGCTAAAAGAGGCTATAAAAATAGCTCAAAAAAGTGGCTTTGCTATAGCGATTGGACATCCATATGAGCAGACTTTTAAGGCTTTAAAGAGCTTTAAAAGTGAGTTAGAGAGCCAAGTTGATATAATATTTTTAAGAGATTTGTATGAAATTTATAACTGACTTTAATCTCAACTCAAATTTCAAAAACCCACCACAAAAGCTATATTATAAAGGAAATTTAGAGTTATTAAATTCGCCAAAAGTAGCAATTGTCGGCTCAAGAAAATGCTCATCTTATACCAAAAACATAACCCTAAATCTCGCTTCAACGCTAAAAAAATATGGAGTTTGTGTAGTTAGCGGCGCAGCGATTGGCGTAGATATCCATGCTCACACCGGTGCGTATCCGCATACAATTGCGGTTTTTGGTAATGGATTAGATCAAATTTATCCATTACAAAATGCCAAAATGATAAAAGATATCTATAAAAACTCATTAGCATTAAGCTCATATGAGCCAGGCATCGTAGCAAAGGGGTGGCAATTTTTGGAGCGAAATTTAATCACGGTAGCCCTAAGCGACGCAGTTGTAGTAGCTCAAGCTGATATTAAAAGTGGCTCTATGAGTAGTGCTAGGGCGGCTATTAAATTTGGAATTCCGCTCTATGTATTGCCTCAAAGACTTGGTGAGAGTAGTGGGACTAATGAGTTATTAGCAAGTGGCAAAGCGCAGATTATTACTGATTTTGATAAATTTGCTATGAAATTTGGGCTGAAAAATTATGATCAAAATAGCGATGAGATCATTGAATTTATCAAACAAAATTCAAATTTTGATGAGTGTTATTCTAAATTTGGAGATATTATCTATGATTATGAGCTAGATGGCAAAATCGCTATTGATGGAATTTATGTGAGAATTTTATGATAGTTGGGGTTGATATAGGACTTAAAAGAATTGGCGTAGCTATAAGCCCAGATGGCAAAATTGCTATCCCAACCATACCAATCTTGCGTAAAAATCGCAATCAAGCCGCAAGAGATCTTGATAATATGCTAAGAGATAATGGAGCCAAAATCTTAGTTGTAGGCTTGCCAAAGGGTGGTAGCTGCCAAGATGAGATGGAGCGTAGGATTACTCACTTTATCTCTCTTTTAAATTTCGATGGAGAAGTGCATTATCAAGATGAATCTTATAGTAGCGTTGAAGCTAGCGAGCTAGTAAGAGATAGGCGAGATGGCAAATTCGATAGCGTAGCGGCGATGATAATTTTGGAGAGATTTTTAAAAAGATGAATTTTAAAGATTATCTAAAATCTAGTTTAAATAAGGCTGATTTTCAAAGGGTTTGGGATAGCTTTTTTGAGCCTAAAAGTGTTGGGTTTTATCTAAATTTATTGAAATTTGATAAGGATTATATTATCTCAAATTTAGATGATTTGGGGGTTGAATTTAGGGAGATTTTGCCAAATTTTTATCTATGTAAGGCTGAATTTAAAGAGATTTTGACTCACTCTGAGTTATTTAACAAAGGAGCGATATATATCCAAAATCCAAGTAGCTATCTAGCAGTTTTAGCTCTAAATCCAGCTAAAAATGATATCGTTTTAGATATGTGTGCTAGTCCAGGTGGAAAGAGCATTGCGCTAGCAAATATGATGGGATATGGGGCAGATTTGGCGGTGATGGAGAGCGATAGCAAGAGATTTTATACCTTAAAAGCAAATTTAAATAAATATGGTTGTGAGTGGGTGAGAACCTACAATAAAGACGCAAGGAGCATTTCAAGGAGCTGTGTGGGCAGATTTGATAAGATTTTGCTTGATGCGCCATGCTCTAGCTACTCTCATTTTGGTGATGGATTTGTAGAAAAATCAGCCAAAGAGATAAAATCTCTCTCAAAGCTGCAAAAACAGCTTTTAAACTCAGCGTTAATAGCTTTAAAGCCGGGTGGGTGCGTGGTTTATAGCACTTGTACATTCTTTGAGTGTGAGAATGAAGAGGTGATTAAAAATGCCTTGGGATCTAAATTTGATATTAGTATCCAGCCTATTAGCTTTGGTTTAAAAAGCGAGATTGTGAGTGAATTTGGGCTTAGGATTTTGCCAGATTGCGATATGGACGCATTTTTCTTAGCTAAAATTGTGAAAAATAATTAAATTTTTTAATATAACCAAAGTAGCGATTTTGGCTAATTTTTAGCAACAAAATTGTATAATTGGCAGAATTTTTATAAAATTTTTGGAGATAGAGTGGATTATATTTTAAAGATTGATTGTAATGATGAAAAAGGGCTTATATTAAGAGTTAGCGAGATTGTATTTAAGCATGGATTAAACTATGTTAGCACTAGTGAGTTTGTAGATCATGAAAATAGTAGATTCTATATGCGTGCGGTGGTTGTAGGACAGGTAAATACAATTGAGTTTCAAAACACTCTAAGTGCCTATTTGCCAAGTGATAGTGTAATATTTTTTGAATCCATAAAGAAAAAAGATATAGTAATCCTAGCAACAAAAGAGAATCACTGCTTAGGTGATCTGCTTATTAAACATAGTAGCAAGGATCTAAACGCAAATATCTTAGCTATCATAGCCAATCACGATACCTTGCGTCCATTGAGTGATAAATTTGATATCCCATTTACCTGTATTAGTGCTGATGGACTAGATAGGGTTGAGCATGAAAAATTGGTCTTAAAAGAGTTAGAAAAATATAAATTTGATTATATGGTTTTGGCAAAATATATGAGAATTTTAAGCCCTGATTTTGTCAAGCGATATCCAAAAAAGATTATCAATATTCATCACTCATTTTTACCAGCTTTTATAGGGGCAAATCCGTATAAACAAGCTTATGAGCGTGGTGTGAAGATTATCGGAGCTACGGCGCATTTTGTTACTGATGATTTAGATGAAGGGCCAATCATCACGCAAGATGTAATAAGAGTAAATCATGAGATGAATTGGAAAGATATGCAAAAAGCTGGTAGAGATGTCGAAAAAGTGGTGCTTAGCAATGCTTTGGAGTTAGTTTTTGATGAGAGAGTTTTTGTTTATGATAATAAAACGGTGATATTTTAATGTTTAATATCGTACTTGTAAATCCTAAAATTCACACAAATACCGGAAGTATCGGTAGAATGTGTGTTAATTGTGGAGCTAAATTACACTTAGTTAAGCCTTTGGGATTTGAGATTGATGATAAGCATTTAAGGCGTGCGGGGCTAGATTATTGGGCGAGCTTAAATCCCGTGATTTGGGAGAGTTTGGATAGTTTTTTAGAAGCAAATTTGGAATTTAAAGATAGATTTTTCTTTGCGACTACTAAGTGTAATAAGCTATATTTTGAAGCTGAGTTTAAGCCGGGGGATTATCTATTTTTTGGTGGTGAGAATTGTGGATTGCCACTTGATTTAATGCGATTAAATAGGGATAATTGTATCACTATACCTATGACTAGTCAAGGTAGGAGCTTGAATTTAGCCACTAGCGTTGGGATTATCACCTATGAGGCTATCCGCCAAAATATAGATAAATTCGATTTTAGGGATATGGTATGCGAATTTTAATCTCTATTATTCTGTTTTTTGGGTTGCTTTTTTCATCAGAATTAAAGATCGCTACATATAATGTCGAAAATCTCTTTGATGATAGGATTAGTGGTAGTGAATATAGCGATTTTAAATCAAATAGATGGAACGAGGCAAAATATCAGCAAAAACTACAAAAAATCGCTAGAGTTTTAAAGCATTTAGATGCCGATGTGGTGGCATTAAATGAGATTGAAAATCAAAATGTAATGAAGGCGCTAGCTGATTTGAGCGGATATAGATATTATAAATTTGCTACTACAAAGGGTGCGCCAGTTGGACTTGGGCTACTTAGTAGATATAGGATTAGTGATAGTAGAGTTTATCTTGTGCCAAATGTCAAAACTAGGCCGATTTTGATGAGTAGGGTGGAATTTGATGGTTATGATATTGAGTTTTTTGTAGCTCACTTCCCAGCGGCTAAAAATCCACTTAAAAGCAGAATCGCCGCAGCTGATACAATGAAAAGAGCTATTAAAAATAGCCAAAATGGGGTGATTTTAGGCGATTTAAATAGCAATTATGGATATAAATTTTTGCTTAATAATCTTGATGGATGGACGAATTTGTGGGAGTTTATCCCTATTAGTCAAAGAAGTAGCTATAAAAATGGAAAAAGTGCAATTGATCATATAATATTAAGTAGGGATTTGATGAGTGGGAATTTGAGTTATAAAAATGGGAGTTTTGGTATTTTCAAAGCAAATTTTATGGATGATAGTTACTCTGATCACTACCCTATATATGCTACAATAACTACGCAAAATAACTCTAAAGAGTTGCCAACTCTATCAATTAATGAGCTTAAATCATCTAATCAAAGAGCCAAGATATCAGGCGTTGTGATATATAAGGATAAAAATGGATATATATTAGCCGATGAGAGTCGGCGTGGAATTTATATCTATGAGAAAAATCCATCTCTTGGTATTGGTATGAGAGTTGATGCGGTGGCAAATAAGATTGAAGATTATAAGGGTAATATGCAAATTAGTAGTATCTCTTATGTAAGCTTAGATAGCGATTTTAAGGGTGATGAGAGCAGCTATATGATGGATATAAATGATATAGATATGGCTACAAGCGGCGATGTGATTGGGGATATTGTCTTAGATATTAAGGGTGGATTTGCTAATATTTCTAATACTAAATTTAAAATTTACTCACCAAATAGGGCGATAAAAGATGGTAAAATCTCGATTAAAAAGGCTATTGTGTGGAGTTATAAGGGACAAAAGGAGTTGATAATTGAGTGAATTTTTGACTTTTATGGGTTGGGTTGTTGTTGTGTTTATTATTTTTGTTCTTGTCGTTGGGTTTAATCGTCAAATGATGGAGAAAAATAGAATTAGAGATGAGATAACAGCTGCTAGAAAAGCCGCTAAGGATAAAAAGCAAAAAATAGATATAGATGGAGATAGCAATGAAAATGTTAATTGAGATTGGAGTAGAAGAGCTTCCTGCGATACCTTTTTTAAAAGAGCTTAATAATATTGAGCCAAAATTTAAATCTGCGTTAGATGAGTATAATATTAAGTGTGATTTTAAGCTTGATTATACCCCTAGAAGAGTTGTATTGCATGGTGATATGGATGAATTCGCTGGTGATAAGGTGGTCGAGAGTATCGGCGCACCAAAGCATGTGGCGCTAGGTAGTGATCACAATTGGTCCGCAGCAGCGATAGGATTTGCCAAAAAGTGTGGCATAAGTTTAGATGAGCTGAAATTTGAAAATATCAATGGCAAAGAGGTTTTGTATCATAAGAGCGTGATTAAGGGGGATTTGAGTAAAAATCTGCTTGCTAAGGTTATAAATAAGTTTATATCATCTTTAAATTTCGGTAAATCTATGAGATGGGGAGATGGTAAGTATGAGTTTATCCGTCCGATTAGGTCTATTGTAGCGGTTTTGGATGATGAATTAGTGGATATGGAGATTTATGGTGTGAAGTCGCAAATGGCCTTTTATCCACATAGAAATTACGGCTATGAGATGGTGAAATTCGCTACTATAGATGAGTATTATAGTGCTTTAGAGCGTAATGGGATTATCCTTAGTGCTGATAAAAGGCGAGAGAAAATTCTAAATGAATTTAAGCAAATTGAGCAAAATAGCGGTTTGAAAATCGAGCTAGATGAGGATTTATTAGATGAAGTTGTGGCTATTACCGAGATGCCTACTGCGCTTATGGGTGGCTTTGAAAAAGAGTTTTTAGAAGTGCCTAGTGAGGTTATAGTAACTTCAATGAAAGAGAATCAACGATACTTCCCATTAAGAGATCAAAATGGCAAATTAAGCAATCATTTTGTGGTAGTTAGCAATGCTATTAGTAGTGATTCGAATTTGATAATCAAAGGTAATGAAAAGGTGCTAAGAGCTAGGCTAAGTGATGCGAAGTTCTTTTGGGAGAGCGATCTAGCTAGTGAGTTTAGCTCAGCGAAATTAAAAAATATCACCTATTTAGCCGCTCTTGGCTCAATGTATGATAAAGAGATTAGAGAGCGCCAGATCGCTAGGGAGTTAGCTAAAATCTATGAAAAAGAGCTAAAAGATGAATTTGGTGGTGAGTTTATAGATGAGCTTGATAGGGCTGTTATGCTTAGCAAGGCTGATCTTGCTACCTCGATGGTATATGAATTTACAGATTTACAAGGGATTATGGGGAGTTATTACGCTAAGCATAGAAAAGAAAATCACTTTGTAGTAGAAGCGATCAAAGAGCAATACCTGCCTAATAAAGAGGGTAGTGAGTGTCCGAAAAGCTACTTTTCTAGCGTGGTGGCACTATCATCTAAGCTTGATACGCTAATGGGGTTATTTAGTATAAATAAAATCCCAACAGGCAATAAAGACCCATACGCTCTAAGGCGAGCTGCAGCTGGGGTTATACGGATTGTTTTGAATTTAAATATAGAGTTTGATATCAAAAAAATTCTATCTCTAATAGCTCAAAATTATGCTAAATTTGATTTGGGTAGTTTGGAGCTATTTATAACTGATAGATTATACACTATGTATAATGCCAATCCATCTGTGATAAAAGCGTGTCTAGATAGTGGTGTAAGGGATATTAAAAGGCTAAATCTAGCTATAATTGCCTTAGATGAGATAAGCAAAGATAGCGAATTTAAAGAGAATTTCTCCACATTCAAACGCCTAGCAAATATAATCAAAGATAGCAAGATTGATAGTGTAGATGAGAGCTTAATGGAGCATGAGAGCGAAAGAGCATTGTATAATAAATTTAACTCATTAAAATTAGATATCAATGATACAAAGGGATATTTGCTATCGTTATTTGATCTAAAACCTTATATTGATAGCTATTTTGATAATGTAATGATAAATAGCGATGATCCAAAGATCAAATCTAATCGCATATCCATAATTGGGCAAATTTATCAAGCATTTTTAAAAGTCGCTGATATAAAAGAGATAACTATATAATCATTAGAGTGCTTTAAAGGCACTCTTGGATTGAAAAATTGGATTAAGAAGGGTTAAAAGATACCAGCGAAGAGCAGTTTGGAGTCTAGGTGATACTCGATTGCTATCTTATTTTCGCCTCTATAATTTTTCAAATAATTGGCTATTTTGTTTGAAATTTCATCAAATTTAACTCTATTTATAGACTCTTTACCGCTTATTATAAGCTTTAAATTATCGCTATTTGAGTCTATTTTGACATCGTGTAAGATATCATTATATCCAAGCATAATATCTTTTTGATTATGCTCATCAGCTCCCATAAAATCAACATCTATACTATATGTAGATAGAGGTATATTTAGTTCAGTAGGCTCACTATTGTTTTGTGCATAGCTACCAAGCGATAATAAACATGGCAAAAGTAGATGTAAAATTCTCATACAAACTCCAAAAATTTATCCTAGATTTTATCATAAAATGCATTATTTAAATATAAATTTCAAAGTTAAATTAAGGAATTTTAGGTATTATTGCGAAAATTTTTTAAGGAGATATAGTGAGTTTCGATGAATTAGAGCTAGAAGCTATTATACAAGAGGTTTTAGAAGAGTGTGGAGAGTTTGAGAATTTAGATGATGAGGAGCTTTATGAGCTTATTGAAAAGATCAAAGAATTAACAGATGGCGATACTGAAGAGGCTTATGAACAGCTAAATGGATATTCGCCAATTAGTAGAAAAAGATTCTTATCTCTATACTCTGTTTGATTATGCGAGTAGTTTTAGCTCTTTTGATATTTGCTGTTTTTAGCTGGGCTGAGGATACCTTTAATGGTAGTGTGGAGATTTTTAGCATTGATTCTAATTACGCTGGTGAGCTAAAAATCAATGATAAAACCACAGCTTGGCTAGATCATCCTACGCAAGATGGGGTAAAGATAGCCATTATCCCTATTGGATACTACGCTAAAGATGATATTAATATCACAAATAGCCTAAATAACCAAAGCAATTTAACAATATTAAAAGTTAAGCAAAAAAACTATAAAAAAGAGAGTATCACAGTAGCCCCCGCAAAGGCTAATCCACCAAAAAGTGTGACGAATCGCATAGAAAAAGAGAGAAAAGAGGCAATTGAGATATATAAGACTTCTAGCCCAAATTTGCTAGTTAATAGCGAATTTATATCGCCTATGAGTAGCTTTATCACTAGTGAATATGGAAATGCTAGGGTATTTAATGGTAGTATTAAGAGCTATCATGGTGGCGTTGATTATAGGGCGGCGATAGGGCAAAAGGTGGTGAGTGCTAATGATGGGATAGTAAGAATCGCTAAAGATAGATATTATGCTGGAAATAGTGTTGTGATTGATCATGGTGGTGGTATTTATACACAATATTATCACTTAGATAGGATAGATGTCAAAGTTGGCCAAAAGGTTGCTAAAGGTGAGAAAATTGGCTTAAGCGGTGCGAGCGGTAGGGTGAGTGGGCCACATTTGCACTTTGGGATTATAGTGCGAAATACTCAAGTTGATCCATTGATTTTTATAGAAAAATTCAACTCAATTTTTTAAATTCACATTTTTTAAACAAAAGCTATATATAATTTCACTATATTTTATATAGAAAGGATTTAAAATGAAAAAGATTTTAAGTATAGCTTTAGCGGCTATGGTAAGTAGTAGTGTGGCATTTGGCGCTGATAGTGCGACTAGTTTAAGCAAAGAGATGTTTGAGTTTAAAAAAGAGGCTAGTAAGGAGTACTATAAAATTCAAAAAGGTTGCGAGCAAATTCATGATAAAATAGCTAAAGCAACTCAAAATATGGATTCTAAACAAAAAGAGGAATTCAATAAAGAATTTAGATATCAAATGCGTCAAAATATGGCCAAACTAGGCAAAGATGAGCAGTTTTATAATGGAATTTGTGGTCCGCATATAAGAGGTTCAAAAGCAAATAATCGCTCTGATCGCCCAGGTAAATTTGCGCCTAATTGCCCAAATGGTATAAATCCAGATTGTCCAATGAGATGAGCAGCAAAATACTTCTAATAGAAGATGAGCCTATGCTTTGTGAGATGGTTAGTGATTATCTTATGGAGCAGGGCTTTGAAGTTGTAAGTAGTGATAACTATGAAGATGGCTTGAGTTTAGCGTATGAGGGTAAATTTGATATTTTTATCTTTGATGTTAAGATTATAGGTGGTAATGGCTTTGATCTACTTAATGAGCTTAGAGACTCTGGGATCAATACTCCTTGTATCTATATCACCTCATTAAATGATATAAATGATCTAGTTAAGGGCTTTAAGAGTGGTTGTGATGACTATATCAAAAAGCCTTTTGAGTTAGCTGAATTACATCTAAGAGTAGATAATATCCTAAAACGCAAATTTAGCCACTCAAGTAGTGATAACTATGTAGAGATCTCTTCAAATATAAAGTTTGATATAATACAAAAGAGATTAATCAAAGATAATGCTATAGTCCAAATAGCCAAAAAAGAGGCTGATTTGCTAGTTTTATTTTTAAAAAATCGTGGCAAAATTTTAAGCAGAGATGAGATATATATGAATTTATGGGATTATGGTCAGGTGCCAAGCGAGCTAAGTCTAAGAGTATATATCAGAAATTTGCGTAAAATAATTGGCGAAGAAAAGATAATCTCACATCCAAAAATAGGCTATGAATATGTATAGCAAAAAGTATATTTTGCCAATATTTTTGCTATATACTCTTTCTAGTATGATATTTTTAGTCGGATTTGCCACTATGTATTATAAAGAGGCGAAATTTGATATAATCAAACGAGATAAGATCCGCCTAGAGGCCTTTGCTAAAGAGCTTGAGTATATACTTCGCTTAAATAATAATATAGATAATATAATGAAATTAAAATCTTTTTATCCAATTAATTTTTATAATATCAAAACAGGTAAATATATCTATAAAAGCTTTGATACACCTAAATTTAAAGGCAAATTTTATGAAGGTTTAGATGCTTTGTATATGAGAGAGAATATCCACTCAAAAAGACGAACAATAGAGCTATTTGTAGAGTTAAAAAGTGAAGATACTATTAAGGATATAAATCAGCTTTTTTGGCGTGTGTGGCTTATTGCTGGGGCGGTTTTTGTTTTGGTTGGGCTTATTGCTTTTGTTTTGGTTAAGCTTGCGTATTTGCCACTTTTAGCGCAGATAAAAGCGCTTAATAATTTTATTACAGATACTACGCATGAGATTAATACCCCTTTGAGCGTGATACTTATGAGTAGTGAGATGTTTGATAAAAATCCGCCAAAATATTTAGAAAATATCAAAATAGCAGCCAAAACTCTAAGTGGAATTTATAATGATTTGGCTTTGAATTTAAAGAATAATCCAAATGTTATTAGTAAATTTAATATCCAAACTCTGCTTGAGAGTCGCATTAAGCTATTTGAGCTTTCAGCTAATTCAAAGGGGCTTAAATTTGAGATTAATTCTAACTCTTTTGAGCTATCTAGCGATATACAAAAAGTTGGTAAAATATTGGATAATCTCATATCAAATGCGATAAAATATAGTAACAAAAATTCCAAAATTATTATCAATTTAGACCAAAATAGCTTTGAGATAATCAACTTTGGAGCTACTATCTCTAAAGAGAATATAGATAAAATTTATGATAAATTCAGCCGTTTTGATACGCAAAATGGCGGCTTTGGGATTGGGCTTAGCTTGGTTAAGCGATATTGTGATGAGCTTGGGCTTAGTATCGAGTGTGAAAGTGGCGATAATCAAACTAAATTTAGAGTGATTTTAAGAGATTTTAAAGATAGATAATTGGCATGGAGAGTCTCTCCATGCGATTTTAATATAAAATTAAATGTGCTTTTTGTGAGCCATGAACGCCAAAAACGGTTATAAGCTCTATATCAGCTGTCCTAGATGGCCCAGCGATAAATAAAATATTGCTTGGTAATTTGCCGTTTTGATCGACTTTTAGGGCGTTTAGAGCGCTTACTAGTGAGTTTTTGACTCTATCTTTTTTAAGTAAAACTATACAAAGATTTGGCGCTAGGCTTAACATTCTAGGTTGAGCTTGGCTAGATTTTAGCAATGCTACGCCATGAGAGCTGACACCATATTCGGCATGAACTATAGAGAACTCACTATGAAATACATCGCTTCTTAGCTCTTCTATAGGCTTATCGAAACAGATTTTTTGATCAGCTTTAATCTTATCTAAATTTAAATTCAACCCACTTCCATAGATCATTTTTTTGTATCCATAGCTAGCTACAATCTCATTTATCGTATCTTCTAGAGCTGATGGCTCGCATTCATGGACGATATATTTGTTATCGCTCATTTTTTGCTTCATTTCAGTAAGAGCATTATCTGTAGTTTGGATATGCTCTACTGGATCTATGCTAGGAGTGGATTCATGGCCTGTGATTTTGTAGCTATCTTTTAAGCGAGAAAGGATCATCTCTTTGGATTTAGCTGAAATTTCATCTATTCTATTCATAGCGAACTCCTTCCATATTTTCAAGCTCTTTATATAGATTTTTTTTAATCTGTGGTAGCTCTTTGTATTGGCTCCAGCTTTTTATAACTGGGATTGAGTTTTGGAATTTATGTAAAACTGAGTTAAATAGATGAGTTTGACTAAGGCTAAATCTCCATAAAGCGCCATTTGTAGCGATCTTAGCAAACTGCTTCATCGCAAATGCTTCGGCTCTATTTTTATGGCTATTTTGCGTGCTAAGTGGTGGATTTTTGCCTTGGCCAACTTTATTTGCTCTTAGCTTTCTAATTAGATCAGCTAGTGGGATTCTAACAGGACAAACCTCACTACATCTACCACAAAGCGAACAAAATGTAAGTATATCACCGGTTGTTTCCATGCCAAAGATATTTGGACTAATAACCTCGCCAATAGGCCCAGGATATACAGTTTGGTAGCTATGGCCGCCGATTTTGTCATATACAGGGCAGAAATTCATACACGCCCCACATCTAATACATCTAAGAGCCTCATAGTAGTCATGATGAGCTAGCATATCACTTCTGTGATGATCAAATAGTATCAAATGAACCTCTTTTGGCCCATCAAATTCATCATTTCTTGGGGCTGTGATTATATTGTTATATGTAGGGATGAATTGTCCCGTGGCTGATGGTGTGAGTAGATGAACCATAGTAGCAGCATCTTCAAAGCTCTCCATAACCTTCTCAATCCCACAAAGTGCAACATGAATTTTAGGAGCGGTAGTACACATTCTACCATTTCCTTCATTTTCAATGAGCCAAAATGCGCCCTCTTTAGACATAGCGAAATTTACACCACTAAGCCCCATCTCTAAGCCTTCAAACTGATCTCTTAAATGTTTTCTAGCTATTTGATTTAGTTTTTCTGGTTCGCTTTCTAAATTTGAGCCTAATTTTTCTTGAAAAATTTTGCCTATTTCATTGCGATTTTTATGGATTGCTGGGACGACTATATGGACTGGTGCTTCATCATTTAATTGTATTATTAGCTCACCAAGGTCAGTCTCAACAGCATTTAATCCCTTATTAGCTAGATAGTGATTTAGTCCTATCTCTTCACTAGCCATAGATTTGCCTTTTAATATCTTTTTGATATTGTTTTGGCGCATTAACTCATATATTATCTCACAAGCATCAGTAGCTGAGCTAGCCCAATGGACTTTAATGCCGTTTTTTGTGGCGTTTTTTTCGAATTCAATTAATCTATCACTAAGAGACATTAGGGCGTTATTTTTAGCTTTTTTAGCCTTATCTCTTAATCCTTGCCAATTATTAAATTTCGCATTTATCACATTTAGGCGGTTTTTTTGTAAGGTGTGCATAGCGATTGTGAGATTTTGTCTTAATTGAGTATCGCCAAGCTTGATTTTTACGATTTGTTTGTGTGGCATTTTTTTACTCATAGGGATACTCCTTCTAAGCGTTTAATCAAGAAATCATATAGATGAAGACATTTGATATCTACGCCATTTCGTTTCATTGTGCCTGAAATATTTAATAAGCAACCACCATCGCCACTTATCAAGTAGCTAGCACCTGTATTTTTGATATCTTCTATTTTGGCTAGTGCCATTGCGTTTGAGATATCGCTCTCTTTGATTGAGAATGTCCCACCAAATCCACAGCACTCCTCTTCATGTTCAAGCTCGATTAGCTCTACATTTGATAGTTTGCGGATTAAATTTTTGCTAGATTCTACGCTTTTAGCTACTCTTAAAGCGTGGCAATTAGAGTGCCATGCGACTTTGATTTTATCGCCTTTATCTTGGTAATCTACTTTTAGAATTTCATCTAAGTATTGACTTAGATCATATACTCTAGCGGCGAATTTTTGAATCTTGTCAAATTCGCTACTTCCTTCAAAAAGCTCTAAATAATCATGCCCCATCATACCAGCGCAAGAGCCGCTAGGGACGATAATCGGGATATCTTCATCAAATAAATTTATATTATGCATAGCTACAGCTCTACTCTCATCAAAATATCCGCTATTAAAAGATGGTTGAGAGCAACAGGTTTGATTTTTTTTGAAAATCACCTCCACGCCCTGGCGGCGTAGAAGTTTAATAGCATTTAAAACGCTATCTTGCATAGCAGCACTACCAAGGCAAGTAGCGAAAAAATATACTTTTCTCATAGATATTAACCCTTAAGTACGATATCTGGGATAATTCCTTGCATAAAGAATGCGATGATTAAAGTCCAAATACCAATTAAGATAATGAAAGCAACTGAGTATTTAAGTGTGAATTTAAATAGCTCACTCTCACGACCTACTAAACCAACAGCAGCGCACGCTATAGCGATACTTTGTGGGCTTATCATCTTACCTACGACACCACCAACAGAGTTAGCTGCCAAAAATAGTGCTTCACCAACACCAAGCTCTCTAGCGCTAACTTGTTGAAGTGGGCCAAATAGAAGATTTGAGCTTGTATCTGAACCTGTTAAGAATACGCCTATCCAACCAATCACAGGGCTAAAGAAAGCAAAAGCATCGCCAGTTTGAGCAAAGGCAAGACCTAGAGTTGTACTCATAGCAGCGTTTTTAGCGATAAAGGCAAATGATACAACAAGACCGATTGTAATACAAGGAATCGCCATCTCTTTTAGTGTATCCCAGAAGCAATCTGCAGCGTCGTTGGCTTTGATTTTTAAAAACCAAATTGATAAGAAAGCAGCTAGTAATATAGCGGTGCCAGCTTGAAGGCCTACAAAGCTGATATTTAAATTTAACCCAATAGCCTTACCAGTAGCATCAACTATGCTTGTGCCTACATTGTTGGCAGCTAGAGTTACAACTGTGTAATCAAATATTCCACCTTTAGCAAATAGTGCTTTAAACCATGGTTGAGTCCATAGAATTATACAAGCGATTAATAGGATAAATGGTAGCCAAGCTTTGAATATTTGGCCGTTACTAAGTTCGGTTTTGCTTGTAAAGTCTGTTTGGTCATCAAGTCTAAATATATTAGATGGTTTCCAAATTTTCAAAAATGCAGTAGTACAAATAAGAGATACAACAGCAGAAACAATATCAGGAAGCTCGGCACCAAGGTAGTTTGAGCTGATAAATTGTGTAGCAGTGAAGCTAATTGCAGCTACTAAAATTGCAGGAAATGTCTCTTTAACACCTTTAAATCCATCCATTAAAAATACAATGAAAAATGGAACAGTAAGGCTAAGTGGAACTAGCATTCTACCAACCATTGCTGAGACTTCATATTGTTCTACACCAACTAAATTTGCCATCGCAATAATAGGAATACCCACAGCACCAAAGGCAACAGGAGCAGTATTGGCTATCAGACACAATCCAGCAGCATATAAAGGCTTAAGTCCAAGACCAACTAAAAGCGCAGCAGTGATAGCAACTGGGCCACCAAAACCGATAGCACCTTCTAAGAATGAGCCAAAACAAAATCCAATTAAGATAACTTGAATTCTGTGATCTGGAGTAATGCTAATAACGCTTTGTTTGATAACTTCAAATGAGCCTGATTTAACTGAAAGTTTGTATAAGAATATCGCAGCGATGATAATCCAAGCGATCGGCCACATACCTTGTGCGAAGCCTTGAACGAAGCTAGCACCGATGAGAGAAAAAGGCATATCATATACAAATAACGCCAAAACAGAAGCCAAAATAACTGTTAAAAAAGCAGCCATATAGCCTTTTAGCTTAAAAACTAAAAGCGAAACCAAAAAACATAAAATTGGCAAAAACGCCACCAACGCACTTAGCCATATATTGCCAAGTGGATCATATACCTGTGTCCATTGCATATAGACTCCTATCGATAAAAATTTTTTGAAATTTCATTTTAGCGTAAATTATTATTAAATTTAAGATAAATTATAAAAATTGTTTAAAAAATCGTTTGGGTGTGTATAATCGTAACATTATAATTAATTTTATTTATAAATTTCAGTTTGATAGAGTATCTCCGCCCAGAGTAGGGCAGAGTAAATTTATAGAGCTTTGGATATAATTTTAGCGAGTTTAGAGCTAAATTCGCTTGGATTTTCTATGCTCATACCTTCGCTGATTTTAGCCATATTTAGGATCAGTATAGCAACATCGTTTATCATCAATTCGTTATTAGCTAATTTGGTGATGATTTCGTGATTTGGATTGATCTCTAAGATTGGCTTGATTTTTGGTGCTTCTTGACCCATCTGTTTTAATAGAGTTTGCATAGCATAATCTGGGTCGTTTTTGTCATAGATTAGGCACGCTACGGAGTCGCTTAGGCGATTTGATATTTTGACATCTTTGACTTCATCTTTTAAGATCTCTTTGATTTTGCTTATTAGGGCGTTTGTCTCATCACTAGTTGAAATTTCACTGCTAGTTATCTCGCTATCTATATCAGAGCTATTTATACTCTTAAATGGTGTGGAGTCATACTCATTTACCATAGGCAAGACTATTGTATCTATCTCTTCATCACAGATTAGGACATTTATCCCTTTGGATTTAAACCCTTCTAAAAGTGGTGAGTTTCGTAGCATACTCTCATTTTGGCCGCTGATATAATATATCGATTTTTGATCTTCTTTCATTGCGGCTTTATACTCTTTTAGCGTGATTGGCTTGTCGTTTAGAGTGGATTTAAATAGGCATAAATTTAAGATATTATCTTTATTAGCATTAAATCCATATAGGCCCTCTTTGATAACATTACCAAAAAGAGAGTAGAGCTTGGAGTATTTTTCTTTATCGTTATTTAGTAGTTTTTCTAATTCGCTTAGGATTTTTTTGACGCTTTGGTCTTTGACTGCGGTTAGAATTTTATTCTCTTGTAAAATTTCACGGCTTACATTTAATGGGATATCTTCTACATCCATAACCCCACGCACAAATCTAAGATATGGCGGTAGAAGCTCTTTAGCGTCATCAGTGATAAATACACGCTTAACATAGAGTTTTACACCACTTTGATAATCTACTCTAAATAGATCAAATGGTTGAGTTGATGGGATATAAAATAGGGTAGAATACTCTATTTTGCCCTCTGCTTTTGTATGGATATGGAGTAGTGGATCGCTACTATCGTGGCTTATTTGCTTATAAAAGTCATTGTAATCGCTATCTTTTAAAGTAGATTTACTCATTCTCCATAGGGCGCTTGCTTTATTGATTTGAGAGTTTTTGCTCTCATAATGCCCCTCTTTGTTCTCATCTTGTGGGGCTACCCACTCATCTCTATCCATATAGATAGGATATGGAATGTGATTTGAGTATTTTGTAATGATATTTTCTATTCTAAAACTATCTGTAAACTCATCATCATTAAGGTATAGAGTGATCTGTGTGCCGTAGCTATCTAGCGTGGATTTTGAAATTTCATATCCATTTGTATCGCTACTCCATTTATATGCATCGCTACTTAGGGCTTTGCGACTGATAACTTCTATTTTGTTTGCCACCATAAATGCTGAGTAAAATCCAACCCCAAATTGACCTATTAATGAGCTATCTTTTTTCGCATCTCCGCTCATAGATTCTATAAAGCCTTTTGTTCCACTTCTTGCGATGGTACCTAGATTGTTGATTAGATCATCTTCATCCATGCCTATGCCATTATCTGTGATTACTAATGTTTTGGCCTCTTTATCTAGTTTGATATCAATTCTAGGGGTGTATTGAAGTGATTTATAATCATCATTAGTTAAGCATAGATAATTTAGCTTATCTAGTGCGTCGCTTGCGTTTGAGATTAACTCTCTTAAGAATATCTCTTTATTAGAGTAGAGTGAGTGGATCATTAAATTTAAAAGATCGCTCACTTGTGTTTGAAATTGATGTTTTTGCATATTTTCTCCTTTGTCTTGATATTATAACTAACTAAATTTAATCATCATTCAAAAATCACAAATGGTAAGGTTAGTGTATTTTTGATTATACTAAATGGGGTTTTTAAGACATCAGTCACTACTTGTGTTTTAATAATTGGCTCATCAATTGTTCCGCTAATTTTTATAATTGTAGATATGCTTTTATCTTTGCCTAATAGTATGTGGTTGACTAATGGAATTTTATCAATGATTGAGCTAGCATCTTTTAATAATTTTAATTCCAAAGTTATATCAATGAGATTTGTGGCTAGATTTATCGTTCCATTGCCAATTATATCAGCGGTTGCACCTTCGATATCAATAGCATGAATTGTTAGATTATCATCGATTCGTCCAATCCTTATAATTCCATCTTTAACACTAAAGCCTTTATTATTAAAATCAGGTACCTTAAAAATAAGCAAGCTCGGAATAGAGTCTAAAAATGCTAGAAGTTGATTGTAAATTTTATAATCTTTTAGATATGTATCTTTTAATTCTAGGTCAGCTTTAAAATTTTTGCTATTTTTTCCTATAACTTTTAATCCAAAAACCCCTTCGCTAAATGTATTTAAATCTAAAATACCATTGACAGCTGTAGCTGATATACCATTTCCTTTTATCTTTAATATATCTTTACCTTCGGTAATAGATATATATCCTCCATCAAATTCCCCATCAAATTTAATAGTATCGCTAGTTTTATTTCCGCTAAAATGATCAAACGATACACTTTTATTAACATCGGCTATATTTAATATAGTATCATTGGCTATAAAGTTTAGATTTTTATCAAAATCACCTTTGGCAGCATTAGAATTTATAGTAATTTTGGCTGAATTTAAAAATATATTTACCTCATCATTAATTATGCTAGCCTCTACTATGCCACTATCGCTTTTTACATTAATAATATTGCTAACATTAATGGTAAAGTTATCATTGGTGTAATTTCCATCCTTTTTAGCTAGCATTGGAATATTAAATTTAGCATCATTAACTCTTGCATTGATATCTATAAAATTATTAGTTGTGATGTTAATTGCAGCTTTAGTGATATTTAAATCATTTATAAGCGTAGAGTAGGGCTTAAGCGGTTCTATGCTAGGTATATTTAGCGTAATTGGATTGGTAATATTTAGTTCATATCCTAAAGTTTTGGAGTTGATTTTTGGGGCTTTGCTAAATTCGAGTGTGATATTATCATCTAGATTTTTAATATCAAGTAGATTTGGAATAGCAATAGAGTTAAATTTAGTATCAAACCATGCTTGTTGTGTATTTGCATCAATAAAAGCACTAAAATTTGCATCAAAAATACTATTTTTTACATGGCTATTTTCTATAGTGAGTTTATCGTTTTTTAAAATTATTTTAGCATGATTGGTATTAAATTTTGCCCCAGAGATATCAATATCGCCATCAAGTATAAACTCCCCATTGGCTTGTACAATTATATTGCTTAGGTCTATGATTAAGCGAAGCTTTGCGTTCATATTGCCACTATTTTGCGTGATTGGGATATTTATATTGTAGGCTTTTAGTATATTATTTATATCATTACTATATAATGTTTTAGTATAAATATCTAGTATTAAATTTGGTTTATTAATTAACTCATTTATGCTTAAATTTATTATAGCGCTAGAACCTTGATATTTTGGATCTTTTATATCAAATTTAAGTCCAGAATTCTCAAATATCACATCTACGCTACTAGCAGTGGCTGCTGGGAGATTTGGGTGAAATTTTACTACTGGCGATACTGCTGTAGCTTTACCATAGAGCTTTGAGATTAGCGGATCATTGGAGTTTAAATCAAATTTACCACGTAAAATCTCAACCCTATAATCTTTAGCTTTTATATACCCATAAATCCAGTTTTTAATCTCATTATCAAGCCCAGTAATATTAGCTAAAGCGTTCATAAACTGCTCAATAGTACTAGCACTCACATCGCTAAGTTCATAGGTTAAAATATCATTTTCTATGTTTAGTCCTAGATTTCCGCTAAGCTCATAGGAATTAAATTTTCCACTAAATTTATGTCTATCATTATAGAAATTTAGCTCTAAATATCCATTAATTGTAGTGTTAAAATCTTTTAATTTAATCTCATTTACGGCAACATTTAGATTGTGATTTTGTCTAGCAAAATTTGCATTTATATATAAATCTTTATTATTTAGATTAAATTTATTATCAGCATAGATAAAGTATGATTTATACTCACCATTTGTAATATTTGTAAGTTCAATTGTCTCAAAAAGCATATCAATCCAGCTTAGATAATGTAAAAGTTCTAAGGATGGTTTAGTGTTATTTTTTTCATTAGTCAATGGTAAAATATCGATATTTTTTACTCTTAGTGTAATTTTGTTATCTAATTTTATATATAATTGCGAAATTTTAAATTGGCTAAAATTTAAACTTTCTATCTTGATACCAATTTTTAACCATATAAAAAGGGCAACAAAAATGGAAATAAATAGCATTAAAAACAGAGCTAAAAAGCGGTTTTTGTTTATCATTTGTGAAATTGTACTCATATTTTTCCTATCGATTTTTGCTTCACTATCTCAAACGATGAATACCAGCAAGGCGGTATATTTGCCAAAGGGAAGTGTAGGCGAAATTATATCTTATTTAGCTAAGCTAAATTTTAAGGTTGATGAATTTGATAAATATATTTTAGTTTTGATGGGATTTCCACAATCTGGATGGATTGAAATTGGGCAGACTAGCCTTAGCAAATTTGATTTTTTGTACAAGCTTACAACTGCTAAAGCTGCAATGAGAGATATTACACTCATTCCTGGTGAAACTACAGCATATTTTTTCTATGAAATTTCTAAAAATTTAGGGCTAAATTATAATGAATTAATGAAAAGCTACTTAGAAAATGCACCTATAAAAGAGGGGTTTTTAATCCCTGAGACATATAAAGTTCCAGTTGGAATTGGGGAGGCACATTTAGTTTATTATCTAATTAACACATCTAAAAAACAGCATGAGAGCCTAAGTAGAAAGATTTTTGGCGAATGGGATGAGAGACGATGGTATGAGTTTATCACTGTAGCTTCTATAGTGCAAAAAGAGGCTGCTAACAAAGACGAGATGGCTTTAGTAGCTTCTGTTATATACAATAGGTTAAAAATTGGTATGAAACTCCAAATGGATGGTACGCTAAATTATGATCTATATTCTCACGAGAAGATTACCCCACAAAGAATAGCTAAAGACAACACTAGGTATAACACATATAAATACGCAGGGCTACCACCAAATGCCGTTTGTAATGTCAGCTTTGATGCGATAAAAGCAGCAATTTTTCCTAAAAAGACAAACTATCTATATTTTGTAAGAGATAAAAGCACAGGTGCTCATATATTTAGCTCTACTTATGAAGCGCATACAAAAGCAATTGATCGCTCTAATAAGGCTAAATAATGCCACTTTCAAAGCTAAATAAAGAGCAGTATAGAGCAGCCACAGCGTCTATGGGGCATAATCTCATCATAGCTAGCGCAGGGACAGGCAAAACAAGCACAATTGTAGCTAGGATAGCCCATCTTCTAAACTCAGGGATAAAGGCTAATAAAATTTTGTTATTAACATTTACCAATAAAGCCGCTAGTGAGATGATAGAGAGATTGGGGCGTTACTTTGATAGTGATATAGTATCTCAAATCACAGCCGGGACATTTCACTCTGTATCAAATTCACTTCTAAAATCCCTTGATAAAGGGGTGATTTTAAAGCAACCTAGCGAGTTAAAAACACTATTAAAGAGTATCACAGATAGAAGACAATTTTATAGAATTAGCGATATTAAAGGATATAGCGGGGCGTATTTGTATGATATATACTCTTTATTTTGTAATAGCTGTGTAGGTGGCGAGAGCTTTGTAGATTGGTTTAGTGTTAATTATCCAGATCAGGTGGAATTTGCTGAAATTTATGATGATATTTTGCGTGAGTTTGAAGAGACTAAGAGCAATTTTAACTATGCTGATTTCAATGATCTATTAATTAAGATGAGAAATGAGCTTAAAAAGGGTGCTAGAATTTATTTTGATGAAATTTTGGTTGATGAGTATCAAGATACAAATTCACTTCAAGGCTCACTCATAGATGCTTTTAATACCAAAAGTCTATTTTGCGTGGGGGATTTTGATCAGAGTATTTATGCCTTTAATGGGGCAAATATAGGGATAATTGGTAGCTTTAAAGATAGATATTTGGATGCTAATATATTTTCATTAAATACAAATTACCGCTCAAGTGCTAAAATCCTGGCTTTGGCAAATAAAGTTATATCTAATAATCCTAGATTATATCCAAAATCGCTTGAAGTAAGCCGTGAGGGGGAGTTTAAATCGCCTATTTTACTTGTTTATGATGAGCTTTTTATCCAGTATAACGCAGTAGCAGAGTTAATCTCAAATAGCAGATATAATAAAAATGATATCGCTATAATCTTTCGTAATAACTCAAGTGCTGATGGACTAGAGATAGCCTTAAAAGAGTATGGTATAAGCTGTAAAAGAAAAGGCGGAGTGAGCTTTTTTGAGGCTCGTGAGATTAAGGCACTTATAGATTTGATATCGATTTTGGTAAATCCTAAAGATATTATGTCATTTATACATATTTTAGAGTATGCTAAAGGAGTTGGCAACGCTCATGCTAAGGAGATTTTTGAAATTTTAATCTCATCTGGGGATGGTAGCATCATAAAAGGCCTTATAAATCCGGATAAAAATAGCGCTAAATTAGCCCCCAAAAGGCATAATCATCAGCTTGGGTTATTTGATGATTTTAGTGAATTTATGCCATCAAATAGATTTTGTGAGCTTGGATTTGATGATGAGTTTATGAAATCTCCTGTTTTAAACTACTCAAATTTAAATCAAAATGGTGCGATATTTTTGTATGAGCTTAGGAATTTGATATTGAATTTAGATAAAAATAGCTCGCCATATCAAATTATAGATAAGGTGATAAAATCTCAAATTTATAATATTATAGTTGATATCTTAGCAACCAAAAGAGCAACCCTAAAAAATGGTAATATAGATAATGAGCTTAAAAGCAACGCAATAGAGCGGATAATATCTAAGGCTAAGGTGCTTTTAGAGATTAGTAAAAGACACAATAATATTGATAATTTTTACAACTTTTTAACCCTTGGCAAGAGCGAAATGAGCGAGGGCGAAGGGGTGAATTTGCTCACAATCCATGCTAGTAAGGGGCTTGAGTTTAGCCTTGTTTTTATAGTGGATCTAGCTCAAGGTAGATTTCCAAATTCAAGATTAATGAGTGATATAGAAGAAGAAAGAAGGCTATTTTATGTCGCTGTAACAAGGGCAAAGGATGAATTGGTGCTAAGCTATGCCAAATATGACAAGATAAGAAAAGTCGAGTATCAGCCAAGCTGTTTTTTAGCTGAGGCTGGTATGGTGAAGCCTTTAATTTAAATTTTAAATTTTGCTTAAAATAAATTTCTACTATTAATATTATAAGAGAAATTATAGAAATTTTGCCTATAATCAAGCTAAATTTTAATTAAAGGATAAAAATGATTGACAATACTATAAATGATACTAGTCGTATCAAAGACGCTAGATATCTATCTAAGGTTATCAAAGCAGATGAAGCAGCAGCTCTCATCCCGCATAAGGCTCAAATAGGATTTAGTGGATTTGTCGGCGCTGGAAGCCCTTTATATATCCCAATCGCAATTGCCAATAGAGCTCAAAAGCTACATGAAGCTGGTCAAGAATATAAGATTAGTATATATTCTGGTGCTAGTACTGATGTGGATTTAGATGGTATTTTGGCTAAGGCTAATTGTGTTGAGTTTAGAACTCCATTTAATACAGACCCAAATATGAGAGGCCGTATTAATGCTGGTGAAACTAGATATTTAGATGTCCATCTCTCATCTCTTGCGTGGCAAGTAGAGTGTGGATATTTTGGTGATATGGATTTTGCTGTGATTGAAATTTCAGGTATCACAGAAGATGGCAAATTAATCCCTACCACCTCAGTAGGCAATAACCAAGCTTGGTTAAATGCTGCTAAAAAGGTGATTTTGGAGTTAAATATCCATCAACCAAAAGAGCTAGAGGGATTTCATGATATATATGTCCAAGCCAAACCGCCATTTCGTGAACCAATTCCACTTAAAACTGCTAGAGATCGCATAGGAACTCCATATATGAGCGTGGATTTTGATAAGGTTGTAGGTGTGGTATTAAGCTCTACTGAAGATAGGCTAAATAGATTTACTCCACTTGATGAGGTTTCAATAGCCATTGGTGATAATGTGGCTAAATTTTTCGCTGCTGAAGAGGCTGCTGGTAGATTACCAAAGGGTAAATTGCTACCACTTCAAAGTGGTATCGGCAATGTAGCTAACGCTGTTTTAGCCGCTCTTAGCAAGGCTGGATATAAAGGACTTGAGTGTTACTCAGAAGTTATCCAAGATGGTATGCTAGACCTTGTTAAAGATGGCACAGTCGATCTAGCTTCGGCTTCAGCTCTCTCACTTAGTCCAACTGCTGTGGAGGAATTTAGGAAAAATGTTGATTTCTATAAAGAGCATATAATTCTTCGCCCACAAGAGATATCAAATAGCCCAGAATTAGTAAGACGCCTTGGGGTTGTAGCTATGAATGGTATGTTAGAAGCCGATATCTATGGCAATATAAACTCAACTAATGTTATGGGTACTCAGATGATGAATGGAATCGGCGGTAGCGGGGATTTTGCTAGAAATGGCTATCTATCTTTGTTTTTGACTCCTTCAGTAGCAAAGGGTGGGGCGATATCAGCTATTGTGCCTTTTGTGAGCCATGTAGATCACACTGAGCATGATACTATGGTGGTAGTAACCGAGTATGGATATGCTGATTTAAGGGGTTGTAGTCCAAGAGAAAGGGCACAAAAAATGATAGCTATAGCTCATCCAGATTATAGAGATATGCTACAAGACTACTTCGATAGAGCGTGCGCTCAGCCAAAACCAGGCCACACGCCACATATATTAAGCGAAGCTCTAAGTTGGCATGATAGATTTAACAAAACAGGTAGTATGAAAAAATAAATTTATATTTGTCGCTGCTAAGCTCAAAGCAGCGACGCTAGATAAATTTAGTCAAATTTAATATTTTTGCTCTTTGGGCATTTGATTGAAATTATAAAAGCTTTTAGAAATTTGCTTTTATTTTGTGATTATACAATTTTTGACACTTCGTTTGCCTTTATATAAGCGTTTATCAGCTTGGTCAGTGAGTTTGTCTGGGTCAGTTCCACTATCAGAAATCCCAAATGTCACAGTAAAGTGAATTGAGCGATCGGTAGAGACTTTAACTGGTGTTTTATTTATAATAAATCTGATATTTTGAATTTGAGTAATAAAGTTATTACGACTAGTATTTGTAGCTACAATGACAAATTCTTCGCCACCCCAGCGACAGACTATATCAGATTTATTAGCGTTATCTGTGAATATTTTAGCTAAAGTTTTTAGAACCTCATCGCCGATGTTATGACCAAATTTATCATTTATACTTTTAAAATTATCAATATCACACATAGCAATTGTAATTGTTTTATTATTTTTTCTAGTTAAAATAGAGTGCAAAGCTCGTTTATTAATTAGACCAGTTAGATGATCTGTTTGTGAAGCAGTTCGTAATTCATTTTTGTGCTTGTGAAGTTCTTTGATATTTATCTGATTTACAGTATTGTAAATTTTAAAAATTATCATAAACAAAAACAATAAAAAAGTAAGATTGCTAAGATAAAATATTTGTGAAAAGTCGCCTGGCTCTTTTGGAAAATATACATTTGAGATCATATAGACAATTATAAAACCAATAAAATCAAATCCAGCTAATAGATAGTTTATGATACGTTTTCTAAAAATATTTAGATATGTAGTCGAAGCAATTGCAATAATAATAAGGTAAAATCCATAATCCCATCCAAGTATAGTAGTAGCAAGCATCGATGAGATTACTATATGAAGATGTGCTAAGAAAAATGCTCTATCATAATTATTATCATCTATAGCCTTAAGTGAGATAAAATAGATAAAAATTCCAAGAAATGATATAACTGATAGTTCACTCATACCAATTAGATAAAATACTATAGAATATAGAAGTGTTACAACTAAAAATAGGGTTATTATAAATTTAAAATTAAAGGTTAGGTTATCTTTGATTAGGTTCATATTTTTCCGATACAACTTGGTTCTTGCCTTGATTTTTACCACGATAGAGTAGGTTATCAGCTATACTAATTGCTTGGTTTATCTCTATTGGGTCCTCTATATATAGTAGTCCAAATGTTGCGCTGATAGGAACTTTATCAGGGTTAGCGCTATGGATAGCGATTCTGGCTGATTCTGCGATTTGGATACACTTTTTGAAGTTTTGTGCTGGAATAATAGCTAAAAACTCCTCACCACCCCAGCGGCAAATTTTACCAAATTTAGATATTTTAATATTTAAAATCTCAGCAACTTTTGATAAAACAATATCTCCAAAGATATGTCCATAAGTATCATTTACATTTTTAAAGTTGTCTATATCACATAAAATGATAGCTAAAGAACGAATTTGATGATTTGAGAGCATTTTAAAATGCTTAGAGATAATTTCATTCATTGGTGCTCTATTATAAAGACCAGTTAGATAGTCAATCTCAGCAATGTTTTTATAGCTGATATTTTGCTTTTGTGTAGCAATTATATCAAGAGTCGAGATGGTGTTAGTGTTATCTTGTAATACAAAAAATTTCACCGCAATCATACAAAAACAAAAGATAAAACTAATATGTTTAATAGTCTCAGAGCCATAGTTTACATCAAGTCCGCTAAAGGTAAAATATAAAATAATAAATAGCGTAAGCTGCAATAGTGGAAGCGTAATTTTTAAGATTAAATTCTTAAGAGGCGAGGCGTAGTTAATAGCTATAAGTTCAAGTAAAAATAGCTCAAATCCATAACCCCACCCTAAAACCAAAATAGATGATACCATGATATACGTAGCACTAAGCTGTATCCATAATTTTATAATTTTTTCAAATTTAGGTTCGTTAAAATCTATATAAAGCGCCATTGATACAAAGAAACATATGGCAAAATTTATAAATAAAAAAAATATTCCTGAGTATGCAAACATTGAGCCATATACGGCTAAGATGATAATGTATAATAATAGTAGCTTATGATAGATCTTAGGATATGATCTTAGCTCTTTGGTAATGACACTCATAGCAGGGTAGATTTAAATCCAAATTTATTAGCAGCGACTCGTAAATCATCAATAGTATCTATGCCGATGCTTTGGCTATTTATCTCTAGCATTGCAATTTTTTTAGCACTTGAGATAGCACGAAGCTGTTCGAGCTTTTCTATGTTTTCTAGTTCTTTAGTTGTAAGTGCGCAAAACTGTGCTAATGTGCTAACGCTATAACCATAGATTCCAATATGCGCTTTATACAGATCACAGCGACTTCTTGGATATGGAATTAATGAGCGTGAAAAGTATATAGCATAATCATTTATATCTGTGATTACCTTGACTAAATTTGGATTTTGAGCCTCTTCTGAGCTAGCAAATTTTAAGCAACTCGTCATAAATGCACCATCATTTATTCTTTGAGAGGTAAAATCTTTAAATTTGCTTAGATTTTTCTCCTCAAAGAATGGCTCATCTGCTTGTAAATTTATTACAATCTCATCATCTTTTAATCCAAGCTTTTTGACCGCCTCATTAATTCTATCAGTGCCACTATCATGAGCTTTACTAGTCATTATCGCTTTTATTCCAAATTTTTGTGCAATTTGCAGGATATCTTCATCATCACAAGCCACGACAACATCATCGCATTTATTTGCTAACTGAGCAGTTTTAACAAACATAGGAACCCCGCCGATATCAGCAAGGATCTTATTGACAAATCTAGTAGAGGCTAGTCGTGCAGGTATTACTATCATTGTTTTATCCACTCTATAATATTTGATTTTATCTGATTTTTTTTGACTATATCAGTATGGATAGCCTCTTCTTTAAATAGTTTGATTATACTTTTTGGAAGCTTTACATGATATTTGCTAGCTAGTAATTGCATATCAGCAAGTTCATCGGTGCTGGTTCTATTTTTTAGCGCTTTGATCATACTTGGAGTAA
This sequence comes from Campylobacter sp. P0103, assembly GCF_002139545.1. Lineage (NCBI taxonomy): Bacteria > Pseudomonadati > Campylobacterota > Epsilonproteobacteria > Campylobacterales > Campylobacteraceae > Campylobacter > Campylobacter sp. P0103. The sequence goes on along the minus strand of NZ_MJKG01000001.1, from coordinate 200,375 downwards.
ATTTAACCCATTGAGCAGTTGAAGTTATCACGGTTATATTTTCATCATTAACTAAATTTAGACAAGTCGCAGTATGCGGGTCAATTAATATACCTGATTTTGCCATTTTAGAGATATTTTCTATACACTCATCATCAGTGCAAAATGCCGCATCAAAGTCAGCTTTTAGTGCATTTAACTCATCGTTTGTTAGTTCGTATTTTTTATTTGTTGCTAGGCTATCCATCAGCTCTTTGGTTCTAACTGCACCAAATTTATCAAATAACAATCTCTCAACATTTGAACTAACTAAAATATCCATTGCTGGACTGATTGTTGAAATTAACTCTTTATTATTTAAATCATAAATACCAGTGGTAAAAAGTTGAGTTAAGATATTATTTTGATTTGAAGCAATTTTTATTCTGCCAATATTTGCACCCATTTTTTTAGCATAGTAAGCGCCAAGTGCATTACCAAAATTACCACTTGGAACAATTATATCAATTGGTTCTTTATTATTGTTTATACTTACGCAGACATAGATATGATAGATAATTTGAAATAAAATTCTGCCAAAATTGACCGAATTTGCAGCACTAAGATTGTAGCCTAATTCAGCTAAAACTGCTTTAAATTCACTATCATTTAATAATTCTTTAAGTGCTTGCTGAGCATCATCAAAGTTGCCATCAATTCCGATTACTTTTAAATTTGGTGCTTTTTGATTTACCATTTGAAGTCTTTGAACCTCGCTGGTACCATTCTTTGGATATAGGCAGACAACTTTTATATCTTTGGCATTTTCAAATGAGCTTAGTGTAGCTGGGCCAGTATCGCCGCTAGTAGCACACATTATTAGCTGTTTTTGACCATGAGAAATAGAGCTTAAAAGCTCTCCAAAAGGTTGAAGTGCCATATCTTTAAAGGCTCTAGTTGGCCCATGCCAAAGCTCGTTAATATATAGATCTTTATGAACTCTTTTAATCTCAACAGCGCTTTTATCAAACTTCTCATATCTACTAAGTGCTTTTTTGAATTTATTCAAACTAATATTAAAGTTAAATTTTTTAATAATCTCTAGCGCAAAATCTTCATAATTTAATCTAGCTAATTTTTTAAACTCTTTTTTACTAATTAGTGGTAAATTTATTGGTGCATATAATCCGCCATATTTGGCTGCTGGATTTAGCAATGCAGTATCTAAATTTACTGATTCGTTTAATTCATCACCACTTTGAAGTCTAGTGCCTACTAGCATTGGGGCAGTTAGTGCTTGGAGAGTTTCTAGGTGTTTTGAATTTATCTCGCTTAACCTTTCAATGGAGAGATATTCGCATATTTTTGGGTCTAATTCACCTAAAATAGCCTTGATTTTTTTAAATTTACCGACAACAACTAGCATTGCTTGATTAGCAGCTAGTTCTTTATTTGCCCACGATTTTGCATTTATTGGGTTTAGATTGTGAATTTGGCTTACGCATTTATGATTTGCTAGCTCCTTGGCTAAATTTGTTACTTCGAATTGATTTAAAATTATGCTTAAAAGTTTCATTTGATTATACTCCCTATACCTTCATCTGTGAAAATTTCTAATAATAATGAGTGTGGAATTTTGCCATCTATTATGTGGGCTGCACCTACGCCATTTTGAATACACTCTAAGCAAGCATCAACTTTTGGAATCATTCCACCGCTGATTGTAGCATCTTTTTTAAGTGTTTCAATGCTATCTTTATCTAGTTTGCCAATTAAATTTGATTCTTTATCCAACACGCCTCTAATATCGCTTAAAAATATAACCTTACTAGCTTTTAATTTACTAGCTATCGCACTAGCACACAAATCAGCGTTGATATTGTATGATTCGTAATTTTCACCAATAGCAATTGGCGCAATAACTGGTATCAACCCATCATCTAAAAGAGAATTAATAAGCCTATCATCTACGCTAGTGATATCGCCTACAAAGCCGTATTTGCCATTATCCATTACCTTAGCTCTTAGCATATTATCATCTTTGCCGCTAACGCCTATGGCTCTTGCGCCATGCTTATTTAGCATACTAGTGATCTCTTTATTTACTAGGCCGCTAAGTGCCATCTCTACAACTTCCATAGTGTTTGCATCTGTAACCCTAAGCCCATCAATAAATTCGCTCTTAATATCAAGTCTATCTAAAAATGAGTTAATAGTTTTGCCACCACCATGGACTAAAACAACCTTAATGCCAACAATCTGTAAAAGTACAATATCTCTAGCGAAGTTGTTTTTTAACTTCTCATCTATTTGAGCTGCTCCGCCATATTTGATAACAAAAATTTTATCTCTAAATTTTTGGATATATGGCAAAGCACTAAGGATGACTTCAGCCGTTCTACTGCTTTTTAACATATCTTTCCTTCTTGATTTGTTTGATATATTTTATCTGAATTTTGGTAGTTTTTGATAAATAATTTGATTTTATTTGCAAAATTTGGAGAAATCGTTGTTTTTAAGTCCAAAATTGAAACACTTAATCCAAAATCTTTGATTTTTACATAGTCTTTTTGTGTTACTAAAAGGGAGTTAGCATTATATTTTTTAAGTATGCTTTCACACTCAAATTTATTAAATTTATGATGATCACTAAAAAACTCATATCCAATACATTTTTTAAATATAAACTCTAATCTTGAAGGGTTGGCAATAGCAGTCATTAAAACCATTTTTGGCTGCGGATTTATGATAGTCGTTTTTTTGATTATATCGCTACTGCTTGGGATGAAATCAGCTAGACAATAAAAGCTACTTGGATAGCGATAAACTCCGCTTGGGATGGTGAAATTTAGTCGCGGGGTTTTGGCTGGACGTAGTAAAATATTAAATTTAAAAATATTAGCCTTTCCAAATCCATCATCTAAAATAATAAGCTTAGCCCCTAAATTAATGGCTTCATTAATAGCGATTTTGCGATCGTTTGAGACTATTATATTGGCATTTTTTAAATTTGTAGCATATTCCATTGCCTCATCGCCACTAGTTGATACATCACATTTTATATTACCATTTAGTGCTACAATTTGCATACCTTTTGACTCTCTTTTATAGCCTCTTAGGATTATAAAGGTTTTAAATTCGTGATTAAACTCATTAAAAATTGCTTTAGTTAATGGAGTTTTTCCGCTTCCGCCTAGGACTAGATTACCAATACTAATTATTGGGATTGGAAATTTTTGCGCCTTAGATAGTTTGAATTTAATCCAAACTATACAATAATAAATTGCTGATAGCGGTAAAAGTAGGGCGCTAACAATAATATCAAAAACGCTTGGCTGGTAAAAATATCTCTCTAGCCAAGCGTGAAATTTGCGTTTAAACACGACTTTGTGCTACTGATTTGACTGCATTGCAGATATAAAGCGCTTCTTCATCACTAAGTGCGGCATATATTGGCAGTGATAAAATTTGTTGATAGGTTTTAAGCGCTTTAGGAAAGTCATTTACCCGTAGGTGATATTTAGTCTTATAGTAGCTTAATAGATGCATAGGGCGGTAGTGCAAGCTAGTGCTAATTCCCATCTCTTTTAGTTCTCTAGCAAAACTATCACGATTTTTATCGATTTTAATAATATATTGGTTATATATGTGATCTCGCTTAGCTAGTGGCGTAGTGATATGTGGGCAATTTTTTAACTCTTCATTATATATTGCTGCAATTGCCTTGCGGCGTGCGATAAACATTCCAAGTTTTTCAAACTGAGCAATTCCATATGCGGCACAGAGTGAATTTAGATCATATTTTTGCCCAATATCAATTACATCATACATATATCCTAGATTGCCATCTTTATCAAAACTATCATTTATTATAGCGTGGTTTCGAATTAGTCTAGCACGACTAGCCATCTCATCATCATTTGTAACTATAATACCAGTTGTTGCTACTGCGTGTTGGACTTGGGGATTGATCTGAAAACAAGACATATATGAGCTCATATTGCCTATTAATTTGCCTTTATATGTAGCGCCCATCGCTCTACTAGCATCATCAATAATCTTTATATCATACTCATTAGCAAGGGCGTATATAGCATCCATATCAGCACTCTGACCAGCTACATGGGTTATAAATGCGGCTTTTAATTTTTTGTGTTTTTGAGTTTTTAGGATTTTTTCTAGTTCATTTGGGTCTATATTAAAATCATCTTCATTTATATCGACAAAGATCGGCTCAGCGTCAAAATGCCTAATGACTTGAGCGATACTAGGAAAGGCATTAACAGAGCAGATGATCTTATCTCCACGCTTTAAATCCATCGCACATAAGCTTAGGTGTATAGCGGCGGTGCCGTTATTTGTGGTGATAGCGTGTTTGGCACCGAAGAAATCTTTTATATTATTTTCTAAATTCTCAACCATATAGTTTGCATTTTTTTCTAAGGTCTCTTTGATAAGTTCATGCTCTCTATCGGTAATTAACGGGCGAAAAAATGGTATATCTCTCATCAAATCTCCTAATTTTATATATTTGGTGTTGCTGGTAGTTTTTGCTTGAAGCTATTTTTGGTGATTCTAGCAGTTATTTTATTTTTAAAGTCGCTATCAAATTTAGATAAATCTTCGCCATTTTCTATAGCTTTTAGCAGTTTATCAATCTCTTTATAGCTATATCCGATATCACTTTCATCGCTTTGATTTTGCCATAGATCGGCACTTGGAGCTTTGGCTATGATTTTGTGATTAACACCAAGGTAGCTCGCAAATTCAAAGAGATCGCTTTTATAGATATTTGCTAGTGGATTTAGTGCGCACGCCATATCGCCATAAATCGTACCATATCCTAGCATTTTCTCGCTTTTATTTGTTGTACCAACAACAAGTGCATTAAGCAAACTAGAGTGATCGTAGAGTAAAATCATGCGGATTCTAGCAGCAATATTTCCAACTCTTAGCTTATCATTTGTATCACTAAAAGGTAAAAAACTAGCCAAAATATCACTAATATCAATAATTTGGTAATCCAAATTTAGCTTACTAGATAGCTCTAAAGCATCGTTTAAATTTGCTTTATTTGAGCTAGAAGTTGGCATTATGAGTGCTTTTGTAGGAGCGACTTTGGTACAAAGTGTAGCCACAACCGCAGAGTCTAAGCCGCCACTTAGTCCAAGGACAAAACCCTTAGCACCAGAGCTTTTTAGGTAAGAATCAAGAAAATTTAGAAGCTTATTTTCTAATAATTTAAAATTTTCCACTAATATCATCCATTAAAAATAATACAAAATTATATCTAGATTATGGTAAAATCTATCTTAGAATATTAGAAAAAAAACTTAAAAAAGGTAGTAAAAATGCAGATTATTTCAAGAGCTTTTGGAATTTATGGAACCAATTGTTATGTAGTAGTTTTAAGTGATGGAGAGATTATAATCGATCCAGGCGATGGTGCGCTAGAGTGGATTGAGCGTGTGTGCAAAAATCCATTAGCGGTATTTTGTACGCATGGACATTTTGACCATGTTTATGATTGTGATGCTATTAAAGCAAAATTTGGTGTGGATATTTATATACCTAAAGATGATGCATTTTTGTGTCAAAATGACCCGTTTGGACTTTTGCAGGATAAATTTAACCCTGATATTTTAGTAAGCGATGGAGAAGAGTTTGATTTTAGTGGAGTTAAATTTGCCTTTTTCCATTTCCCAGGGCATACTCCAGGATGTAGTGTAATAACGGCTGGTGATGTGATGTTTAGCGGGGATTTTATATTTAAAAATTCAATTGGTCGGTATGATTTTCCTTTTAGTGATGGTAAATTAATGAGACAGAGTCTAAAACATGCTGTAGAGTTAAAAAATTATAAAATTTACCCAGGGCATGGTGAACCAACAAGCTTAGATGCTGAGAGAAATTCGCTAATTAGATGGGCGCAGGCAATTTAGCCTTTTGCGCCTATATAAGATGGATTAAATTTATTAACAAATCAAGATTTGTTAATACTAGCCTTATTGTTGCGATTCATCGCTTGTCATTTTACGTTGCTGAAGTCTAAATATATGCTCTTCTAGTACAACTATCTGATAGGTGCCTTCAAAGATTTTAATCTCTTTGATTGTGCCTATGACCTTAACCTCACGCTTTTTAGACTCTTCGTAGTAGGCGTGCGCCTCAAATTCTACCATATCGCCAACTTTGGCTGGTGCGTATAGATTTACTTTTGCGCCTATAGTTACAGAGTGGAGCGTATTTATAGCTACATGCGCAGCCCACTCAGCCGCACCAAATATAAATCCACCATGAACTAGCTTTTCATCATCAAAAACCATTTCATTGCTAGTCATTAGCGTAGTTTTGGCATAGTTTGGCTTCATATCTACTATCCCGCCGCATAAAGTGGAGTTGATAGTAGCTGGTATATTTAAAAGCCCTTGAAAAATCTCAGCACTATCAATTAATCCAATATCTTGCAAACTCTCATCATACTCATTCATAATATACCCTTAAGTTAATCTTATATAAATTCTTTTTGGTGCTGGATAACCTTCTATTGTCTTAGAGTCATCATTTGGGTCTAAAAAGTCACCAAGACTTTGCCCATCTATCCACTCTGTTTTGCGCTGTTCAAACAAGTCAGTTTCCTTAGTAGCTAAAATTTCAAAACTTTTAAATTTAGCCCTTTGACACCAGTTTTTAAGAGCTTTAACACTTGGAATAAAGCTAATATTTGGAATTTTAGAGTAGCTACCATTAGGGCTTAGTACCATTTCATCATCACGCTCGATGTACATTGTATCTATAAATACCTCACCGCCTGGATTCATTGCTGATTTTAGCTCTTTTAAGCATTTTATTGGGTCGCTTCTGTGATACAAAACTCCAAGGCAAAATATTGTATCAAATTTACTTCCGCATTCAGGCAAGCTCTCTACACCAGCAGTTTTAAACTCAATATCGCTTTTAATAAAGTGATTAATAAAACTAAATTGCAAAAATGCTAGCTCACTAGGGTCAAACCCGGTTATACTTTTTGGATTAAATTCGAGCATTTTAAACATATAATAGCCGTTATTACACCCCACATCTGCGATACTTTTACCTTTTAAATTTAGATATGGTTTTAAAATATTAAACTTAACAAAGCTTCTCCATTCACTATCTATAAAAAGCTCATTTAGATTAAATGGTCCTTTTCGCCACGGCTTAAGCGCAACTGCAATTTCTTTAATCTCTTTAGTGAAATTTGGGATATGAATCCGCACACTTTCATCTAATGTAAGTTCACAATTATCGCTAGGCAGCTGCAAAATTTGCTTTAAAAGCTCATCGTAAGCTTTATTATTCATATATCTCTTTCCAATCTACTAAATTCTCATCACACTTTTTGTGATATATACCAGCTGCATCGTAATACTCCTTACAACTGTTGTAGTATTTGTCTGAAATTCCCCGTTTATTTATCCAAAGGCACCCTTGTAAAAATAGTGCCAAAATCACAAATATAATCAAATTTTTCATGGTGATAATGTTACCATTATTTTGTTTAATTTTGATATAATTTTATAAAAATTTGGAGTAAAATATGGAAATCTTGGATAAATTTAAAGAAATTTGCACTATTCCGCATTGTAGTTTTGATGCTTTGCAGCTTAGAGATTATCTAGTTGATTTTGCTAAAAAGAGCGGATTTAGCGTTAGGATTGATGAATTTGATAATATCTACGCTATTAAAGGTGAGCCAAAAATTTGCTTGCAGTCACATTATGATATGGTTTGTGTAGGAGATGCGCCAAATATTGAGTTAATAGATGATGGCAAAATTTTACGAGCTAAAAATTCTAGCTTGGGCGCTGATAATGGAATTGGCGTAGCAATTATGATGGATATGATGGAGAAATTTGAAAATCTTGAAGTGTTATTTAGTGCTAATGAAGAGGTTGGCTTGATTGGTGCAAATGGCTTTAATGGGCGCATTATAAGTGGTAGGCTTTTAAATCTTGATAGCGAACATGAAGATGGTGTGTTTATAGGTTGTGCTGCTGGTGAGCTAATACATGCTAGGATTAAAGCTAGTAAAGTGCCGACTAATAATAGGCTTTATGAACTAAGTGTCTTAAATTTACCAGGCGGTCATAGCGGACTAGAGATTATTAAGGATATTCCAAATTCAATTAAAATATTAGCTGAATTTATTGCTAAAAATAATGGCAAAATTGTAGATATTAATGGCGGTGAGCGTAGCAACTCAATTCCTGCAAATGCTAAAGGGATAGTAATTTGTGATGAGATAATACATAGTGATGATAGGGTAGTGGTGCGTGAGCTTGGCGTTGGAGAGGAGATATTAGAATTTGGAGATAATATCTTAGCATTAATTAATAGCTTTTCTCAAGGAGTACGAAGCTATGATGAGAATCTAAAAATAGTGCGTGATAGTATAAACTTATCAAGGATTAAGAGTAATGATAGCGTTATAGAGTTGGAGTTTTTTGCTCGTTCGATGAGTGAAGATGGGCTAGAGAAGCTTAAATTTGAGACTGCAAGCTTAGCAAAATTAGCAGGATTTGAGGTAAGCTTTTTTGAGAGAAGTGGGGCTTGGACACCAAAAATTGGTGAATTTGCTAATGTTGTTTTGAAATTTATGCAAGAAAATAATCCTAAGGTTAAATTTCAAGCTGTTCATGCTGGGCTTGAGTGCGGCGTATTTGTCGCTAAGCAAAATGGATTAGAAGCTGCATCAATAGGGCCAAATATCTACTCTCCACATAGTATAAATGAACACTTAGAGATTGACTCACTAGAAAAAATAGCTAAAGTGGTAGAAAAAATAGTAGCATATTATCAAAAGTAAATAATTATGTAGCTTAGAGGAATTGCGCTTATGCTTTTGTTGGAAAAAGCTAATAAGCTTTGATAAGAATTATATAAAAGCAATATAATTACAGTAAATGCAATTTTTAATATATATCCTACCTTTTTATGGAGACAAATTTGCCATAGGGAAGCTAACCCTATGAGCATAATTCATATTTAATAATTTAAAGTATAAGTAATATAGATAAGAATTATTTTTGGCTTAGATTATGAGATGTTCAATAATTTATTTACAAATATTAAAATAATATCTACATAGAATTTAAATCTACGCTGTATTTTATGTAAAAATTTTGATGCTTGGATTCTTAGGCGTAGATTTTTACGCCATTAAAAAACTAGTTCATCGTGATTATAAATAAATTATCTAAGCCAATCAAAAATTAATAAAAAGATAAAGCAATACAGCCACAATAAAGCTAATATAAAACTATATTAAAATCCAAGTCTATTCATTATATCTTTGATATTATGTTTGTTTTGGATTGGTTCTAGCTCCCAAATTGGGTTTTTAAGCTTCCAGCCATCTTCGCATTGTTCAAACATATCGCCTCTAAATTTTTGGCAATACTCTAACACTTGGCTTGGTGTTAAGTCTAGATAAGAGGCCATCTTTTGCATATAAAATTCACCATATTTGCCATCAAGCTCACGAAGTAGATATTTACCTTCATCTTTAGTGATGTTTTTGCTTCTTAAATCATATGCTACATGGTCGCTGCACTGTCCAAATCCAAATTTAATATATTTAAAATATTGATTAACAATGGTCATATATGTATCTAATTGAAAACATCTGCGATATGTACCTAGGTCATATGGATTGACATCTTTAGGATATATGCTAAGACCTCGCTCAATAGCAAATTTTGCATTATGTTGCATACTCCATTTGTTTGTATAATAATTTAGCCATACAGCAGTTACGCCCTTTTTGGTGAGTTCATCTACTGGAACTTTGTATAAAAATAGATCTTTTAGTTCAGTCTCTTCATCCATATAGATTTCTATTGGATTGTCTTTAATAGTATTTGAATTTACGATATTTAGAGCGTTTCCACTACTATCTTGTAGGTTATTTTTAGCACCTAGGGTAAGAGCAGCATTCTCACCTTGTAATATCATAGGGATATTAAACATATCAGCAATTATATATGCTGAGGCATAAAGCGTGTATTCAAGAGATTTTACGGGATTTAGATACTCCCAAAATGCTTTTTTTATCAGCTTTTTTGCTAAATTTCTATTTGGATTTATAGATATTGTCTCAAAACCATGACGCTTTAAATTTTCAAAATTTGCTCTTCCAATTGGCGTGATATCCATCGGCTCGCAATTGACTAGTAAAACTCTAAGCCCTAAAATATCTCTAGCATAAAATGCTTGAAATGTAGAATCCTTGCCGCCACTAACACCAATAACGCAATCATATGCCCCTTTGGATTTAGTCTTAGCATTCTCAGCAATTGATTTTAGCTCATTCTCTCTAGCACTCCAGTTGATTATTTTAGACTCTTCTTCCCATAAACACGCACCGCAAACTCCATTTTTAAAAACTACCCCCGGGCGAGTATTTGTCTGCAGGCATCTGCTGCAATATTCCATTATATATCTCTATAAAATTAAATTAAAATAAAAAAAGGAGGGTGGGGGGGGGTAGATGGACTACCTCCCTTTTTTAGAAAGTTTTATATGATTAATATAGGCCAAATTTACCATCATTTCTTTTGTATAAAACACGCATTTTAGCATCCATATCATTAAATACATAAAATTGCGCACCGCTATCTTTTAATTTAGTTAAAGCTTCTTCAACTTCCATTGGTTTGTATAATTCAAGTTCAGTTGGTACAATCTCATCAGCACCTTCGATTGATACTTCATCTACTATGATTCTAGACTCTTTTAGTTCATCGCTATTTTTATGAGTTACTAGTTTATCATGATGTCTGCGAAGTACTTTGCTAGCTCTATCAAGTGCTAAATCAATTGCAGCGTATAAATCTTTATCTTTTTGACGGATTACTATTGTATCTTTTTTAGCCAAGTTAATAGCAAACTCTACATCAAAGCCTTTTTTGCCATTTCTTTCATCAGCTGAGATTATGGCTTTAGCTGAGATTATATCTAGATTATACTTGCTAAGTGCATCAAATGCGCTATCACAATAACTTTTGATAGATTCAGTTAATTCAAACTGTCTGCCTACTATACTTGTATTCATAGCATTCTCCTTTAAAAATTTGTGTTATTTTAGCATAAGTATCCTTATTTAGGGCTTTTGGGTGGTTATTTTGCTTATTTTTATAGGAGTTATAGCTAGATTTGGATTGGTTTGGACTATGGTATGCATTATAGCTGCGTCTATATTTGGAGTGGTAGCATTAATTTCTTTCCAAATTTTATCATTACATGCTGGAGGTATTTTACCGCCTATATAGCGCATAATTACAACTTCAGATTTTAAAATATAATCACTACTATTTGGATAAAATAGACTAAATTTACTTGGACAATGTTGGTTAAAATCATTTCGCTGAATTTGAGCAATGGCGTTTTGGGTAGCTGAAATGGCTATTAGTTTAGCTTGAGAGTGAAGGTAGAGATGATTAATACTAATAGTGGCAGTAGAACTAAGCGTGATGGTATTTAGTGCTAAGGCACTTATAGCAATGATAAACGCTACTGCTAAAATCAAGCTAAAACCACTTTTTAAACGATTTATTGCTTGTTTTTTCATAGGCTACTACTTTTGCAAAGTTCTATACCGTTTGACTCTTTTAAGCAAAGTTGAAAGATAATATTTGCGCCACTTTGTTTGATATTAAATGAACTCACATTGCGAGCAATTGGGTTGGAACGAATAGTTTTATTTAAATTATTTAGTTTAAATTCATTTAAATATAATGTGTTATTTTGCAAATTTAACGAGATTAGAGCGTGAGTTAGATAGTAAATTTCACTTATAAAAATAGGGCGATTTGGTCGTTTGATGGTTATTAGTTCATCTTTGGCACTTATGATTTTATGCGTATTTGAGTATATTTCATCACTTCCTTTAAATATAATTCTAATATCGTTAAGTTTTAAATTGTTTAACACTTTATCATTTTTACTTGTATCAAATTTACTTAGTGGCGAGTGCAGAGTGATTGTGTCATTTGTTGTTTGTATATTTAAGATATCAATAAATCCACTCCATTGATGATAGCTAGAGCTATTTTGTAGCGTCTCAAAGCTTTTACTAAACCAGATAAATTCGCTAGCGCTCGCACTTTTATAGAGTGGCTGAATTTCAGAGCCATTTCTAGTGGAAATGGACTCTTTTATGCTTTGTTGAAGATAATTATTTATGATTAGCATAGTATTTGTAGCAGTAGATTCTAGTTGATTTGTGGCTGATATTTGTAGATAATTAGTATGTAAAGAGCTATAGATTTGTATCATAATTCCAGCTAAAATCCCGCCAATAACAATAACAAAGCTCATCTCAAGTAGGCTAAATGCGCTTTTAAATGTAATAGTATTTGACTTGGCGTAATTAGATATTTTATGGTTAAATTTAATAAAGCTAAATTTCATGGCGATGGGATTATTAAGCTTCTTATTAGCGGTTCGCCAATATTATAGCTATAACTATAAAATATAATAGGCTTAGTATTTGCTTTGGTTGTAAGCTTTATAGCAATAGCATCAGTTGGATTATTTGTAGTATTTGTAGTAAATTTAAAATTATTTATAAATCCAACACTAATAGCATACTCTAAATTTAATAAGTTTTTTGAATCTACTCCAGGTTTTAATAACCCACTATCACCATTAAAGCCATTAATGCTATTTTTGGCAGTGTTGATTTTATTTGGCGTAATTTTAGATATTACTCTACTAGTAAGAGAATTTAATGGTAACTCACTACTATAATAAATCGGCTGAGCTAAACTAGGGCTAATAGCATCATTCCATGGATGGGCAATAATATTTGATAGTTTAGTATAGCTAGCTGTAACCGCCTCAGATAATATAGCATCATTTGTACTTTTAACTGAAATTTGCAAAATTGATGGAAGCGACGATAGTGCAATAGCTACAATAATAATTGATAAAATAAGCTCCAAAGATGAAAAGGCGTAACGCATAGATATTGTGGCTCGTGTGAGCCACTACAAGGATTTATTGTTTTTGGACATAAGCGCTGATTTTTTCTGCTTGACCGAAATTTGGATAGTAGCGATTGTCTAAGACAATTTGTGCTAGCGTAGCAGCAGTGGTGTTGCAAAGTACTGGTGCTAAGAAATTCACAGTAGATTCTTCGATAGGACTGCTGATAGCTACAATCGCATAAAGCTCTAATTTAGAGTTATCATCTATTTGAAGTAGATTTTTGTATGGAGTTGGGATATCAAACTCATAATCAGGGCGAAGCGCATATGGATTAATCATAGTAAAAGATGTTTTGCTATCTACATCTTGCATTTTAACAAAGAAATCATCAATTTTAGTTATCTCAACCTCTTTGATGTTTTCAAATCCAGGGATAGGGTTTTTAACAGAAAATTTCACTTTACTCTCCTTAAAAATTGGGTTTGTCGTATTGTAGCATTTTTTGTTCCAAATTCATAGGGTTTGAGCGTAATTTATAAAATTTTTTCTTATAACGCATAAATTTACCAAAATATTGCTATAATCACCAAATTTTAATCAGATGAAGGAAAATTAATGAATATAAAATTCAAATCTGCTATTTTAGCTTTGTCTTTGGCTTTGTTAGCAGGTTGTGGTGCAAAAAAAGATAATGAACTATATAATCTCACTCCAGATCAATGGTATAATCAAATTTTAAATGATATCAAAGATGCAGACCTAGAATCAGCAGATAAGCACTATATATCATTTGCTAGTGAGCATGTAGCAAGCCCGTATTTAGAGCAAGTTTTAGTAATTATGGCAAATGCTCATGTAGATGAAGGAGAGTATAAGATGGCTAACTTCTACCTAGATGAATATATCAAAAAATATGGTACAAAAGATAGCATAGAATATATCCAATATCTAAAGATAAAAGCAAATTTTGATTCATTTAGCAAGCCAAATCGCAATCAAAAGTTGATTCAAGATAGTATTTTGCAGATTAATGAATTCTTAACAAACTATCCAAATACTCAATATAAGCCACTATTAGAGACTATGTTGATTAAATTTAGACTGGCTGAATACTATTTAAATATTGATATTTATGAACTATACAATAGATTAGATAAAGATGATTCAGCAGCAATTTATCAAGATAGAATTGATATTTCACCACTAAATGATATTAATTCAACTAAAGCCAAATTGCCTTGGTATATGACGCCATTTGAGTAGGAGAGAGTATGAGTTTGGCAAATTTACCTATTATAGTTGAAGATGAGCTATTTTTATACCCATTTATGATTACGCCAATATTTTTAAGTGATGAAAAAAATATAAAAGCGTTAGATATGGCAATTAATGATAGTAGTGCGGTTATGGTAGTGTGTTCTAAGCTCGCACATTCTGGAGAGAGAGATTTTGAATCTATTTATGAATATGGAGTAATTGGCAATGTAATGCGTCGTGTGGCAATGCCTGATGGCAGAGTGAAAATTTTATTTCAAGGATTAAGCCGTGGCAAGATTACACAACATATAAGCAGCGATCCGCTAATTGCTCAAATCCAAAACGTTGGATTAGAAGAGTTTGAATCAAGTAAAATCGAAGCAGGTCTAAATGTGTTAAAAGAGAGCGTAAAAAGCTTAAGCTTGCTAAATCACTTCTTTCCACCTGATCTACTTCGTGCTATTGATGATAGCAATGAAGCTAGTAGGGTTTGTGATTTGGTTTGTAGTGCATTGCATCTTAAAAAGGATATAGCATATGGGTTTTTTACCCAGCTAAATTTAGAACAAAAAATACTAGATATCATAGAATATTTAAATGCGCAAATTGAAACAAATAAACTTCAAAAAGAGATAAAAAGCAAGGTAAGCTCCAAGCTAGATAGGGCAAATAAAGAGTATTTCTTAAAAGAGCAATTAAAAGAAATTCAGCGTGAGCTAGGAATGGATTTAGATAAAGAGGCTCAAATAACACAGTATAGAAATAAGCTTGAGGCTGGGCGTAAATTTATGAGTGATGATGCTTATAAAGAGATAGAAAAAAATATCTCAAAACTAAGTAAAATGCATACTGATAGTGCAGAATCTAGTATGACTAGTAGCTATTTAGACTGGGCGCTTGATATGCCATTTGGTAAATTTAGTACCAAAAAACTCACGGTAAAAGATGTTCAAAAAGAGTTAGATAGCGACCATTTTGGACTTGAAAAGCCAAAAAGCAGAATTGTGGAGTATTTTGGGCTTAAGGAGCTTTTGCATAGTAGGGGACTTGAAGATAATAAAGGAGCAATTTTATGTTTTGTAGGACCTCCTGGAATTGGTAAGACAAGCTTAGCAAACTCAATCTCAAATGCTTTAAAAAGGGAATTAGTGCGAATTGCACTTGGTGGGCTTGAAGATGTTAATGAGTTAAGAGGTCATCGCAGAACATATATAGGGGCAATGCCTGGGCGAATTGTTCAGGGTCTAATCGAAGCCAAAAGTATGAATCCAGTGGTAGTATTAGATGAGATTGACAAGGTAGCACGCTCATATAAGGGTGATCCAACTGCTGTATTACTTGAGATATTAGATCCTGAACAAAATAGTAAATTTAGAGATTATTATCTAAATTTTCATATAGATTTAAGTAAGATAATATTTATAGCAACAGCAAATGATGCTAGTGCTATACCGGCTCCACTTCGTGATAGAATGGAATTTATCTGGCTAAATAGCTATACGCCACAAGAAAAATTTGAGATAGCAAAGAGATATTTATGGCCTAATGAGCTTAAAAAACATGGGTTAAAAAGTAGCGAAGTAGTAATTAAAAAGGATGCTTTAAATCTACTAATTAGCGACTATACCAGAGAGAGCGGGGTAAGAAATTTACGCCATAGAATAGCTGATATTTTGCGTAAATCCGCGCTTGAAATATTGAGAGAACAGACAAAAAAGATATCTATAACTACTAAAAATTTAGAAAATTATCTAGATAAAAAGGTTTTTGAAATCACAGTTATAAGTGGCAAAAATGAGATTGGTATCGCAAATGGATTAGCCTGGACAGCCGTAGGTGGAGATGTGTTAAAAATTGAAGCATTAAAGATAAAAGGTAAGGGCGCTATGCAAATTACAGGTCAGCTTGGCGATGTAATGAAAGAGTCTGCTACGATAGCTTTTAGCCTTGTAAAAAGCCTTATAGATAAGGGTGAAATTTGTATTTCAAAAAATTTAATTCAAAAAGATAAAGATGGCATAGATATGGCAGTTTATGATAGTTATGATTTGCATATTCATGTTCCAGAGGGTGCTACGCCAAAGGATGGACCAAGTGCTGGAATAACAATGACTACTGTAATTGCTTCAATTTTAAGCGATACGCCAATCTATAGCGATGTAGCAATGACTGGTGAGATTACACTAAGTGGCAAGGTGTTACCAATTGGCGGCTTAAAAGAGAAACTAATTGCTGCATATAAAGCTGGAGTAAAAAAAGCAATAATACCGCTTAAAAATTATGACCGAGACTTAAAAGATATCCCACAACAAGTAAGAGATAATATGGAGATAATTGGTGTTGAAGATATTACTGAAGTTTTAAAAGTTGCTTTAGTCAAATAAATATTGCTTATACGAAGTTAAGAAGGATAGTATTAAACTATTTTATTTTAAGAGTCATTTTAGGCTCTTAAAACCAATATGTTAGCTATGATTTATAATGATAATTTAATATATTTTATTAGCCTTTAATTAAATTTAATGTAGAATTATCCTTATTTAAAGGGGATTTTTTTGAGATATTTGGCTTTGATATTTTTGATTTTTGCTTCTGCCTTTGGTGCTGATACGGTTACTGTGCCTACTATGAATCTTAATTTGAGCGCACCAGATACACCACAACAACTAGTAACTAGTTTAAATGTTTTAGTAGTCTTAACTATATTAGCTTTGGCACCATCTTTGATATTTATAATGACTAGTTTTTTGCGATTGGTTATTGTATTTTCATTTTTGCGTCAAGCTATGGGTACTCAGCAGATGCCACCTACAAGTGTGCTTATATCTATAGCTTTGATACTTACATTTTTTATTATGGAACCAGTGGCTAAGCAGAGTTATGAGCAAGGCATAAAGCCATATTTAGATGAGCAAATCAGCTATCAAGAGGCCTTTGATAAAGGGGCAAAGCCATTTAAGGAATTTATGATACGAAACACTAGAGAGAAAGATTTGGCCTTATTTTATCGTATTCGCCAGCTTCCTAATCCAACAACTATAGATGATGTCCCTTTGACTATAGCAGCACCCGCTTTTATAATTAGTGAGCTTAAAACCGCATTTGAGATAGGATTTTTGTTGTATTTGCCATTTTTAGTTATCGATATGGTAGTAAGCTCTGTATTGATGGCTATGGGTATGATGATGTTACCACCTGTTATGATATCTTTGCCATTTAAATTGCTGATTTTTGTCTTAGTAGATGGATGGAATTTGCTAGTAGGTAATCTAGTCCAAAGCTTCAAGTAGCTACAAAGTATAAAATAGGCATTGTAATAAAGATAGTTATCATACCTATAGCCACACTTGAGATAGCCAAATTTGAATCTAGATTGGCTTTTAATATCATAGCACTTGCTAATACCATCGGTGGAGTGGCGACTTCTATCAATCCTATTATCCACTCTTTGCTAAGCTCTATACCAAATATCTTAGTGATTGATAGAAATATAATTGGCGCTAATATCATCTTAGCAAAGATCACCACAGAACAGGCCTTATAAGAGCTTTTAATACTATTAAATCCAAGTCTAAGTCCGACAGCAAATAGAGCCACCGGCACCATACTATTAGATAGCATTTTTAAAGGCTCAAATATAATTTCAGGTAGATTAAAATTTTTAAGTATCACAGCCAAAGCCAGTGCGATAAATGGCGGAAATTTGATAATTTTAAGGCTATTTTGGATTATTGAGCTTTTCTTAGATGTCCCAAAACCCAAAATCAATGGCCCAAAAATGCTAATAGGCAGAGCCGTAACTACTTGATCAAATAAAATAACAATACTCAAAGCACTCTGGCCATATAATCCTTGAACAATAGGAATTCCGATAAATAAGGTATTGCCAAACATACTAAGGAGCGCTACACTAGCCAAAGTTGCGGTTGAAAATTTAAGCATAAATCCCATTGCTACAGCTACAAAAGCAGCTATCACTGATGAGATAAGTCCTACAAATACCATACTAATCAAATTTAAATCCACAACCAAATGATAGACTTTATCAAAAATCAAAGATGGCAAAGCAAACCACAAAACAAAATCCAAAAATACAATAGCCTTATTTGCCGAGATGATCCTTAATCTTTTAGCTACATATCCGCTAAATAGTAGTATAAACATCGAAAATAGAGAGTATATTATCATTTTTTAAACCTTTTTTGTATGTATAGATATATAATTGTAATTATAGCTACAGCTATCAATAAACAGATGGTGATTTGAGCTAAATACTCTTTGATAAGCTCTTTTTGATCGCCGATATAATACCCAATAGCGATCAAAATCGCCACCCAAATCCCCGCTCCAAGCGTGGTATAAAGGCTAAAAGTAAAGATATTCATCTTAGCTAGTCCTGCTGGCAAGCTGATATATTGTCTAATTCCTGGGATTAAGCGACAATTAAATGTAGAGATTTCGCCATATTTGTTAAAAAATCTCTCAAATTTCGCCATCTTTTCATCTGTGATTCCTATGTATTTGCCATATTTTAATATAAAGGCTCTACCAAAAAAGTAGCATAAATAGTAGTTGAATATCGCTCCAGCAAGGCTACCTAATGTCCCAGCACCAAATGCTAGATATAAATTCATCTGCCCAGTATATACCAAATATCCAGCCGGTATCATCACAACTTCACTAGGAAAAGGGAAAAAGCTACTCTCCAAAGCCATTAATAAAAATATCCCCAAATATCCCCAATCAGCGACTAAACTCACTAGATAATTAATGATATTTTCTAACATATCTAGCCTATTTATCTAAATTTTGAGCTAATAAAGTTTGCATTTTTGCTCTTGTATTTTCAAGCCAATTTTCATCGCTAGTATCCACAATATCCATATAGATAACCTTAAACGACCCGGAATTTACGCTAATAGTCTTACTATCTATAATCTTTCTTGAGCCAATTATAAGTACTGGTTGAACTACTAAATTTAGCTTATTAGCTATGATATTTGCGCCACTTTTAAATTTTAAAATTTTATCACCATTACTACGAGTGCCTTCAGGAAATATAGCTATGACTCTACCTTCACTAATTCTCTCTTTAGCTAATTTTATGATTTTTGGTAGTGATCTTGGGTCCTTGCGATCTATTGATATCATTTTTGGTACCCGAATGATATTTCCAAAAAATGGTAAATCCTCTATCTCTTTTTTAGCAATCCAACAGATATTAGCTGGATGAATTTCTTCAAGTGCCATTATATCTAGCATACTTTGATGGTTAGCTATTATCATATTTGCACGTGGGTCTGGGTTACCTATTACATCAATTTTATAACCGATTAAAAACCTTTGCATTTTTGTCCATTTTCGCCTTATCCATAGATTGCTAGATGGTGCAATTAAACATATCAGCACCACGATAATTACGCTTATGGTGATTTCTATGGCGTAAAGCCAACTTTTTATCTTATTTAATACTTTCATTTTCTACCCAGCCTATAGTTTCATTTTGTAGGATAATTTTGGTGAAATTTTCATTTTTGGTAATAATTTTGACATTTTGTTCTTTAGCTGCAATAGCAAAAATAGTTGAATTTGGCATAGGCAAGATTCTTATTTTACTATTTGCTTTAAGTTTTGCTTCGCTAAAAGGTTTATTATCATAGATTGCGTAAGCTATAAATGCTACTGCAATAATAAAGGAGTAATAACTCTTTTTCCAGATAAAAAGTAGTAAAAATAATATAATTGCAATATAAATACTAAGTTCTTTATATAGTCGAAACTCACCCTCTTTAGGATTAAGTGGTACTTGAGTACTTAAATCATTATCTTGGACTTTGATATCTAAATTTAACTCTTTAAAAATATTTTGAGTGTAATCGTAGTAACTAAAGTTTATATTAGTTTTATTATTATCACTTATTATAAAATAAATTCCAGTTTGATTTTTATAGTCGCCTTTTAGGCTATCAAAACCTTGCTTTTGAAATTCTCCTGGTATTTGGAATAGACTTAAATTTCCATTTTTACTTGCTAGTTCTATGGTAGTTAAATTTGAGTATTCATTAAATTTTGAACTTTTTACCATCTTTATCTCTAAATTTTCTCCGACAAAATTGGCAAAATCAGTTCGTAATTGAATATTTTTAATCTTTGGAAGATCAGGCTTTATTGTTTTATTTTGAACAAAAATTCCATTTCTTTTTAGCGTGAGCGTTAGAGCATCAATATTAGATTGAGCGCTACTAGCTATTAGATGGATTGTAGTTTCGTAAATTCCAGCGGATTTTTTTTTCCATAGCGGCTTTGGATTTAGCCAAGTTATATCAGTAGAGCGCATAGTAAGATTCATATCAAAATCTAGAACTTTATCTGTATTAGCAGTTAAATTTAAGGTAAAAGGCTGATAGATATATATTGATTTTTCTTTTATTTGGCTTGTGAGAACTAACTCAATTGGATCAATATTTTGATAAATTAACGATGGATCAATATCTATAACCTCATCAGTATCAGCTATACCTTGCATCTGCTCATTAGTGATGCGTTGTCCAATTAGCGTAGGCTCGCTAAAACCTACGCTAATTAGCAAAATAAGCGCAAAAATAGCCCTTAGCAAAGAAATCCTTTAAGCATTTTAGCTCCATCAGCGCTACCTAAAATACTCTCTACAGCTCTTTCTGGATGAGGCATTAGGCCAAATATATTTTTATCTTTATTGCAAATTCCAGCTATATTATCTACTGAACCATTTACGCTAATCTCATTGCCATCTTTATCGCAATATTTTAATAGTACGCAATCATCATCATATAATTTTTTAATTGTATCGCTGTTTGCATAGTAGTTGCCCTCACCATGAGCTAAAGGGATATCTATTAGATCAGAGTTGTTAAAATTTGATAAGAATTTATTGTTATTAGATATTACTTTTAAATGGTTAAATTTGCTAATGAAGCTCATATTTTCATTTCTTCTCATTGCGCCAGGTAAAAGCCCGCTCTCTAAAAGCATCTGAAAACCATTACAAATTCCAAGTAGCAATCCGCCGTTTTTAGCGTGATTTATTACTGTTTGCATTGCTGGGCTAAACTTAGCAATAGCAGCAGTTCTAAGATAATCACCATAACTAAATCCGCCAGGCAATACTATCAAATCAGCCTTAAAATCTGTTTGTTTATGCCAGATAATCTCTGAGTCAAATCCTAGTAAATCAAAAGCGTATTTAGTATCTCTTTCGCAGTTTGTACCAGGGAAATTAATGATAGCTACTCTCATTTTTAGCCTTTTAGAATCTCATAATCTTCTATAACTGTATTTGCTAGTAGCTCTTCGCACATATTTTTAATCTGCTCATTGGTAGTGTTATCACTTAGGTCTAAGATAATTTGTTTGCCAATTCTTACATCATCTACGCCATTAAAACCAAGACTTTCTAAAGCGTGTTTAGTAGCTTTACCTGCTGGGTCTAATACGCCATTTTTTAGATATACATTTACAATTACTTTCATCATTTATCCTTTAAATTTAATTATGATAATATTCTACGCAAAACCTCTTCATAGGCTACTTTTACATTACCTAAATCTTGTCTAAATCTATCTTTATCCATCTTTTCACCAGTATCAACATCCCAAAATCTACAGCTATCAGGACTAATCTCATCAGCTAATAAGATATTTCCATCTTTATCAATACCAAATTCAACTTTAAAATCAACAAGTTTTAACCCTTTTGAAGCAAAAAATGGTTGAAGAACAGAGTTAATTTGTCTACCTAAATGGCGTAAAGTTGCTAAATCTTGTTCGCTTTGTACGATATCAAGTAAAATTGCGTGTTCATCATTAATTAGCGGATCGCCTAGTGCATCATCTTTATAGTAAAACTCAACTAAAGTAAATGGTAATACTGTAGCTTCTTTTATGCCTAGTCTTTTGCTAAGACTACCAGTGGCGATATTTCTTACTACTACTTCTAATGGAATGATTGAGCATTTTTTGACTAGTTGTTCAGTTTCATTTATACTTTCAACAAGTGCAGTTTTTATACCATTTTCTTTTAAAAGTTTAAATAGAGCGGTTGAAATTTTATTATTTAGCGCACCTTTTCCTGCTTCGTTACCCCTTTTTTCAGCGTTAAATGCTGTTAGATCATCTTTAAATTCAGCTATTAATAGCTCATCATTGCCTTTAACACTCCACATTTTTTTACCTTTACCTTCGTAAAGTAATTCTGATTTTTCCATACTTTTTCTCCTTACTTGATGTTTAAAATTTTTATGGAATCTACTGCAGTTTTTAACTGAATATCATCATAAATTTGTTTTTGAGTTATTATGTTTTTGTTATTTGTCTCTTTTTTCTTATTTTTTGGTTCAATTTTATCTAATTCACTCTCTAAATGTTGCTTTAAATCAGCCTCTTTTAGATGAAATTCATTTTCATCATTTGGTACCTTTCCAGGATGAACTATTATATCTGGTGTAACGCCTACAGCCTGAATAGTTCTACCACTTGGGAGATAATATCTTGCTACTGTTAATCTTAAAGCCTCTTTTTTATCTACTGGCATAATGACTTGGACACTTCCTTTGCCAAAGCTATTTTCACCAATTACTACAGCTCTTTTTAGATCTTGTAAGGCACCACTGACTATTTCACTAGCACTAGCACTTCCACCATTTATAAGGACTGCTAATGGAGCGTTTGTTATGAAGTTGCCTTTTTGTGCTGAGTGGATCTCATCTTCATTTTTGTCTCTACCTTTTTGAGAGACTATAACGCCACTTTCAACAAATAAATTTGTAAGCCCAACAGCTTGATTTAATAAACCACCTGGATTATTTCTAAGATCTAGAATAATGCCTTTTGCTTTTGGATATTTTTTGATAAATTCTCTAGCTTTTTTGGTTACATGTTGGTCAAAATTTGTAACTCTTAGATATAGGATATTTTCATCTTCAATCATTTTGGCTTGAACTGATTCTACGGTGATTATATCTCTTATTATATTTAGATCAAATGGCTTTTTTTCGCCTTGTCTTACGATAGTTATTTGTACAGGCGTATTTGGTTTGCCACGCATTTTATTTACAGCTTCATCAATTGTGATATTTATAGTAGATTCGCCATCTATTCTTAAAATTACATCGCCAGATTTCACCCCGGCTTTATAAGCTGGAGTATCGTCTATTGGTGCAATTACAGTTAAAGCTCCATCTTTAATTCCTACAGTAATACCAAGTCCTCCAAATTCGCCTTTAGTTTGAATTTGCATATCTTTAAATGCTTTTTCATCTAAATATCCAGAATGAGCATCTAGGTTTGTTAAGAGTCCAGATATGGTTTTATCTACGATTTGGGTAAAATTTATATCATCTACATAGTATTTTTCTACTACGGCTATTGTTTTGGTTAGCTTTGATAGGGCTTCTATTCTACTATCTTGGGAGGTTTGAGCATTTAGGGCAATAGCACTAGCAGCCATCACGCTTACAAAACCAGATAGTTGTAAAATTTTACTACTTTTCAACATATAACTCCAAAAAATTAAAATCAATAATTTTACCCAAAAATATATTAATTTAAAGTAAAAAATATTAATCAAATTAAATCTAAATTGGATTAAATTTGGCCAAACCTTGACAAATATAGACTAAAGTTATATAATACCACTCATATAAAGTTTAAGGAGAAAAATATGGCAAATATATTTAATGAACTCACATCAATGAGTCAAGATTTAATCGATAGCGCAATATCCTTAGCTATCGGAAACAAAAATCCACAAGTTGTGCCTTTACATATGCTTTGGGCTTTAAGTGCTGATAGCAACTCGCTCTTAAATCAAATTTTAAACAAAGCAAATGTGAGCAAAGAAGCCTTGGTTTTGGATATCAAAAGCCACGCTGATAAATTACCGCAAAGCTCAAATGTATCAAAAAACAATATCCAAATTTCAAATGAATTAATAGATAGCTTTGAGCGTGCTAAGGCTGTAATGATTGGAATGGGGGATAAATTTATAGCTGTTGATAGCTGGATAATTGCGAATTTAGATAGTGAGCCTATGAAGGGAATTTTGTCTAAATATATTGATCTATTAGAGATTAAAAAAGAGTTAGAGTTAATGCGTGGCGGCAAGAGTATCGATACGCAAACTGCTGATGAAAATTTAGACTCTTTAAATAAATTTGGAATTGATTTAACTAAAAAAGCCGCTAGCGGTGAGCTAGATCCAGTAATCGGTAGAGATGAAGAGATTACAAGAATGATGCAAATTTTAATTAGAAAAACTAAGAATAACCCGATATTATTAGGTGAGCCAGGAGTTGGTAAAACCGCTATTGTAGAGGGCTTAGCTCAACTAATTGTCAAAAAGGCAGTCCCTACAACCTTAGCAAATAAAAGAGTAATAGCTCTTGATATGAGCGCTTTAATTGCTGGGGCCAAATATAGAGGTGAGTTTGAAGATAGATTAAAAGCGATAATTGATGAAGTTAAAAAAGCTGGAAATATAATCTTATTTATAGATGAAATTCACACAATAGTAGGCGCTGGAGCTAGCGAAGGCTCTATGGATGCTGCTAATATATTAAAGCCAGCTTTAGCTCGTGGAGAGCTGCACACAGTTGGGGCTACAACGCTAAAAGAGTATAGAAAATATTTTGAAAAAGACGCCGCTTTACAAAGGAGATTTCAACCTGTCAATGTAGCAGAACCAAGTGTAAATGAAGCTTTACAAATCCTTCGTGGGATAAAAGATAGATTAGAAGTCCATCACAATGTAACCATCACAGATAGTGCTTTAGTAGCAGCAGCAAAGCTAAGTCATAGATATATTAGTGGTAGATTTTTGCCTGATAAGGCAATTGACCTTATAGATGAAGCGGCCGCAGAGTTAAAAATGCAAATTGAGAGTGAGCCTTTTGAGCTAGCTAAGACTAAAAGAGAGATTGAGACTTTAATAGTCGAAAAAGAGGCTTTAAAAATGGAGGGTGAAGATAAAAATAGCGATAGATTAAGTGAGATAGAAAAAGAGATAGCAAATTTAAGCGAAAAAAGAAGCTCATTAGAGATGAAATTTAAAAATGAAAAAGATGTATTTGACTCAATTAGCAAGAGTAAAAAATTGATAGATTCTTTATCTATTCAAGCTGATGAGTATCAAAGAAAAGGTGAATTTGAAAAGGTCGCCGAGCTAAGATATAGCCAAATTCCACAAGCTCAAAAAAGCATTGAAGAGCTAGAATTAAAATGGAAAGAGATGAAAAAGGGTGGAGTGCTACTCAAAAATGAAGTAGATGAAGATATGGTAGCTGGAATTTTAAGCAAATGGACAGGAATCCCAGCTGGCAAGATGCTCACAAACGAAAAAGAGAGATATCTAAATATAGAAAAACATCTCAAAGATAGCGTAATAGGTCAAGATGAAGCCTTACACGCACTATCTAGGGCTATTAAGAGAAATAAAGCTGGCCTAAGTAGCCAGAATCGCCCGATCGGTAGCTTTTTATTCCTTGGGCCTACGGGCGTTGGTAAGACTGAGAGTGCGAAGGCGTTGGCGAAATTTCTTTTTGATGATGAAAAAGCGATGATAAGATTTGATATGAGTGAATATATGGAGAAACACGCCGTTAGCAGACTTCTTGGTGCGCCTCCTGGATATGTGGGATTTGAAGAGGGCGGACAGCTCACTGAAGCAGTTAGACGAAAACCATATAGCGTGATTTTGTTTGATGAAGTTGAGAAGGCTCATAAGGATGTATTTAATATTTTGCTTGGAATTTTAGATGATGGTAGGGCTACTGATAGCAAGGGCGTAACTGTGGATTTTAAAAACACAATTATCATTTTAACTAGCAATATCGGCTCATCGGCGATTATGGAATTAAATGGTAAAGAGAGAGATGAAGCGGTTAAACTTGCTTTAAAAGATTATTTTAAACCCGAATTTTTAAATAGATTAGATGATTGCGTGATATTTAATCCACTTGGTCAAGATGAGTTAAGCAAGATTGTAAAAATAATGTTTAAAGAGCTTGAGAGTAAGCTTTTGGCTCGTGGGATAAAATCGCAGCTTAGCAGCGAAGCTATAAATTTAATCTCTCAAGCTGGATTTGACCCTGTATATGGCGCTAGGCCACTTCGCAGAGCCTTATATGAGCTTGTAGAAGACCTTGTGGCTGATATGATCTTAAAAGATGAAATCATAAGTGGCGATAGCATAAAAATTGACGCTAAAGATAATCAAATCATCGTAACCAAAGATTAATATCTTAGCTTGTTAGATGATACAAAAATCATCTAACAAAGTCTATAAATTTATCTATACAAAATTGTCCCAAGCCTAACCATATTAGACCCACACTCTATAGCCAGATTAAAGTCCCCACTCATCCCCATTGAGCAGATTAGCGCTCCTTGTGGCTTTAATTTATCAAATATATTTTTAGTTATCTCAAAACTTCTTTTAATCTTATTTTCATCATCGCTATTAGCGCCTATACTCATCACGCCTATTAAATTTAAATTCTCACATCTATTTTGTATATCTTTATAAATTTCTATAGCATCGCTAGGATCGACACCTTGCTTACTCTCTTCTTTGGCTGAGTTTATCTGAAGCAAGGTATCAAGCTTATAATTTAGCCTTTTATTGACTTCAAGTGCTATTTCTAGACCATCGCAACTCTGCCACAAAGATGGATGAAGTGATATAAGCTGATTTATCTTATTACTTTGTAAGCGACCGATAAAGTGCCATTTGATATCTAAATTTGAGAGAATTTCGCTCTTTCTTTTTAGCTCTTGGACTCTATTTTCACCAAATTCTCTAAGACCTTGATTATATAGCGATATTACCTCATTTTGGGTTACATTTTTGCTTACAGCGATTAATCTTGCCTTGCCATTAATCTGATTTAAAATAGTATCTAAACTCATCTTACTCTCCTGCTAATCTAACTATATCATTGATAATAGTAAATATCATTAAAGCAAATAACAACGCCATAGAAGCATAGCTAAGCCCTACAAAAACACGCTCATTTACCGCTCTTTTAAATATCATCTCATAGAGATTAAAAACTATATGCCCACCATCTAAAACTGGAAGCGGAAGCAAATTTAATATACCTAAATTCACAGATATCAAAGCTACTATTATTAAAAGCACAGATATGCTGATTTGGCTAGCTTTTGTAGTGATATCAGCCATTGCGACTATACCGCCCATTTGGTCTATAGGGACTACGCCTGTGATGAGCTTTTCTAATCCTTGATAGATTAGAGTTGAGGCATTAATCGTCTCATCATAGGCAAATTTAATGCTATCAAAGCCTCTATTATATATAGTTGTTTTCTCGCCACTTGGTGTTATGCCAATTAATGGAGTGGTTATATTCTCGCCAAATATATTTTTGGTTTGAGATAGTTGCGGGGTTAGTGTTATATGAAGCTCATTTTCACCACGCTTAATAAGTATATCTGTAGGATTAGTTGTTATATGCTTTTTTATCTCATCCCACTCCTCAATTTTAACCCCATTTATAGCTAGGATTTTATCATTTTTTTCTATATTAGCACTTTGTGCGGCTGAATTTGCTAAGGTACTACCAACAACAGGTGATAATCTCTCAACACCGATAAATCCAAGCATTATATATAGTATAAAAGCTAATAAGATATTAAAAAACGGCCCAGCAAATAAGATTATAATTCTTTTTAATGGGCTTAGTGTGTTATAACTATCGCTATCATAATTTTTCTCTTTTGGATTTGTATCATCTTGGCCTTTTAGCTGAACATATCCACCAAGTGGTATAGCGCTTATACAATAGATGGTATCGCCCAATTTTTTGCTATAAATTTTCTCTCCAAAACCAATGCTAAAAGTCTTTACAAAGACACCAAAGTATTTAGCAGCCAAAAAATGCCCAAGCTCATGAAAAAATATTAAAAATGATAGCGACAATATGGTGATACCAAAATGCACCCCCCAATACCAAAAACTAGCTATTAAAAGTATTAAAACAAAGATCAAACTTCTCAAATTCTACCTTTATAAAAAATTATGTGAAAATTGCGTAAGTATAACAGAAAATCTACAATAATATACAATTATAAAGGTAATTTTATTAAAATTTGAGTAAAATACCCCACTCAAATAAAAAGGTAGAAAATGTATGTAGCTCCAAGTATTTTATCAGCGAATTTTGGAGAGTTAGCTAAAGAGATTAAGGCTGTTTGTGAGGCTGGGGCTGACTTGATACACATAGATGTTATGGATGGCCACTTCGTGCCTAATCTTACAATCGGCCCACTTGTAGTAGAGGCAGTAGCTAAGGCATCTACAAAGCCACTTGATATTCATTTAATGGTAGAAAATGTCCCATTTTTTGTAGATCTATTTTTGCCTTTAAAACCTAAATTTATAAGCTTTCATATAGAAGAAGAGAAGCATCCATTAAGGCTTATCGATCATATCCGTAAAAATGGAGTAAATCCCGCTATAGTGCTCAATCCCCACACACCTGTTAGCTCTTTAAAACATATCATAGATGAAGTTGATATGGTGCTTTTAATGAGTGTTAATCCCGGTTTTGGCGGACAAAAATTTATCCCTTCAGTCTTATCAAAGGCTATGGAATTAAGAGAGTTGATAGACTCACGAAATGCTAAATGTATGATAGAAGTAGATGGCGGAGTAAATGGTCTAAATGTAGCTGATCTAGATGCTGCTGGTGTGGATATTGTCGTGGCTGGAAGCTTTGTCTTTGGTAGCAATGATTATGCTGGGGCGATAAAAGCGTTAAAAATTTAATCACAAAGAGCAAATTTGAAAAATAAATTAGATAATTTTATAGATTTATTAGCTAAAACTAATCTTAATTATCACGATTTTATACAAAAAGCAAATGATATAGATGAATTAGCTGATATCATAGAGCCTAAAAATTTAGCCGATTGGCGGCTTTTGGGTCTTGAGCTAGAGCGTTTGGATAATGGCAAAATCGTTATGCCGACTAGATTTAGAGATTTTAATGAACAAGTGTTTTGTATCGTTGATATCGAGACAAATGGTGGTATAAAAAGCGGTCAAATCATCGAAATAGGCGCAATTAAAATCAAATGTGGCAAGGAGATTGATAGGTTTGAAACGCTAGTTTGGGCTAGTGAAATTCCGCAAAATATCAGCGAATTAACTGGAATTTATCAGCTTGATTTAGTAGATGCTCCACATTTGGCAAATGCTCTTGAGAGCTTTAGGCTATTTTTGGCTGATTCTGTATTTGTAGCGCATAATGTTAAATTTGATTATGATTTTATCAGTATTAGCTTAGCAAAGCTTGGGTTTGGAATGCTCTTAAATCGCAAGATTTGTACCATTGATCTAGCTAGAAGAACGATAGAGTCAAATAGATATGGTCTAGATGCACTTAAACAAATTTTAGGTATTGATAACGCTCATCACAGAGCATTAAATGACGCAATCGCAGCGTGTGAGATTTTCAAAGAGTGTATCAAAAGGGTGCCATGGCATGTCCAAAGCGTAGAAGATCTCATACTATTTAGCAAAACAGCAAAGACGCTAAAAACCCCAAATGTAATAGAACAGATAAATCCACCTAAAACAGATTTCAGGAGTTGATATGAGATTTGCTATTTTATTCGTTTTTGCTATGATTTTTAGTGGATGTGGCTTTAAAATTTTAGAACAAAATACTCAAAATATCACTCATATTAATAGAGAAAATAGTATTAAAAAGAGTGAATATACTCTAAATTTAAGCAAATATGTAGGCAAAAAATCAGCCGATTGCTCATCATTAGTTACAACTATAAATATAAAAAACAATAATATCTACTCTCTAAGCGATCTAAGCTCACATTATAGTAAGGATGGTCGTCGCTCTCAAGCTATCTATAATCTTTATAAGAGTAAAAATCAGATAAATTATCAAAACGCATCGCCTGGAGATCTAATATTTTTTAACAACACAACCAAATCCACAAAAAACAAAACTAGCCACAATATAACTCACATAGGAGTTGTAAAAAAGATAAAAGATGATGGAACAATCGTCTTTTTACACAATCTTAGGGGTAAAAATATATTAAGCGTGATGAACTTAAATCACAAAAATTCCCATCAAATTGATGGTAAAAAAGTAAATGCATATATAATAGCTAATTGTAAAAATATAAATTGCTTAGTATCAAATAGATTTTCTGGCTTTGGTAAAATCAGCCAAGATATAGCGGTGAAATAGTGGGTTGATATGAGAAATTTAGGATTTACAGCAGCGGTAATAGCGTTAAATTGTGCTATATATTTTTTAGAATATTTTGTATATAATCCTTATGAATTTAGTATATTTTTTGGTCTTAATGAGCTATTTTTTGCTGGGGCATATTGGCAGATTCTTACATCTATGTTTATCCACGGCTCATTTATGCATATTTTGATGAATATGATAGTGCTTTATCAATTTGGGATGATATTAGAGAGATATTTGGGGTGGATTAAATTTGGCATTTTATATATCTTTGGCGGGGTTATAACTGGATTTTTAAGCCTTGGATATCTAGCTTTTGAGAGTGTGAATTTAGTCGGTGCGAGTGGGGCTATATCGGTGTTGCTTGGATTTTTAGCTTGTATTGATAAATTTAATCGCAAAGGGCTTATAGTAGTTATATTATTAGTTAGTTTTGCGCCGCTTTTAATGGGGATTAGTGTAGCGTGGTATGCTCATTTGATAGGATTTGGCGTGGGATATTTGGCTGGATTTTTAAAGGTATTTAGATGAGATTTTTTGATGAGATTTGGGAGTGCTTGAACTCTTGTGATTTGGAGCAAAAATTTTCTAAATTTAGCCAAATTTATAGCAATTTTCATAGTTGTGATATGAATTTTAATAGCGATATTTTTAAGCTTAGTGTACCTAGTTATTCTAAGATTTGCTCTATAAAATCTATGAAAGAGATAAAGCAAAAGCACACTAATGAGGCTTTTTTACACTCAATTGCTCATATAGAGTATAGTGCGATTGATATTGCTTTGGATGCTTGCTATAGATTTAGAAATTTGCCGATGGAGTATTATCTTGATTGGTTAGAAGTGGCTAATGATGAGATTAGACATTTTAAGATGATATCTGATAAGATGGAGTCTTTAGGGGTGAAATATGGTGATTATATCGTCCATGATGGATTATTTATCGCTCTAATCAAAACCCAAAATTCACTCATAAATCGTATGGCGATTCTACCTAGATATATGGAGGCCAATGGTCTTGATGCTAATCTTTTTATGATGGAAAAATTAGCTTTAAATGGCGATAGAGATGGGATTTTAGAGATATTAAAAGTAATTCATAAAGAGGAGATAGAACATGTCAAAAAGGGTGATAAGTGGTTTAAATTCGCTTGTAAAATAGCAAATGTAGATCCAAATTCATGGATTGAAATAGTACGAAAATGCTATCCAAAGGCATTTGAAGCAAAAAGAGCACTAGATATAGAGCATAGATTATTAGCAGGTTTTAGCAAAGCTGAACTTGATAGAATTCAAAAATTTCAGGAGAGAGCATGAAAACTATATATTTTATTCGCCACGCAAAGGCTAAAAAAGTCGCCGCTACTGACTTTGATAGGGCGTTAAGCCCCAAAGGTAAAGAGGCTGCAAAAGTGATGGCCACTAGGCTAAAAAACAAAAATATCTTACCAGAGATTATCATCTCTTCACCAGCTAAGCGAACGGCCAAAACCGCCAAAATCATCGCTAAAAATATAAATTTTAGTGGTAAAATTCAGTTTGAAAACTCACTTTTTGAGGCCACAACGCAAGATTATCTAAATATCATAAATCATATTGATAGCTCTTTAAATACCATATTCATCGTAGGTCACAACGATACTTTAACTCAAATTTGCGAGATTTTAAGCGATAGCCATATCGGCGATATCCCTACGGGTGGAGTTTTTGGTATTGAGTTTGATGTGAATGAGTTTAAAGATATAAGGGCTAAAATTGGGAGAGTTTTGCTCTTTGATTACCCAAAAAAGATAGAATAAACTTAAATTTAGATTAATTATAAAAATTATTTATAGTTTAATGGTTTAATTTAGTTAAAAATTGATAAAATAAGAAAAATTTTAAATAAAGGACATAAATGGCAGATATAATTTACACTTACACAGATGAGGCGCCAGCATTGGCTACTTTTTCACTTTTTCCTGTTATTAAGGAGTTTTTAAGTCGTGGTGGTATCAGTATAGATACTATGGATATTTCATTAGCTGGTAGAATTTTGGCTAATTTCCCTGAAAATTTAAAAGATAATCAAAAAGTTCCAAATTATCTAGAAATCCTAGGCGAAATGACCAAAGAAAAAACAGCAAATATCATCAAACTCCCTAATATTTCAGCATCACTTCCGCAGTTAAATGCAGCTATTGCAGAGCTTCAATCAAAAGGATTTAATGTACCAAACTATCCAGAAAATCCATCCAATGAAAAAGAGATTGATATCAAAGCAAGATATGCTAAAGTTTTAGGAAGTGCGGTAAATCCAGTTTTAAGAGAGGGTAACTCAGATAGAAGATGTGCTAGTGCCGTCAAAGCTTATGCCAAAGAATTTCCACACAAAAATGGTGCTTGGGATAGCACTATTAAAACAAGAGTAGCATATATGGATAGTGGGGATTTTTACGGCAATGAAAAATCTGTAATAGTCAAAGAACCAACCGAATTTAAAATCGAATTTACAGACAAAAATGGCAACACAAAAGTATTAAAAGATGGTATAAAAGCAGCCGCTGGCGATGTGATTAGTGCTACATTTATGAGTGTTGCTAAACTAGATAAATTTATCGCTAAAACCATAGAAGAAGCCAAAAAAGAGTCTTTACTTTACTCAGTCCATCTAAAAGCCACAATGATGAAAGTAAGCGATCCGGTTATGTTTGGCCACTTTGTGAAAGTATTTTTCGCTGAAATATTTGATGAGTTTGGAAGTGAGCTAAATTCAGTTGGCGTGGTACCAAATAACGGCTTAAAAGATCTATTTGCTAAAATAGAAAATCTACCTATAAAAGACAAAATCATAGCAAAATACAATGAAATTTTAGACAAAAACCCAGATTTAGCGATGGTAGATAGCGATAAAGGAATTACAAATTTACATGTCCCAAGCGATGTGATAATAGACGCTTCAATGCCAGCAATGATAAGAAATAGCGGTAAAATGTGGGATAAAAACGGCAAAACAGCCGACACTCTAGCAGTAATCCCAGATCGCACATATGCGACAATTTATGAAGCGACAATTGATGATTTAAAAGCCAATGGAGCACTAAATCCAGCAACTATCGGTAGCGTATCAAATGTAGGTTTGATGGCGAAAAAAGCAGAAGAGTATGGTAGCCACGATAAGACATTTATAGCTAGCGAAGATGGCAAATTCACACTTAGTAGCACAAATGGTGATAAAATGGAATTTGAAGTTGAGAGTGGCGATATATTTAGAGCTATGCAAGCAAAAAGCGAAGCGATTAAAGATTGGATTAAACTAGCGATCAATAGAGCCAAAGCCACACACTCAACTGCGATATTCTGGTTAGATAGTGCTAGAGCACACGATGCTAGTATGATCCAAATAGTAAATTCAGAGCTTAAAAATTATGAACTAAATGGCCTAGATATTAGTATCGCAGCCCCAACTGAAGCGATCAAAAAATCAATCTCTATAATACGAACTGGCAAAGACGCTATTAGCGTTACAGGTAATGTATTAAGGGATTATTTGACAGATTTATTCCCGATTTTAGAGCTTGGAACGAGTGCGAAAATGCTCTCAATAGTCCCACTTTTAAATGGCGGTGGCTTATTTGAAACTGGTGCTGGTGGAAGTGCGCCTAAAATCGCTCAACAACTAATAGAAGAAAATCACCTTCGCTGGGATAGCTTGGGTGAATTTTTAGCTCTTGGTGCGAGTTTGGAACATTTAGCTAGCGTAAGCGGTAAAAAAGAGGCCACAATACTAGCCGATACTTTAGATAAAGCAATTGTAAGCTACCTTAAAAATGACAACTCACCACGCAAAAATGTAGGTGAAAATGATAACCGCGGTAGCCACTTCTATTTAGCACTATACTGGGCTAATGAACTAGCAAAAAGCGATCTAGCGCCTAAATTTGCCGGTATAGCAGCTGCTTTAAATGAGAATAAAGCTAAAATTACAGATGAGTTAAACGGCTCTCAAGGAAACAAGGTAGATGTCGGCGGATACTATATCTTTGATGATGCGAAGGTTTCAGCCGTGATGAGACCAAGTGCCATATATAACGAATCTTTAAAGAAATAAGTTGTGAAAATAGCAATAATAGGCGCCGGAAATGTAGGAGCTAGCATAGCTAGTCTTCTCATTTCTAAGCAGATGTGTGATGAGATAGCACTCATTGATATCAACCAAAATTTAGCTAATGCCAAAGCAATTGATCTATCACAAATGTCGATTGCTTTGGGCTTGGATATTATGGTAGTTGGCGGTGATGATTATAAGCTTTTAAGTGATTTTGATATTGTTATCATCACAGCTGGAGTAGCTAGAAAAGATGGCCAAAGTAGGGCCGAACTTGCTAAAATTAATGCTAATATAGTAGCTCAATCATCTAGTCAAATCGCCAAATTTGCCCCAAATTCCACTATAATTGTCGTTACAAATCCGCTTGATATAATGGTATATGTAGCATTTAAAGCTAGTGGATTTAATAGAAAAAAGATTATTGGAATGGCCGGAGAACTTGATAGTGCTAGACTTAAATTTGCTTTAAAAAATCATCTAGGCACGAGTGTAACTGACTCAAAATCTTGTGTAATAGGTATGCATAATGATAATATGATATGCTTGGTTGATGAAAATTTAAGTATAGATGAATATGAAAATATCAGATCTCAAACCATAAATGGCGGAGCGAAAATAGTTAAATTGATGAATACATCTGCATTTTATGCGCCAGCAGCTGGGGTTATAAATATCTGTCAAGCCTTGATAAATGAGGACTCTAAGGTGCTTAGTTGCTCGGTTTTGGATGATAATTTGATAGCTTTTAGTCGTTTGGTTAAAATTTCAAAAGATGGCGTAAAAGAGATTTTAGAGCTGAATTTAAAGCCAAAAGATAGAGAAATTTTAGATAAAAGCATAGAAGAATTTATAATTTATATTAAAAATTTTAATATAAATGGTGCTAATATTAACTTTAGCTAAAGATAAAATTTTAGTTTTTTTATTTATCTATTTTATTAACTTTTTTCAGATAAAGTTTCGTAAAAAGTTTTAAAATTTAGTTTTGCGTTTGGCAAAATTTAGGTATTTGGATGCTTGATTTTTCAAGTAATTGAGTCGCTACAATTGTAGCTTGAAATTTGATTTAAGTTAGACTTAAATTTAATTAGGAGATAGTAATGATAGAACAACCGCTTAATACAGCTGTTTGGGTCGATGAGAGTAGGTGTAAGGCTTGCGATATTTGCGTAAGCTATTGTCCTGCTGGTGTTTTAAATATGAAAGAAGATATCCACGCTATTCAAGGAATGATGATAGAAGTTAGCCATCCAGAGTCATGTATCGGCTGTAGAGATTGTGAGCTTCACTGTCCTGATTTTGCTATTTATGTGGCTGAAAAGGGATTTAAATTCGCAAAACTTAGCCCTGAAGCTAAGGAGAGAGCAGCCGCAATCAAGGCAAATCATTTTAGGAAAGTTAATTAAGGATATAAAATGAGAGAGTTAATAACGACAGGAAATGCTTTAGCAGCAAAAGCAGCTATCGAGTGTGGCTGTAATTTTTTTGGTGGTTATCCTATTACCCCATCAAGCGAAATCGCACATGAATTAAGCGTAGCACTACCAAAAAGTGGTGGTAATTTTATCCAAATGGAAGATGAGATCGGCGGTATTTCAGTAGCACTTGGTGCTAGTATGACTGGAGCGAAGGCTATGACAGCAAGCTCAGGCCCTGGTATTTCGCTCAAAGCTGAACAAATTGGCCTTGGATTTATCGCTGAAATTCCTTTGGTAATCGCAAATGTAATGCGTGGTGGCCCATCAACTGGCCTTCCAACTCGTGTAGCACAAGGCGATATTTTACAAGCTAAAAGCCCAAGCCATGGGGATTTTTGCTCTATTGCAGTAGCGCCAGGAAATTTAGATGAAATTTACACTGAAACAGTAAGAGCATTTAATCTAGCAAATAGATTTAGCACGCCTGTATTTTTGCTACTTGATGAGACTATAGGTCATATGCAAGGCAAGGCTACTATACCAGATGTTAAGGATTTAGTAATCGAGCCTAGACGAGAATTTAAAGGCGATCCAGCAGAGTATAATCCATATGAAGCCAAAGAGGATGAGCCAGCTACGCTAAATCCATTTTTCAAAGGTTATCGCTATCACATCACAGGCCTACATCACGGCCCTACAGGATTCCCTACAGAAGATGGTAAAATAGTTGATTATAATATCAAAAGATTATTTAATAAAATTCACGCCCACCTAGATGAAGTGATAAAATTTGAAGAGTATAAGCTAGAAGATGCTGATATTTGTATTATTTGTTACGGAAGTGTGAGCTTAGCAGCTAAAGAAGCGGTAGATAAACTTCGAGATGAAGGCATAAAAGTAGGTATATTTAGACCTATTACTATATGGCCAAGCCCAGAAGCTAAAATCAAAGAGATATGCTCTAAATTTAAAAATATTTTAGTAACTGAGCTAAATATGGGGCAATATCTAGGTGAGATACAAAGATGTGCTTTAAGAGATGATTTTAAAACACTATTAAAAGCAAACGGCAGACCGATTAGCCCGAGTGAAATTATTAGCAAAGTCAAGGAGTTTTAATTATGGCTTTTAATTATGATAATTATTTAAGAACAAGCAAAATGCCAACACTTTGGTGCTGGGGTTGTGGCGATGGTGTAATTTTAAAAAGTGTTATCCGTGCTATAGATGCGATGGGATGGAATATGGATGATGTTTGCGTGGTAAGTGGTATCGGATGTAGCGGACGCTTTTCAAGCTATGTTAATTGCAACACAGTCCATACAACTCACGGCCGTGCGATCGCATATGCTACAGGTATCAAACTAGCAAATCCAGATAAGCATGTAATAGTAATAACTGGTGATGGTGATGGCTTAGCAATCGGTGGTAATCATACAATTCATGGATGTCGTAGAAATATAGATATTAATCACATTTTAATTAATAACTTTATTTACGGCCTTACAAACTCACAAACAAGCCCTACAACTCCACAAGGATTTTGGACTGTTACAGCTCAATGGGGAAATATAGATCCAAATTTTGACGCTGCTAAATTAGCAACAGCAGCCGGTGCGACATTTGTCGGTCGTGAGACTGTAATTAACCCAACTAGAATAGAAAAAATGCTAATCGAAGGGTTTAAACACGAGGGTTATAGCTTTTTTGATATATTCTCTAACTGTCATATAAATTTAGGTAGAAAAAACAAAATGGGCGAAGCTACTCAGATGGTTAAATGGATAGATGAGAGAACTCTACCTAAGGCTAAATTTGAAGTATTAAGCGATGAAGAGAAAAAAGGTAAATTCCCTACTGGTGTGCTATTTAAAGATGAAAATCGCATAGAGTATTGTAAAGCATATGCTAAGGTTAAAGAAGCAGCTCAAAATAAGACAAAAGTGAATTTTGAGGAGATAATATGAGTTTAACAGAGTTAAGATTTGTTGGTGTTGGTGGTCAAGGTGTTATATTGGCTGGAGAGATCTTATCAGCGGCTAAAATTGAAGCTGGCGGATATGGAGTCAAGGCCTCAACATATACTTCTCAAGTGCGTGGTGGCCCAACAAAGGTTGATATAATTTTAAGCGATGAAGAGATCAAATATCCATATGCTAATGAGGGCGAAATTTGCTTTATGCTAGCAACTGCTCAAAATAGCTATAACGCCTTTAAAGATGGTGTCAAAGATGGCGGTATAATCGTAGTAGAGCCAAATTTGGTTAAGCCTAGTGAAGAGGACAAAAAACGCTGGAAAATCCATGAAATTCCTATCATCTCAATTGCCAAAGATGAAGTTGGAAATGTGATTACTCAAAGCGTTGTCGCTCTTGGTGTAGCTGTTAAATTCACAGGCGTTATGGATGAAGAGATTGTAAGAAATAAGATGTTAAGCTCAGTTCCAGATAAGGTAAAAGAAGCAAACAATAAAGCTTATGATCTAGGACTTGCATACGCTGCTAAATGTATGCAATAATCTTCACAAACCAAAGCCTAATTATTGGCTTTGGTTGCTCTTTATGTTAATACAATTAAGCAAATTTTAGAGTTTGCTTTGATATAATTTAGCCTTTAAATTCAACTCTTAAAGGAAATAAAATGACAAAAGTTGGTATAGTATATGGCTCAAATGCCGGAGATACTAAAGTTGTAGCAGAGTATATAGGTCAGAGTTTTGATAGTGAAGTAATTGACGCAAAAGATCTTACGATTGATTTTTTAACCAAATATGATAAGTTGATTTTCGCAGCTTCTACACATGGCCATGGAGAACTACAAAAAGATTTTAAAGCTAAATTGGATATTATAGCTGAGGCTGAGTTTGGCGGTAAAACTCTAGCTTTAGTAGGTGTAGGCGGACAGGTTAAACATCCTACGACATTTCTTGATGGTTTAGTAGAGTTTTTACCATTAATTCGTGGTGCTAAGCTTGTAGGTGCTACTGATATTGATGGATATGCGTTTAAAAATTCATTATCATTTATAAATGGCAAATTTATTGGTCTTGCGATTGATTATAAAAATGACAAAGATTGGCAAGATAGAGCTGATAAATGGATTGAATCTATTAAATCTGAATTCTAAATCTTATAAAGCTCAAAGTTAGCAATGGAAGCTTTTTTATTTGCAGAATATGTCGGTATAGCCTCAGCATCTTTGAGCGGATTTTTGTTTGGAATACGCAGAGGCTGTGACTGGCTAGGCGTATTCTTAGCAGCATTTTTAACTGCACTTGGTGGGGGATTAATTCGTGATATTATCGTGGGTCGCCCTGCATATTCTTTTACGCATTATATTCCTGTTTGTATTGTATTGGCTGTTATGATTTTGGCGTTTTTACTTAAATTTCACCAAAAAGATAGAAATAATCTAGATAAAAAATTTATATTTATTATGACTGATGCTGTGGATGTAGTAAGCTTTTCTATTGTTGGGGCTATTGTATCTTTGGAATTTGGGCTTAATATTTTTGGCGTGATTATGGTGGCGTTTTTTAATGGTGTTGGTGGCGGAATTATAAGAGATATGCTATTAAATGAGGTTCCGTGGTTTTTAAAAACTGGATTATATGGTACGATTAGTATGGGTGTTGGAGCGATTTATTATCTAATGCATCTAGCAGGACTAACTAATATTTATTGTATTTTTGTGTTATTTACATTTGGTGTTACATGGCGGCTTGTAGCATACTATAGAAATTGGAATTTGCCGCAAATTCACTATAAGGATTAATTTATGCTAATGAATAACTATTCTAGAGCCGATGTGGGCTTTGTGCGTGGAGATGGTGCTATTTTATGGGATGATAGTGGCAAAGATTATATAGATTTTGCTAGTGGGATTGGGGTTTGTGCTTTAGGCCATAGCCACAAAGGCGTAGCGAAAGTGATCGCAAAACAAGCCAAAACTCTCTTGCACACTTCAAATTTATATAATATCGCCCCGCAAGCTAAACTTGCTGATAAGATATCAAATTTACTTGGTGGTGGATATGAGCTATTTTTTGCTAATAGTGGTGCTGAAGCAAATGAGTGTGCGATAAAATTAGCTAGAAAATTTGGTTTTAGCAAGGGTAGAAAAAGCGAAATTATCAGCCTTAAAAACTCATTTCACGGCAGGACAATCGCTACTTTAGCGATGACAGGGCAGGATAAATTTCATCCAGATGAATTTGGTGCTTATCCAGATGGATTTAAATTCTATGATAGCATAGATGATATTATCGCAAATTTAAATGAAAATACCGCAGCTGTGATAATAGAGCTAGTTCAAGGTGAAGGCGGGATAAATCCACTTGATAAGGATAAAGTTCAAAATTTAGCTAAAATTTTAAATCAAAAAGATATCTTACTAATTACTGATGAAGTCCAGTGTGGCGTCTATCGCACAGGGGAGTTTGTTACCTCTAAGCTATATGATATCACACCCGATATCATCACATTTGCCAAAGGGCTTGGTAATGGTGTGCCAATTAGTGCGTGTGCAACTAGAAAATCTATATTTTCGCCAGGAGATCATGGTAGCACCTTTGGTGGTGGATTTTTGGTTACAAGTGTAGCTGAGTTCGTCTTAAGCGAGTTAGAGACACTAAAGAGTAGTGGAAAACTAAATAAAACTATAGCTAAATTTGAAAAAAATTTAGAGAAATTAGTCAGTAAAAATAGTGATATTTTTGAAAAAAGAGTTGGTATTGGCCTTATGCAAGGTATAGTAGTAAAAGATGTTGAATTTCTAGCTAAAATAGTGGCTAAATCACTAGAGTGTGGGCTGTTGATTTTAAGATCTGGTAAGGATACATTAAGATTTTTACCTCCTTTGAATTTAAGCAAAAAAGAGCTAAAAGAGGGCTTTATAAGACTAAAATTAGCTATAAATAAGGCTAAAAAATGAGGCTAATCACCTATAAAAAAGATGAAAATATAAAGCTTGGTATATTAAGTGCAAATAACCGCATAATTGATATTAGTTATGCTGGAATAAATAAAAAGGATATGAACGAATTAATCATCACACTAAGTCAAGATGAACGTCAAATTTTAGAAGACCTTAGTACAAAAACAGGTGGTGAACCATATGACAGTGTAGAGATTTTAGCACCAATATTATCGCCTCTTCAAGATATTATTTGTCTTGGAATTAACTATATGGAACACGCTAAGGAGTCTTATAGGTTTAAAAAGATTGAATTTGATGGCAAAAGAGAATTTCCTGTATATTTTGGAAAACGAGCAAATTATATTTTAGGTGATGGGGCAATATTCCCAAGTCATAGTCATATTACACAAACTTTAGATTATGAGGTTGAGTTGGCACTAATAATTGGCAAAGACGCAACTAATGTAGCGCAAAATAGGGCGCTAGAATATGTTTTTGGATATACAATTTTAAACGATATCAGCTCACGAGATATCCAAAATCGATATAAGCAGTGGTATTATGGTAAAAGCCTAGATGGCTCAACGCTTATGGGGCCATGGATTGAGACTAATCTAGATATATCAAATTTGAAAATAAATTCTAGAGTTAATGGAGAATTGCGTCAAAATGCAAATACTGCTGATATGATTTTTGATGCAGCATATGTAATAAGCGATTTAAGTGCTGGAATGACACTAAAGGCTGGAACGATAATTTCTTTAGGTACACCAAGTGGTGTTGGAATGGGTTTTACTCCACCAAAATATCTCAAAAAAGATGATATTGTAGAGTGCGAAATCGAAGGGATTGGCGTATTAAAAAACATAGTCGGCAAATAAACAGTTGGGATATTTAAGCAAATTTAAAATATAATACAGAGAAAAAGGAGAAAAAATGGCAGCATCAGATGAAGATGTAAAAAATGAAGGTAAAAAGAGTCCAGTGGTACTAATAGCGATTATAGGCGTAGTGGTCTTTTTACTTATCATTGGAATAATTGTTGCAATGCTTTTGATGAGCGGAGGAGATGATAAACAAGTGTCTCAAGCAGCTGATACACCAGCATCACATATGGCTCCAAAACAGAGGTCAAATGACTTTTTTAACATCGGCCCTATGTACCCAATGGATCAGTATGTAGTAAATTTACTTAGCGAGAGTGGTACAAGATATCTAAAAACTACTATGAATTTGGAATTAAGTGAACAGACTTTAAGTCCAGAAATAGATAAAAAACAAGCACTAATTAGAGATATAATCATTAGAACTCTTTCGGCTAAAACTTATGAAGATGTAAGCACAGCTAAAGGCAAAGAGCGTCTCAAAGATGAATTGGTAACTAGAATAAATGAAGTCCTAAGAGATGGATATATCAAAAATGTATTTTTTACTGATTTTATTGTACAATGATAGGTATTGATATTGTCAGTATTAAAAGGATCGCTGCAGCCAAGGCTAGGCACGGCGATCTTTTTTTGCGTAAATTTTTAAATCCTAGTGAAATTGAGCTAGCTAAAAACGATGAAACTTTAGCTGGTTTTTGGGCTGCTAAAGAGGCTATTAGTAAAGCGCTTGGTTGTGGTATCGGAGCTGAATTTGGATTTGGTGATGCTACAATTTATAAAGATAATAAAGGTGCGCCAAAAATCAAATTTAATACAGAAACACTTTATAAATTTAATATTAAAAATACTTCTCTTAGTATAACTCACGATGGTGGATTTGCAATTGCTGCAGTGATAATTGAGCGATATTAAGCCATATAATTTGTAATATTAAATAATTCAAATTAAATTTTAAATCCTTATTTTATTAAATTAAAATCTGAAAATATATAATAATACAATTACCAAAATCAATATTTGCTTAATAAAATTCAAATTGATTAGTTTACTAAAAAATTTAAATTTATAAATATAATTGATATAAAAATAGATTAGTGATTCATTTTAACGTTATTTGGGAATATTTTTAGCAAAATCAAACTATGAGTTTTTGTTTTTCATTTGCAGTTAAAAACTCTACCTTGATTATAGCTAAAAAGATAGATTTTGGAGTAAGCAATGCGCCAAAATATGAAATAGACACAAAAGAGCTATATAACCTTGAAATTAATGAAGCTTATAGAAATGTATATCAAAGCGTTGTTTTGCAGTGGCAAGATATTAGCAGTGGGGCTATGCGCCATCTTCGTGCTGGTAGTGGCGAGCCTAGTTACAATATGAGAATAAGCCAGCCTAAAAGTGATGGCGAGGCATACGCTAAAGCAAATGCAAAGCTAAATGAGCTTAAAAAAGGCGGTATCAGCGGTAGGTGTAGCCTAGCAGGGGCTAATATCATTACTGGCGGCTCTATAGTGTTTAAAAATACAAACAGCGATATAGAACTAAAAAAGTTTAGCATAACAAGCGTAAGACATACGCTAAATAGTAGGGGATATAGTATTGAGATTGAGTTTGAAGGGTGAATTGGTGAGGCTAGTTGTGATCTAAATTGGCTTTTTGGGGTGTTTATGGGCTAAGTTTTAGTCGGTGATTTGTTTACATATTAAATAAAAATATAATAAAGTAGGGTGGTAAGTAAATTTTATATCTTAGATTTAAATTATTGAAATTTAAAATAGTAAGAGCATATATATCAACTACAATTATTATTGTTTAGTTTTACATCTGTATTATTGCTTCATTAGCCCCCCCCTTTTTTTTAATTACACTACAATTATCATAGATGATAACTCTACATATATTACAATGGTTGATTGGTAAAGATTAAATAAAAACATAAAATGATTGAAAACAAACGCCTGACAAACAAAGCTATAATTATTATAAAATAATTAAAAATATATATAAAAAGCACTATTTTATATATTTAGTATTGAAAACTATAATTTTCAAACTAAAATAAATTCACCTATTTTGGGTTTTTTGATACTAAAAAATCCCCATTTTACCACTATTTATAGGATGTATGTATAATAATACATAGTAAAATATGTATTATTTTCATTAAAATAATAAGTAAAATTATTCTTGAAATTTTATGTATTATTTTATGTAAAATTTTACAATACATAAACCAAGAAATTAACTTAAATCAAAATTATATTCTATTTAGTATAAGCAAAAACTGAGCCAAAATTTGAATTAAACTGAAATTTATATTAAAATATAAAAAGATATAAAAGCTAAATAAATCAATATATTTTACCTATACTGCAGTAAATGACAACTAAAAATATATAATTCATCCAAGATAAAAATTACTAATATAAGCTAAATTTAATCTTGATTATAAATTTATTTTGTCACTTATTGCAGCTAGTGTTTATTTGATTCTTTTTAAAACTACACCACATTCAATGTGATTAGTATGGACAAATTGGTCAAATATTGCAAATTTTACCACTTTATGTGTTTGACTTAGTATCTCTAAGTTATTTTGCAATGTCAGTGGATTGCATGATATATAAATTATATTATCTATCTTGCTCATAAAATCTAAAACGCTATCTTCGCACCCCGCCCTTGGTGGATCGACTAATATATGGCTAAATATATAACTATCTAAATCTACACCACGCAATCTCTCAAACTCTCGCTCCTTAGCTATTGCGCTCATTATCTCAGCAGCACTTAGTCTAGCAAATTTGATATTATTTACACTATTTAATTGGCAATTTTTCAATGCCATATCAATTGAGCTTTTAGATATCTCAGTAGCTAAAACTTTTTGGAATTTAAGACTAATTGGTATAGTAAAATTTCCATGTCCGCAATATAGCTCTATTAAATCTGCTGCATTTTCTACTGCATTTACAGCCCATGAAATCATTTTTTCATTTATCTTTTTATTTGGCTGGATAAATGCCGTATCGCTCATAATATAGCTAAACTCACACCCATTTATATTTAAAATCTCATTTATTTTTGTATCGCCAAATTCTAGCTTTACTCCCCTACTCCTAGCTATTAGACCTATTCTTAGCTT
Organism: Campylobacter sp. P0103; assembly: GCF_002139545.1. Classification (NCBI taxonomy): domain Bacteria; kingdom Pseudomonadati; phylum Campylobacterota; class Epsilonproteobacteria; order Campylobacterales; family Campylobacteraceae; genus Campylobacter; species Campylobacter sp. P0103. The sequence continues at coordinate 155,456 of NZ_MJKG01000001.1, read as the reverse complement.
AGATTGTATATTGGCTAGATTATCTTTTATACTATTTACATCTTTATGATATAAAAGCGTTACTATAAGACTTTTGGCTGAGCTAATAAACTCTACGCCAAATAATCGCTCTACTAGAGCCTTATCTTCTTTTATTGTTTTTAGAAGTTCTGGCATTATATTTGATATCTTAGTATCTACTATCTGGCAGCTTTGTATTGGTAATTTCGTATTTTGCTGACTACGCATACAGTAGCTTATATCGTTATTTTCATGCCAAATGCCAAATTCAGCTCTAGAGCGAAATCCACTCTCATCTGAGTCAAAAAACTCAAATTCTCCACTCCAAAACTTGCTAAAAAGCTCCTTTATCTTAGCGATTTTAAGCTGCTTTTGATCACAATAGCTAAGAGTCAAAACACAACTTCCACAATCTCCTAAATACCTACAATCCACGCTTATACCCTACTCTTTTTCAAAGAAAAATCCAGCCCAACTCTGCGTTGTCGGCATAACTTCAAGGCTATTTATATTGACATGTTTTGGTAAATTTATACAATCAAGCACGATTTGAGCGATATCATCTGCCTTTAAATACTCAGTTCCATCATATACCGCATCGCTCTTTTGCTCATCGCCTTTATATCTTACTAGGCTAAATTCGGTCTTAGCAATGCCAGGAGCTATCTCTGTAACTCGTATATTATCGCCTTTTAAGTCATTTCTAAGATTAAAGCTAAACTGCTTTACAAAGGCCTTAGTAGCACCATATACATTTCCACCAGGATATGGCCACTGACCAGCCACAGAACCAAGATTAAATATATATCCACTTTTTCTTTTAGTCATAATAGGCAAAACCGCCTTTGTAGTATACAAAAGCCCCTTGATATTAGTATCTATCATAGTTTCAAAATCATCTAAACTAGCCTCATTTACACGCTCAAGCCCAAGAGCCAGTCCAGCATTATTAATCAAAATTTCAATATCTCTATACTCATTTGGTAGCTCATCAACTGCCTTAAATAGAGCATTTTTGTCCCTAATATCACAAGCGATTATGTGAGAATTCAAAAGTTCATTAGCTAAATTCTCCAATCTATCTTTGCGACGACCAAGCAAAATTAATTTATATCCATCTTTAGATAAAGCCCTAGCCATCGCCTCCCCAAAGCCAGATGTAGCCCCAGTTATAAAAGCTGTATTTTTCATCTTTAATCCTTAAATTTTATCATTTTGTGGGATAAATAGTTGATAGCTATCACCCAAAATATAGTGCAAACGATTAATATCTTTAGAAAAAATCGCTCCAAATTTACCATCCATAATCTTGCTACTAAAGCTTAAAAATTGTAAAATATTTTCATTATTTTTAAGCTTTAGTAGTGGATTTGTGCCATCATTTACGATATTGACCTTTTTATCAAAGATTTTTGATAAGCTCTCAAAATGCTCCCTTAGCTCTTTACTATCATCATCAAATTTGTTATCAAAATGGTAAAAATATATACTAAAATCAAGCTGCTTACAGCAATCCATAATTACGCTAGAGTTGCTCTCAGCATCGGTTTTATCGCCTAAAATTACACCTCTTTTAACACTATTTAATCCACTTGTGCCTATTTTTAATACAGGAACTTTTAGAGCTTCATAGCCCTTTTTATATAGATTAAATGCTCTACCATTAGTAACTACTAGACCGATATCAAGCTCATTCATTTTAGATTTTTGAATCGATATTGTAGCGCTAAAGTAGTCAATTTTGATAAAAATACTATCTGATCTAAGCTCTTTAATATCGCTAAAAATTTTGCTAAGAGTTGGATTTACTACCTTTATATATAGCTTTTTGCTATTTAATTTTTTATGTAGTTCTAATGTATCGCTTAGTAATCTTTCTATATCGTTATTGCTCATTAGCTTCATATCCAAGGCTAAATAGATATTATTGCCAAATGGATTTGGGAATTGACCAGGTTCTTTTTTAATCGCACGGAATACATTTTCTAAAATTCTAGGCTCACCAACTACTAGCAAAGTATCATTTGGCAAGATTAGTGTATTAGAAGTAGCTATTGTATAACTTCCATTGCGATATATCATAGCTATTTTCCAGCGTTTTTTACGGATATTACCTACATGGCGGTAAGCATAGCTACTACCATGTGGGACTTGAACTTCCATAATCTCCCCTAGCCCAAGGCCAATATTATCAGCAATTACTGGCACATCAGGCAAGAAATCCATAAATCTAGAGCTTAGAATCTTTCTAGCATCAATTATAGATATTAGATTATCGCCCTTAAAATGCCTTCCCATACCCCATAAATCCAGCACATCTATCTCTAAATTTGGATAAATTTGACGCAGATTATCGCATACGCATCTTATATCAAATTCATTTTGCATTATCACCATAGCTTGTTCAAATTCACTCTTTAAATGTAGTTTAAGCTTGCCAAGGCTAGTTGGGTCAAAGTTATAAAATATAAAATTCTCAAAATTCACATCCCAGCTAGGGATTGTCTCTTCATTATAGGTGATTACTGTGTAGTTGTGTAAGGCGTTATTTTTGCTATTAAATAGTCGCTCTAAGAAATTTTTGGCTAAAATTCCATCAGCAATAATCAAGATATTTTTCATCAATTCTCCATAAAAATATGGCCTTATATTATCATAATTGAAATTTAAAATAGATAAAAGTGGATTTTAAATATCTATACCTAACTCATTATTATAAAGCTAAACAAAGTCAAATAAAATTAAAAATATGATAATAACTTAAAAGTATGAAATATTAAACTCTTAAACAGAGATATTATGATTTTTCGTAGTTAGTAAAATTCTTATAAATGTGTTATAATGTTTTTATAATTTGTATTATTGAAAGAATAATTGTATGGAAACTCACCACATATTACCAAAATCGGAAATGACAGAAGAAGATATTAAATTTCAATTTATTACTCCAGCATTGTTGACAAAATGGGATACTAAAAAAATCACCATGGAGACAGCTCCTGTAAATAATTTCACGGATGGGAAAGTTCTTATTAAAGGAAATGTTCCAAGTCGTGATAAAGGGAAAAGATGTGACTATGTTCTTTGGTATAATAAAGGGACTCCACTTGCGATTGTAGAAGCTAAAGATAATAATCATTCAACATCGTTTGGTATGCAACAAGCCATTTCCTATGGAATTATGATGAATGTTCCTTTTGTCTATACATCAAACGGAGATAGCTTTTTTGAACACGATTTTACAACTGGGCTTGAAAAAGAATTTCCCCTTTCGGAGTTTCCCACTGCAGATGAACTTTATGCCCGGTGGAAAGGTGTTGATGCAACAAAAATTCTAGAAGTTGAAAACCAAGAACGATATGCGATGGATGGAGAATCAAAAGCATATGATGTTCCACTTTGTTTTGAAGAAAATCTTTTGAATACGCCTTTCTATTCTGGTTCAAATTGTTATCCCCCTAGGTACTATCAGCGAAATGCGGTAAATAGAACCCTTGCGGCAATTTCACAACAACAAACCCGAATTCTTATTGTAATGGCAACTGGAACAGGAAAAACCTATACGGCTTTTCAGATTGTATGGAGACTCCTTGAGTCAGGAACAAAGAAGAAAGTGCTCTATCTTGCTGATAGAAATAATCTCGTAGATCAGACTATTAACGGTGACTTTAAGCCTTTAGAAAAAGTAATCCACAAAATCAATTTCCAAAAAGAAGATAAATCAAAAATTTCAGCATATCAGGTCTATTTTGCCCTTTATCAACAGTTGGATTCCGCAAAGCACCAAGGAGAGGAAGTTGAAGAAACAGAAGCTGAAATAGAAGCAGAAATTGCCAAATATAAAGAGTTCTTCAAACCAGATTTCTTTGATCTTATTATTGTTGATGAGTGCCATCGTGGGTCTGCAAAGGCTGATTCTCGCTGGCGAAAGATTCTTGATTATTTTAGCAGCGCTACACAAATTGGTATGACAGCTACACCAAAAGAAACAAAATATATTTCTAACATCGATTATTTTGGAGAACCTGTTTACAGCTACAGTCTTAAACAAGGAATTGAAGATGGATTTCTTGCTCCATTCAAGGTAATACATGTTCGCACTAGTATTGATGACGGCTGGAGACCAAAACTAGGTCAAAAGGATATTAACGGAGTAGAAATCGAAGACCAAGAATATAATCTTTCAGATTATGACTATAATATTGTCATCCAAGATAGAATTGATGAAGTTGCCCAGGAAATTACAAAATTTTTAAAAGAAACAGACCGTATGTCCAAGACAATTGTATTTTGTCCCACAGAAGATGCCGCAGAACGCATGCGAGTTGCACTGAACAATTTAAATACTGATATGATTCTAAAAGATAATCAGGGCAATGTAAAAGAGCAGTATGTTGTCCGTATCACTGGAAGTGATAAATATGGAAAAGAAAAGCTGGATTATTTTATTTCAGTTTCGCAGCCCTATCCCGTTATTGCAACTACATCAAAGCTGCTTTCTACTGGAAGCGACTGCAAAATGGTAAAACTCATTGTTTTAGATGAGCTAATCAATTCAATGACAGAGTTTAAGCAGATAATTGGCCGTGGAACTCGTCTGAGATATGATGAGGGAAAAACTCATTTTACAATAATGGATTTTCGCCGTGTAAGCCGTTTGTTTGCCGACCCAGAATGGGATGGAGAGATTGAACAAAATGACGATTATAATCCAAATCCACAGCCAGAAGGCGAATATAAGGGTGATTTTGGAGATGGCAGTGATGATAAGGGGAGCCACAATGGTAGGAAAGAAATTCAGTTTGTTGGAAAAGGCAGCGTTACTATACAGGTTCTACAAAGACTAGTTTCTATCTACGATACAGATGGCAAACTTCTAAAACAGGAAAGCATCGAAGATTACACCAAAGAAAGTATTCTTGGAACATATCGAACCCTTGAAAATTTTATCCAGACCTGGAATGAAGAGCAGAAGAAAGAAGTCATCCGCAATATGCTTAAAGAGCGTGGTATAGATTTAGAACTCATTAAAAAAGATCAAAATATGATGGATGTGGATGACTTTGATTTTATCTGCCATATCGCATTTGACCAAAAGCCCCTGACTCGTCGTGAGCGTGCAGAAAAGGTAAAGAAACGAGATCTTTTTGGTAAATATGGAGCAACTGCAAAAGAGGTGATCAATGCGCTACTAGATAAATATGCTGAACTTGGCATTTACGACATTGAGTCAACCGAAATTCTCAAGCAGAATCCATTTACAAAGTTTGGGAAACCTTCTCGGATTGCAGCCTTGTTTGGTGGAAATGATAAGTATAGAACAGCTCTTCGTGAATTGGAAAATGAATTATATAAAATAGCGTAAGGTGTGTCACACGGATTGGATTTTGCTAACACAAAATCTGAAAAAAGGAAATCAAAAATCCGTGTAACAAAATAAAAGGAATAAATAAATGAGCAACTTAAGTGGTTTTGTAAAAAGAGTCCGTGATGTAATGCGGAACGATGCCGGTATAAATGGTGATGCCCAGAGAATTGAACAGATAACTTGGATGCTTTTCTTAAAAGTTTATGACGCAAAAGAAGAAGACTGGGAATTTGATGATGAACAATTTGAATCTATAATTCCCCCAAAATTACGCTGGAGAAATTGGGCTCATGTAGAAAATCAACATGATGGACTTACCGGAGACCAGCTTTTGAATTTTGTAAACAATGAACTTTTCCCAACATTAAGAAAACTTGAAATAAATTCAGATACCCCAATTCGCCAAAGTATTGTGCGTACAACTTTTGAAGATGCAAACAATTATATGAAAGATGGAGTGCTTCTCCGTCAGATTATCAATATTATTGATGAGCTTGATTTTGGAAGCTATGAAGAAACCCATGCCTTTGGCGAAATATATGAAACTATTTTAAAAGAACTTCAAAGTGCAGGTTCTGCGGGTGAATTTTACACTCCACGTGCCGTAACAGAGTTTATGGCAAAAATGATTAAACCACAAATTGGCGAAACTATGGCTGATTTTGCCTGTGGAACAGGAGGCTTCCTTTCAAGTTGGATAAAAGAACTTGAAGCAATCAAAGACGCAAAAGGATCAATCAGCAATGAAGATTCTGAAAAACTTTATAATTCAATTTACGCAATCGAAAAAAAACAATTCCCATATATGCTTTGCGTAACAAATATGTTACTTCACGGAATTGACAATCCAAAAGTATTTCACGATAACTCACTTACAAAAAAACTTTTGGACTACACGCAAAAAGATGCATTTGATGTAATTCTTATGAATCCACCTTATGGCGGAAGCGAAAAAGAAGACATCAAGCAAAACTTTCCAGCTGACCTTAAATCAAGCGAAACAGCAGATCTTTTTATAGCTGTTATTTTGTATCGCTTAAAGAAAAACGGTCGTGCCGCTGTCATTATTCCTGATGGATTTTTGTTCGGCAATGATAACGCAAAGATAAATCTCAAGAAAAAGCTACTGACAGAATATAATCTACATACCGTGGTGCGGTTGCCACAAAGTGTCTTTTCTCCTTATACAAGCATTACAACAAATATTCTCTTTTTCAATAATGAAGAACCAACCGGTAAAACATGGTTTTATCGTGTAGATATACCAGATGGAATTAAATACTTTTCTAAAACTAAACCGATGAAACTTTCTGATTTTGATGATTGTGTTGCATGGTGGAATGACCGTAAAGAAATAGCCGATGAAGAAGGAAATCCAAAGGCAAAATGCTTTACTTCTTACGAGCTTATAGAAGGTGGCTATAACCTTGACCTTTGTGGTTATCCTCACGAGGAAGAGGAAATCTTAAGCATAAAAGAGACAATCATAAATTATAAAAAGCATAGTGAAGCTGCAGAAGAAAAAATCAATGTAACACTAGCAAAAATTACTGAAATTCTTGGAATTGAATTGTAGGAGAAAAATTGGCAAAGACTTATACTATTCCTAAATTACCACTTGGAATTGACCTTGAAACAAAAGAAATACTCAAACAAGTTAATCTTGCAAACAAAGCGTTGGCAGAATTAAAAGGAGTTGCTCATACAATTCCAAATGAAGGTGTTTTGATTAATTCTCTTGTTATACAAGAAGCAAAGGAAAGTTCCGAAGTAGAAAATATAGTAACAACCCATGATGAGATTTTTCAAGCAGATCTTTCTGTAAGTAATTATGCAGTTAGCAATGCAGCAAAAGAGGTTATGAATTATAGAGAAGCTATGCTTGAAGGCTTTTCAAGAGTAAAAGAAAATATGCTTCTTACAAATAACATTATTAAAAATATTCAAGAAAAGCTTGAAAAAAATAAAGCTGGGTTTAGAACAAGTGCTGTAACATTACAAAATTCTAAGCAAGAAATTGTTTATGCTCCTCCAAAAACAGGAGATGAAGTTGAACATTATATGTCAAATCTTGAACAATTTATTAACAATTCTGAATTATCTGATTTAGATCCATTGATTAAACTAGCAATAATACATCACCAATTTGAAAGCATACATCCTTTTTATGATGGTAACGGAAGAACTGGGCGTATTATTTCTGTTTTATATTTAGTACAAAATAGACTTTTGGATTTACCAATTTTATATTTGAGTCGTTATATCACTCGTAATAAAGCCGATTATTACAAATTGATTCAAGCTGTCCGTGATAATGATGGAGATATAAAGGATTGGCAGAATTGGGTTATGTTTATTCTTAAAGGAATAGAAGTTACATCTAAAGAAACAATTATTTTAATAAATGGTATTGCGCAATTAATGGCACAATATAAAGCAATCTTAAAACCCGTATTTGGAAAAACATATAAACATGAACTTTTGAATAATTTATTTTTCCATCCGTATACAAAGATTGAATTTATTGAACGGGATATGAATGTTCAACGCAAAACGGCAGCAAAATATCTTGATATGATTGTAGATTTAAAACTTTTGACAAAAATGAAAAAAGGATCATCTAATTATTATATTAATAATGCTTTATTTGAATTATTTCTAAATCAGGGGAAAGTTGTATCAGAAGTTGAAACTATTGAATCTGTAAAATCGTAATATGTACCCAATTTAACGATTTTGGGTACATGCTCATTCGTATATGTACCCAAAATATTGTTTTTGGGTACATATTGATGACATTATGTACCCAATTTGATGAATTTGGCAACATAAAAAAGGAAACTAAATTGGCAAAGATAAAAAAAGATACAAATTTAAGAAAATCAATTCTCCAAGCGGCCATAACAGGCCAGTTGATTAGTAATGTAGAAGGGGAAACTAAAACAGGCAAAGAGCTTTTAGACAAAATTATAGAAGAACGCAACGCAAAACTTCTAGCCGATTGGGAAGAAGCAAAAAAGAAAAACCCAAAAGCCAAAAAGCCCGCTCCAATTGTCGCAAGTGAGATTACAGAAGATGAAATCCCCTTTGAAATTCCTAAAAGCTGGTGTTGGTGTAGTTGGGGGATTTGATTCAAATAAAATCAGGAGATGGATTAACATCTACACAAATGAAAGACGGTTCGATTCCTGTTTATGGTGGGAATGGTATAACTGGATATCACAATGATGCTAATATTCACGAAGAAACAATTGTGATTGGACGTGTTGGATTTTATTGCGGAAGTGTACACTTAACAGAAAAAGAAGCTTGGGTAACTGATAATGCGTTTATTAGTAATTATTCAAAAAACTATCTCAATCGGAATTATTTAATAACTGTATTAAGACAACTAGACTTAGGAAAACAACAAAATAAGACTGCACAACCAGTTGTATCGGGAAAGAAAATTTATCCTATGCTTTTCCCCCTCCCACCACTTGCCGTGCAAAATGCAATTGTTGCAAAACTTGAAGAAGTGCTGCCTTTGGTTGATGCTTACGAAAATGCGGTTCTCCAAAAAGAGGAATTAAAAACCGCTCTTCCAGATAAAGTAAAAAAAGCTATTTTACAAGAAGCAATACAAGGCAAACTCACAAAATCTTGGCGAAAAACTACCACAATAGAAGAAAGTGGCAAACAACTTTTAGATAGAATTATAGAAGAACGCAACGCAAAACTTCTAGCCGATTGGGAAGAAGCAAAAAAGAAAAACCCAAAAGCCAAAAAGCCTACTCCAATTGCCGTAAGTGAAATTACAGAAGATGAAATCCCCTTTGAAATTCCTAAAAGCTGGTGTTGGTGTAGATTATCAAATCTCTGCAATCTTTATACAGGTAATAGCATTAATGAAACTGAAAAAAAACTTAAATATACAAATATAAAAGATGGTTGGGTTTATATTGGAACAAAAGATGTAGGATTTGATCAAACAATAAACTACGATAATGGTATAAAAATTCCTTTTGAAAAAGACACTTTTCGCATTGCACCTAAAAATACGGTTTTAATGTGTATTGAAGGTGGTAGTGCTGGAAGAAAAATTGCTTTTACAAATCAAGATGTATGTTTTGGAAATAAACTTTGTTGTTTTAATCCATATAAATATGAAGTTGAAAAGTTTTTATTCTATTTTCTGCAAAGTACAGTTTTTATAGATGCATTTAAAGATAATATTAATGGAATAATTGGTGGTGTAAGTATTAATAAAATAAAAGAAATGCTATTCCCACTCCCGCCACTTGCCGAACAAGAAAAGATTGTAGAAATAATTGAACAGATATTGCCTTTGTGTGAGAAGTTGGGTGGATAAAATGAGTTTTGATGAAAGAATAAGAAAAGCAATTTTAGATATTTAAAGAGAATAATATAATCTAAAAGCCTTTTTATAGCTAACTTCTGCTTTAAACTTAAAGTATATTTTATATGAGACTTTTAAACTCAAAACTATAAGAAATTTTGCATATTCTAAATTTATTATATTGATAAAGCAATTTAATATTATATATCTTAATACCTTGTGTTTTGCTTTTTAAATCAGTTTAATTATTCTAAATTCTAAGCAATATTTTGCTAAAATTACGCCGATTTAATAAGGATTTATATGGAATTTAAGATAGATAAAATAAGCCAAAACGCCAGAGCTTGTACTATTAAGATGGCTCACGGAGTTGTACAAACTCCAGTATTTATGCCTGTTGGCACACTTGGGGCGATTAAGAGTCTTGATGCGATTGATATGGGTGAAATTTTAAAAGCTAAGATAATTTTAGCCAATACCTATCATCTCTATTTACGCCCCGGAAGTAAGGTTATAAGGGGATTTGGCGGACTTCATGGATTTAGTAAATTTGGTGGCAATTTCTTAACTGATAGTGGTGGATTTCAAGCTTTTTCTCTATCGCACCGCTCTAAAGCTGATGAAAATGGGATTAAATTTAAAAGCCATATAGATGGTAGCCTTCACTACTTCACACCAAAAAGTGTGCTAGATACGCAGTATGATTTGGGTAGTGATATTATGATGATTTTAGATGATTTGGTCGCCCTTCCAGCGACAAAAGAACGCATAGAGCTAAGCCTAAAACGCACGATAAAATGGGCTAAAGAGGCTGAAATATATCATAAAAACCAAAAAGCAAATGGAGTTGGAGTTAATCAAAATCTATTTGGTATAATACAAGGTGGGACTGACTATAACGCTAGAAAAGAGTGCGCTATGGCCTTGTGTGATATGGATTTTGATGGATTAGCTATCGGTGGGCTAAGCGTGGGGGAATCAAATGAGCAAATGTATGATACAGTAGAGGGCGTAATGCCCTATATCGATCCAAATCGCCCAAGATATCTAATGGGCGTTGGCACTCCAGAGGATTTAGTAGAAAATGTTAGTCGTGGGGTTGATATGTTTGATTGTGTGATGCCTACAAGAAATGCTAGAAATGGGACGCTATTTACTAGCTTTGGTAAGTTAAATATCAAAGCAGCAGCATTTATAAACGATCATGAACCAATAGATAATGAGTGCGGGTGCTACACTTGCAAACGATATAGCCGTGGATATTTAAACCATCTATATAAGGCTAAAGAGCTTACATTTTTTAGGCTTGCGAGTTTGCATAATCTACATTACTATCTAAATTTAATGAAACAGATGAGAGAGGCTATAATGGCTGATAAGTTTATAGAGTTTAAGATGGAATTTTATGCTAAAAGGGCTTTAACTAAATAGCTAAAGACTATAATTAGAGTATCACTAAAATTTTTAATACTTTTTATAGCTTTTAAAAACTTAATAAAATAGATTTAAATTTTAAAAACTCAAAATAGTTTTAAATTTAAATCTATGCAATGTAAAATATACAAAATGCGGTATTTTATATAATCTTATAAATTTTTTAAAATATTTTTATCAATTTGCTCAAATCCTTGATCAAAAAATCCACTATCAGGCTGAGCATAAAACTCATAATCAAAAATCTTAGTTCTTAAGCTATGTAGATATAGTCTTTTTGAGCTACTTTTAGCATATTTTTCATCTCCGACAATGCCAAATCCACTACTTGCTAAATGCACTCTAATCTGATGAGTTCTACCAGTTTCTATATCTATTTTTAGTAGTGATTTTTTACCTTCGACTGCTACTGGAGTGATATGCGTGATAGCTGTTTTGCCACTTTTTAGATCGATTTTGCTAAAGGCTCCAGATTTTGTTTTTATAGTTGTTAATGGCTGGTTTATAGTAAAGCTTTCACAAACTATACCTTTAACAACTGCAAGATAGGTTTTACCTACCCTATTTTGTGCAAATTCTTTAATAGCACGCTGTTGAAAATCTTCATTTTTATATAGCAAAATCACTCCACTAGTCTCTTTATCTAGACGATTTAAAAGTGGAAATTTAAATATTTCAGCGATCTTTTCACTCGTGATAAAAGGCGGTTTGTTGATTGCTATTATATTTTCATCTTCAAAAATTTTCACTGGTTTGGCTAGTTTTGTTACCTTAAATTTAGCACTCTCTTTTAAAAGTCCTCTAGCAAGCACAAGCCTTTGGCCGCCTACACTTACTAGTCCAGCGTCTATTAACTCCTTGGCTTCGTTGTTTGAAATGCCCTCTTGAATTGCTAGAAGTTTATAAGCCTTTTGCATATTTATCCTTTTATATCTTTTATTATCTTATCCATATCGCACATATTTATAATTTTTGTGTTTTTTAAATTTGAATTTATCTTTTGCCACACATTATCATATGAACAAAACTCAATCCCGCTTACTGCTTTATATAAATCTTTTTGATTATGGATATACTCTCCGCTTAAAATTTTGCATTTAAATTGAGCTGCCTCTATAGGATTATGCCCTCCAATGCCCTTTTCAAAACTACCACAAAGCACGACAATATCAGCAATTACATATAAATTAACCAGCTCCCCAAGAGTATCTACAAGAATAATCTGCGAATTTAATCCCATATTATCACTAAATCTCTCAAAGCTTATATTTTTAATACTATCTTTAATAATATTATAAACGCTATTAAATCTCTCAGGATGACGCGGAACTATAAAAAGCTGGTCATTATCCTTAAGAATTAGATTAGCTAATAGATTTTTCTCTTCATTTTCATGTGAACTAGCTATTATTATCACTCTTTTATCTGGTTTTTTATATTGCTTTGATGGCTTTGGTAGATTGGCTGATTTGATATTTCCTACGACTTTGATATTTTTAGCCCCTAGGTTTATTAAACGATCTTTATCTGTCTGGCTTTGTGCTAAAACTAAATCAACATATTTAAAAAGCCATTTATAATAAAATTTAAATCTTAAATAATTTTTATAACTTTTATCGCTAATTCTAGCATTTAAAAGTATGGTTTTAGAGCCGTTTGATTTAGCTACTCTAAATAAATTTAGCCATAATTCTGCTTCAAAAACTATTAAAACATCTGATCTGCTTAACCAAAAAGGCAAAAAGCACTCAAATGGTAAAAACCTACAATCTGCATATCCCTTAGCCTTATCAAATCCAGTTTGGGTAATTACACTTACTCTACAATCTTTTAACTCTTTTACTAAAGGCTCAATAGCACAAGCCTCACCAAAGCTACAAGCATGAAAATGGTATTTAGCAAATTTAGGCTTTGGATTGCGATATAAGAAAAATCTAGCCCTAAGGCTACGGACAAACTTTTGCTTAAAACTTAAAAGCCATAAAAACGGCGAGCAAATTCCGAGCAAAAGTGCCGTAAATAGAGTATAAATCACTCCTCAATAGTCTCTTTATATAAGATTCTACCACAATGTGGACAAGTTGTGATATCTTCACTTTTAATAATATTAGCATATGTTTTATCATTAATTTTCATAAAGCAACCATAACACGCCTGCTTTCTAACTGGTACAACTGCTGTATTTTTTGCCCATTTACGAATTTTTTCATAAAATGTAAGTATTTTTTGATTCATATCAGCTAGTAATTTCTCTTTTTGATCATAAATCTTGCTTCTTTCATTTTCAATAGCTTTTAACTCATCAGCTACTTCGCTATTTAAGCTATCTAATGCACTTTGAGCATTAGATTTTTTCTGTTCTAGTTCAGTTTTTAACTCATTTTTGCTATCTATTATTCTCTCAAGTCTGCCAATCTCTTCATTAGCTGCTTCAAGTTGATCTTTAGCTAGGTCTTCTTCTAAATTTAGAGCTTTTATCTCTTTTTCGCTTTTGACAGCTGAAGATTTTTTGCTAATATCTTTGATTTTGGCATTAAATTCATTAATATGAGAATTTGTATTAGCAATTTGTGCCTTTAACTCTGATATTTCTGTATCAACTTTTTCTATATTTTCATCTATAGTTGTTATTTCATCTTTTTTAAGTTGTAAATTTCTATTAATACTCTCAATTCTTGGTGCGTAATTATCTATTTTTTGGTCGATTTGTGATAAATTCACAAGTTGTTGTAAATACTTATTCATTGATTTCCTTTGGTTATCTATATTCAAATGGGTTTATTGAATTTGTGATTGTAGCAAAAACTTTAAACTTTTGCAAGTTTAGCGCCAAAGACTCCCCAAAATACCGCTCACTTTCAAAATGATTAATATCAATCAAACTAAGTGAATTTTCATAAGATTGAAGTGCTGTATGATATTTAAAATCTCCGCTTAAAAAACAATCGGCTTTAAAACTACCAATTAGCTCACTTCCACTTCCAGTACAAATGGCTGCTGTTTTGATAAAATCACATCCTTTAACTACTCTTATAGTAGTTAAATTTAATTTGGATTTTATATCAGTTACAAACTCTTCAAAGCTCTTATTTACCTCAAATTTAAACACAAATTCACTATCTTGTTCATAATTTTTATAGCCTAAAACCTCACTTAATACAAATTTATTCAAAACCACTTTATCATAATTAGTATGCATAGAGATTAAGCTAATATCCTTTTTAATCATATCTTTGATTAAATTTGCTGGATATTCACTGCTATTAATGCTTTTTAAACCTTTAAAAATTAACGGATGATGTGTTATAAAAAGTGTTCTAGGCTTAGCCTGAGCTATAAGTGAACTATCTAAATCAAGACTTAAAGTAATACTATCAAACTCATCATTCATACTACCTATTATAAGTCCAGAATTATCCCAACTCTCTTGTAAATCAAATGGCGCTATGCTATCAAGCATAGCATAAATTTCAGATATTTTCACCTATTTTAAACTCTCTTTATAAGCTAATGCGCAGCCTTTAGCTAGTTCTCTAATTTTTAAAATATAGTCTTGCCTTTGTGTAACGCTAATTGCTCCACGTGCATCAAGTACATTAAATGTATGCGCTGCAAGCATACAATAATCATATGCTGGAAGTGCTAATCCATGCTCTAAAATCGCCTTACACTCACTGGAATAAGATTCAAACCATGCAAAGAGTTTAGCAGTATCAGCTATTTCAAAGTTATATTTACTAAACTCAAATTCACCTTGCTTATGCACATCGCCATATGTTACTACATTGCCATCATGATCATCCCATATGATATCATATACGCTATCTTTATCTTGCAAATACATAGCTAAGCGTTCAATTCCATATGTTACTTCAGCGCTTATTAATTCGCACGGAATTCCGCCGACTTGTTGAAAATATGTAAATTGAGTTACTTCCATACCATCTAACCAAACTTCCCAGCCTAGACCCCATGCACCAAGAGTTGGGCTCTCCCAGTTGTCTTCTACAAATCTTATATCATGCTTTTTAAGATCAAGGCCAAGTCTTTCAAGGCTTTTTAAATATAGCTCTTGAATATTTTTTGGACTTGGTTTCATTATTACTTGAAACTGATAGTAGCTTCCAAGTCTATTTGGATTCTCGCCATATCTACCATCTGTTGGACGGCGAGATGGAGCTACATAGGCTACATTCCATGGTTTATCACCTAATGAACGCAAAAATGTTGCTTGATGATAGGTTCCAGCGCCAGCTGGCATATCGTATGGTTGAACGACAATACAGCCTTGCTCGTTCCAGTATTGTTGCAAGGTTAAAATTATCTGACTAAATGTCATGAATTTCCTTTATTATTAAAATTCTCTATGGCCTTATTCCACATCAACTTATATTTACGCTTTAAAAATTCAACCTCTTCTTGAGCATTTTTAAGCTGAGTAGTAAGCGTCTCAACCGTCTTTCTATCCTCATCATATAACTCTTGCATAGAATAAAGCGCTTCTTTTAAAAATTGATTTTCATTTCTAAGCACATCTAATGTTTCATCTTTAGCATCTAGGACTTTTTCGTGTAAATTTAAAATCGTTCCAATTGTCTTTTCGACAAAGCTCTCACCTGGTAAAGTATGTTGCTCGGTACTAGCAACTATCTCACCATTGTGCGCTGGTACAACACTCATTGTGCCTTCGTTAGCCTCTATATATATTATATCATTATCTATTTTTGTATTTAATGCACCACGCTCAATCATACCATCAACAACTTCACGCTTTAGATGTACTAGCTGACAAAACTCATCAATGGCTAGATATGTTTTCATTTAGCACCACCTAATAAAACTTCGATTTTTTTAGAATCCATTTCAAGTGATTTAGCCTGTTTTTCTCTATCTTCTTTTAGTTTTAATGCCAAATTTTCATCACTTAGAGCTAAAATTTGCATTGCTAAATATGCTGCATTTTTAGCTCCAGCCTTGCCAATTGCTAGAGTTGCTACTGGCATACCAGCTGGCATTTGAACAGTTGAATATAGCGCATCTACGCCATTTACTGCTGAACCTCCCATTGGTACACCAATCACTGGCTTTAGACTATAAGCAGCAACTGCGCCGGCTAAATGAGCTGCCATACCCGCTGCACAGATAAATACTGCTGCGCCTCTAGCATCGGCATCTTGGACATATTGATGAGTTCTAGTTGGGCTTCTGTGAGCTGAACTGATAATCATCTCATATTTTACATCAAATTCTTCTAAGATTTTAGCCGTCTCGCTTACAATCTCGTAGTCGCTTTTGCTACCCATTATAATGCTTACAAATTTCATCTACTCTCCTTCTATAATCTCTTTACGCAAAAAGCTAAATTCTGGCAAGTTTGCAGGGAGATTGATCTCGTTTTCATTTCCGCTATGAATTTCATCAAATTCCTTACCTTTAGTACTTACTAGCTTTTTAAATTTAACATAATACTTATTATCATCTTTTTTATAGATGGCACCAAGCTCATTTTCTACACTATCTATCGCTGCATTTACAGGAGCAAAAATCTCATACTCATGCTTTGTATCAATTTTAAATTTAGTCTTAAAACTTTTACCATCTAGACTAATAGCATGAACTTGATGCGTACCCTCTTCTATACTAGTAGTATGGTTTTGCGTGTCATCTCTCTCATATGGTTTATGAATAAGATAACCATCGCTAAATCCACGATTTTTAAGTGTATTTAACTCTGCAGCATAAATTTTAGGATTAAATTTACCAGCAATTGCATCATCAATAGCCATTCTATAAGCCTTGGTAGCGCAAGCTGCGTAGTATTCGCTTTTTGTTCGACCTTCAATTTTTAGGCTATCTACAGCACCGGTTTGAAGAATTCGCTCTATATGCTTACTTAAATTTAGATCTTTGGAATTCATTATATGCGTACCATGCTCATCCTCTTCTAAACGAAATAAAGCGCCATTTTCAGGACTTTTAGCATATAATTCATAGTTAAACCTACAATCATTAGCGCAACTTCCACGATTACTTAATCTACCGCTTTGGACAGCCGAAACCAAACACCTACCAGAGTATGCAAAACACATCGAGCCATGACAAAATATCTCTAATTCTAGGCTTGGAATCATCTCTTTAATTAATACAGCATCTTTTAAGCTCATCTCACGAGCTACTACTATTCTACTAGCGCCCATATCATGGTAAATTTGAGCATCTAGATAATTCATTACATTAGCTTGAGTAGATAGATGTATCTCTATATTTGGAGCGATCTCTTTAGCAAGTTTCATAACCCCAGGCGTAGCGATTATAAAGGCATCAACGCCAAATTCGCTAATTGTTTTGATATGTTTTTTAAGGTTATCAAGCTGAGTATTATATGGAAAACCATTTATCGTGGCATAAAATTTGGCTCCACTTTTATGAGCTAGTCTAACACCCTCTTCAAAACTTTCAAGATCAAATTCCTTTGCACTTCTTTGACGCAAAGAGAAATTACCCACACTTGCATACACAGCATCTGCACCATAAGCTAGAGCAATTTGAAGTTTAGTTAAATTTCCAGCCGGGCTTAAAAGTTCTGGCTTTTTCACTTTTTACCCAATGAGTTGATTAAAGCTTCTATATCAGCATTACTTACAACATCTTCAGTTGTTGTATCGCCCTCAATATGCATAGCTGAACCAACACGTTTTTCATCATCAATTTTACCTTCAAATAGGCTATTCATATATTTACTTAGCGCACGCATTACATTGATAACTCTTTCTATTTTTTGACGATGAATATCTTGATATTGCATCATATCCATCGTCATCATAATTTCATCTTGTCCCATTTGAACATTGCTTATAATACTATCTATTTTATTGTCTAGATTTTTATTAAGCTCTAAAAGTTCGCTAAATGTTTGAACATTTGGAAATTTTTCATGCAAAATTTCAAAAACCTCTATATTTCTTGCAATGCAAGTTTTAGCATCATTTGATGTGTTTTCTGCATCTAGACAAAATCCACTAATGGTTTCAAGCTTATCAAACATCTCAGTGGCTTTTTTTTCAGAATCCTTTGTAACATCATCTAGTTGATTAACGACTTTATGATCATCTGTCGGTGGTGGTGGTGGCCACGCACTTATTGAACTTACTCTATAGTTATCGTGCGTAACGACATGGCCACTATTTTGAACCACAGCATCAGCATCTTCGGTTAAATCTGGCTCATCAAGACTAGTATCGCTTACATTATCTGTATCTGTATTATCTACACTGCTAGTTAAATCGCTTAAATCTTCAGCCATTAAAGCATCTAATTCTTCTTGTGTCATAAGATCTCCTTAGGAACATAATTGCGTGATTGTATCTAAATTTAGATAAATTTTGCTTTACATTACAAAAATCATTTAATATTTCAAAAAATATTTTTAAATTTTGCTAACTTTAAGGAATCATTTTGTATAATTCCGATTCTTAACTTAATTTAGTGCGCTCTTAGCTCAGCTGGATAGAGCATTTGATTGCGGTTCAAAAGGTCAGAGATTCGAATTCTCTAGGGCGCACCACTATTTAATCATTGATTCAATTTAAATTTAATCTTTTATTTTATATAATTCTTCTATTAATTTTGTATTTTTTAAGGATTTTTTCATGATCGTAGATCTACACAATCATACTCCACTATGCAATCACGCAACAGGTACTCCAATAGATTATGCCAAAGCTGCTTTTAATCAAGGGTGTAAATATTATGGATTTAGCGACCATGCACCAATGAATTTTGATCAAAAATATAGAATGAGCTTTAAGGATATGGATGACTATAAAGAGACAATTGATATTTTAAAGACTGAATTTAAAGGCAAAATGGAGATATTATTTGGTTATGAGGTTGATTATTTACCTGGATTTATAGATGATAGAGTCTTAAATGCTAATGTAGATTATCTAATTGGTTCGGTACATTTTTTAAATGGTTGGGGATTTGATAATCCTGAGTTTATAGGCGAATATAAAAATAGAGATATTGATCAAATTTATATTGATTATTTTGACGCTATTAAAATGATGGCAAAATTTGGCAAATTTGATATTGTTGGTCATATTGATCTTATCAAGGTATTTAACTATAAGCCAAAAACAGATATAAGAATTATCGCTAAAGATGCTTTAAATGAGATCAAAAAAAGCGGTATGACAGTAGAACTAAATAGTGCTGGTCTTCGCAAACCAGTAGGCGAAATTTACCCCGGAGATGAGATATTAGAGATGATGGCTCAAATGGGGATTGATATCACTCTTTCAAGCGATGCGCACTCTGTAGAGCAAGTTGGTTTAAATATGGATAAAACTATACAAAAAGCTAAAAAATTTGGCTATAATGAGGTTGCGATATATCAAAATCGTGATAAAAAGATGATAAAAATTTAAAATAGTATGGATTTCAATATAAATTTAAAATTAAAATTGATATTTTATGCTATAATTTCAAAATTTTAATTTTTCAAGGAGTTTGCCTATGGGTAGATTTGTTAATAGCGTTGATGAATTTTTTGAATATTGTGATGAAAATGAAGTTAAATTTGTAGATTTTCGCTTTACTGATCTTAAAGGAACATGGCACCATGTATCATATAATATAAAAGCAATTAATAAAGATTCTTTTAATGGGATTCCATTTGATGGTAGCTCAATTGATGCGTGGCAGCCTATACATAAATCAGATATGATGCTTATACCTGATGTTGAGACTGCGTTTTTAGATCCATTTACTGCTGATACAACTATCATTGTAATATGCGATGTTTATGATATTTATAAAAATGATCTATATGAGAAGTGCCCTCGCTCAATTGCTAAAAAGGCTATGCAACACTTAAAAGAGAGCGGAATCGGTGATGTAGCGTATTTCGGGCCTGAAAATGAGTTTTTTGTCTTTGATAATGTCAGGATTATAGACAAACAAAACTGCGCAATGTATGAAGTAGATACCGAAGAAGGCGAATGGAATGATGCTAAAGACTATAAAGATGGTTATAATAGCGGCCACCGCCCAAGAGCGCAAGGTGGATACTATCCAGTTCAGCCGATTGACTCAATGGTGGATTTAAGGGCTGAAATGGTAAATGTATTGGAGCAAGTTGGTCTTGAAACCTTTGTTGTTCATCATGAAGTTGCTCAAGGCCAAGGCGAAATCGGCGTTAAATTTGGGACATTAGTAGAGGCTGCTGATAATGTGCAAATTTACAAATATATAGTCAAAATGGTAGCTCATTTAAATGGCAAAACGGCTACATTTATGCCAAAACCTCTATATGGCGACAATGGTAGTGGTATGCATGTCCATCAAAGTATATGGAAAGATGGCAAAAATCTATTCTATAAAGCTGGAACATACGCAAATTTAAGCGATATGGCTAGATGGTATATCGGTGGCGTATTAAGACATGCTAGAAGTGTAGCTGCATTTACTAATCCAAGCACAAATAGCTACAAAAGATTAATTCCTGGCTTTGAAGCACCAAGCATTCTTACATACTCTTGCCAAAATAGAAGTGCTAGTTGTAGGATTCCTTACGGCTCTGGTGAAAAGAGTGTAAGAGCTGAGTTTAGATTTCCTGATAGCACCGCTTGTCCATATCTAGCATTTGCAGCTATGTTAATGGCAGGACTTGATGGTATCAAAAATAAAATTGAGCCAGTAGGACCAATGGATGAGGATCTATTTGAGCTAACTCTTGATGAAATTAGAGAGCGTGGAATTGAGCAATTACCACATACTTTAAGAGGAAGCTTAGAAGCCGTAATCCGTGACAATAAATATCTAAGTGCGATTATGACAGAACACTTTATAGAGACTTATCAACACTATAAATTTGAGACTCAAGTATGGCCATATGAGCAACGCCCTACTCCATTTGAGTTTAAAACTGTATATTCTTGCTAACATACCACCCTTGGGCAAAGCTCAAGGGTGATTTTATACTATAACTTTAAAATCTGACTACTTTTAAGAAAATTAATTGGAATAGATAATAAATTTCTAAATTGTTTTTTAGTCAAGGTTAATTCTTTTTCACCTTTAAAATTTGATTTTACATTTTTAAACTGAATAAGTATTCTAAAAACAGATTTTGAATACTTGCTTTTAATAGCACAAAATTCATGTAGATTAAAATATAAGTATCTACTAAAACTAAATAAAAATTCTTTAGCTGTTTTATTTACTTCTAATGATAATATTTGTTTATTTCTATAAGCTTTTATCGAAGTAAAAAACATATTAAAGTCCGAAGCAGTAAAGCTCTCTGGAAATACTAAAGTCATATTCATCTCATTTGCATATGACAAATCACCTTTTTCAACTTCTATTTTCATTATAAATTCCTTAATAAATTTTTTAATAATATATCTTATTATTAAGAGAATTAAAAAAAATTAAAAGCCGTTTAATCAACATTTAAACATTTTTTTAAAGTTTGTAAAATCTATAAAAAAAGAATGTAAAAAATGTAAAACAAAAGCTATTATTTTGATTTTGCTAAAAATACTCTCAAACATCGCTAAAATTAAAGTTTAAGCTATATTAGATTAAATACTTTTTTACATAATAGCTTATAATATAAGACAACATCAAAACTAAATATTAATATTAGATTATATAAAATCATCCAATAAATTTAAATGATTTTATATAATATCTATCTTAAAAAAATTATTTATTCATCAAATTTAGAAGCGCTTTGAATTTTACTCTTTGTATTTTCTAATGAATGATTTTCTATAATTGCAATTATCCCTTTTAATAACCTAATCGAAGCATTGATCTCAACCTTTCTAGTAGAAATGCTCTCAATATTTGCCCCTACACTTACGCCCTTAGCTAAGCCATATTTATATAAAAACTCAAACATATCAAGGCTAAGCTTGACTGAGCTCTCTAGTGCATCATCACTATCAAAAATCCTATGTCGTGATAACTCGCTAACTGAAATACCAAGCCACTGCATAAATTCAAAAGTCTTTATATTACCACACGGTGTAAATGTGAATATAATTGGAGTATTTTTGATTCCTAAGGCGGCAAAATCATCTAAAAATTTCTTAGCTGTTTCAATATCATAAACAGCCTGTGTGATAAAAAACTCGCAACCCTTAACACGCTTAGATGCCACACGCAAATCTTCATCGTGTTTTTTAGTGTGTCTCTCAGGAATGCATATACCACCAAGTGTTAAATTGCTAGCTATTTCCTTTTTCATTTTATAGGCTTCATTTAGGCTTAGTTTTGGGGTATCGTTGGCTGAACTTGCGCCCACAAATACGCTTATAGCACTATTATAAGTAAGCAAAAAATCCTTAAATTCATCTCTATCATAATTCCCAACTGCTTTATATATCACAGCTTCATATCGATTTTGCAAATAATCTTTAGCATAAATTTCAGGCTTTATTGTACGGACAAACTCAAATGTTCTATTGCTAGAGTTGCGATTACTCTCATCTTGAAGGTCGTATATTACAAGACCATCTATCTTTATACCATCAAGCCTACTAAGTTGTCTAAGTGCTATCTCTTTAGCCTCATCATGACTTAAGCTAATCTTAGGCGGTGTAAGACCATATAGAACAATTCCAGATTTTCCTTGTTTTATCTTATCTTTTAGCATATGACTCCAAATTTACTTAAGAGAGCCAACCGAAGTTAGCTCTATAAATAAATTAACTCATACGAATGATTTTGACTGCTTTTACCATATTTTCTAGGCTTGGTTTTACCTCTGGCCATTTGCGAGTTTTTAGCCCACAATCTGGATTAATCCATAGTTGAGATATAGGTAAAACTTCTAATAAGGCATTGATCTGTGCAGCAATCTCTTCAACTGTAGGAATTCTAGGACTATGGATGTCATAGACACCTGGGCCTACTTCTTGTTTATAGCCTACAGATTTAAAGATTTTTAGAAGTTCATTACCACTTCTTGCTGTTTCAATGCTAATTACATCGGCATCCATTGCTTCTATTGTTTTAATAATATCGTTAAATTCAGAATAGCACATATGTGTGTGAATCTGCGTAGATGCTTTTGCTACGCTAACGCTTAATTTAAAGCAATCAACGGCGAATTTTTCATATGCTGGGATATTTTCTTTACGAAGTGGATATCCCTCTTTAAATGCTGCTTCATCAACTTGGATTATTTTAATACCAGCTTTTTGCAAGTCATCTATCTCATCATATATACAAAGTGCAAGCTCTTTAGCAATTTCACTTCTTGGTTTATCATCTCTTACAAAGCTCCAATTTAGGATAGTTACAGGGCCTGTTAGCATACCTTTCATTATTTTTGATGTGCGACTTTGAGCATATGTAATCCAATCAACTGTCATAGGCGCTGGGCGGCTTACATCACCAAAAAGAAGTGGTGGCTTAACGCATCTACTACCATAGCTTTGAACCCAACCATTAGCACTAAATGCGTAGCCTTTTAGCTGTTCGCCAAAATACTCAACCATATCATTTCTCTCAGGCTCACCATGGACTAATACATCCAATCCACACTCTTCTTGGAATTTGATACAATCATCAATATATTTTTTGATTTCGCTCTCATAAGACTCTTTTGTCATTAGAGATTTTTTATATGCGTTGCGGACTTGGCGAAGCTCTGGAGTTTGAGGGAAGCTACCAATTGTTGTAGTTGGAAGATCAGGTAGATTAAAAGCCTCTTTTTGAATTTTAATACGCTCTTCATATGCTGTATCTCTATCAAATTTAGTTAGAGATTTTACTCTATTTTGAACATTTATATCATTGATTAACTCTGAAGTTTTTCTTGAAGCGACTGCTGAGCGATTAGCCTCAATCAATGAGCTACCAATCTCACAAAAATCACCACCATTTACCAATTTTTTTAGAAGTCTAAGCTCTGTAAGCTTCTCAACGCCAAAGGCTAACCACTCTTTTATACTTAAATTCTCTTCATATTTTAAAGTATATGGCACATGTAGAAGTGAGCATGAAGTACCGATATATAGGCGTTCATCTGGGATAAATGCTTTGATTTTATTTACAATTTCAGCTTTAGCATCTAGATTGCTTACCCATACATTTCTACCATCTATTAATCCAGCAAAAAGCACTTTATCGCTATTTGATAGTAGTTTTAGAGCCTCTTCTTGACAAGCTGCATGGACAAAATCCAAACCTATAGCCCAAATTTTACTCTTTACTACTTGAGCTACAGCTTCATTTGCATGCTCAAAATATGTCATAAATATGATTTTAACATTATCTGCAACACTTGCAAGCGTGTCATAGATAGGTACAATTTTGCTAGCTAGCTCAGCTGCTCTATCTGTTACAAAAATTGGTTCATCTATTTGAATAATAATCTCATTATCAAGCTTTGAAAGTTCAGCAATTAGCTTTACATACTCACTACTTAAAGCATCTAAATGATCAAGCGCATTGCTACCATCTGTTGTTTTACTAAGAGCTAAGAATGTTATAGGGCCAATTAAATTTATTTTTGCATTTTTTACACCAGCTTCTTTTGCCTCTTTATATTCAGCAACAATCTTGCTGCTATCTAGATTAAATTTAACATCGCGACTAAGTTCAGGAACTATATAATGATAGTTTGTGTTAAACCATTTTGTCATCTCCATAGCTACGCTATTTGCATTTCCTCTAGCCATTGAGAAGTATAAATCATAGCCGCTAAGTCCAGCAAAGCGCAGAGGAATCGCACCAAAAGTTACAATATTATCAAGCATTAAATCATAATATGAAAAATCATTTACGCTAATTAAATCTACTTTTGCATCTATTTGATAATTCCAATGGCGTTTTTTTAACTCAGTAGCTACTTTTTCTACTTCACCAAAGCTAGTTTTACCAGCCCAAAAACTCTCAAGAGCAAATTTAAGCTCTCTTTGCTCGCCAATTCTTGGAAATCCTGTTACGAAACTTTTTGACATTTTATTATCCTTTTATATATTTTTAAATTTATTTGATCTGGCTGTATGAATGGCACATTTCAAACAAAACAAGTGGCGGTTGAAGTCCATGAAATCTATAAAATTGACTAAAATCACTACAATAGAAATTTTTTAGCTTTAATAGAGTTATACGTGTTTTTCGCTTAAATATACAATTGCAATGCACTGGAAAAGTGACCACAAAAGCCAAATAGGATATAGCATTAACAAATGAAAGCTGTAATCTAGCTAAAAATGTAAATTTATCACTATTTAAAGCTTTAGAAATAGCACGGTAAGCAAGTACGCATGGGACAGCTCATAGCCTTTATATCCTTAAAAAATTTAAAATTTGGCGGGAATTTTAGCAAAAATCTTATAAATACTAGCTGAAATAGCCCTGATAAAGCAAGGGCTATTAACTCTCTTTAAATAGTTTTGAGGCTAGAATTTGAACTTTGTCTTGGTCGCTAGATTTTTTCATTGTTTTGAAAATTTTATTTAGATAACCTTCAAAAAACTCTTGATTATTTACTACTTTTTCGCCTTCAGATTTTATTATACTATGATACTCCCCATCACTACCTAGCTCAAATGCCAACTCATTATCTTGAACTTGCAAGCGTAGTATTTCACTCAATTTACCTTGAGATACCGGATCAGTAATTGGAGTCATCAACTCTAATCTACGCTCAAGATTTCTTGGCATCCAATCAGCGCTACTGATATAGAATTTAGGATTAGCGTGTTTAAAATAAAATATTCTAGCGTGTTCAAGGTATTTACCGATTATCGATCTAACCTTGATATTTTGACTCATTCCAGGCACACCAGGGCGCAAACAGCAAATACCGCGTATTATTAAATTTATCTGTACACCAGCGTTGCTAGCTTCATATAGCGCCTTTATTACATCGCTATCTACTAGCGCATTCATCTTAGCTATGATTCTGCCCTCGCTACCCATTTTGGCTTCGTTTTTAATCATTGCAATCACACGCTCTTTAATCTGCATTGGCGACATTGACAATCCATTTAAGCGGCGATTTTTACTAAAGCCTGATAAAATATGAAAAAATGTTGTGGTATCTTTTGCTACATCGGCTCTAGAGGTAAAGTAGCTTACATCGGTATAAATCTTAGCACTACTACCATTATAATTACCGGTACCTAAATGAATGTAGAAATTTAGCTTATCCCCTACTTGACGAATAACTTGACTAACCTTTGCATGCACCTTAAACCCTGTAATACCATATATTACATGTGCACCAGCATTTTCTAGTGCTTTTGCCCAATGAAGGTTATTTTCCTCATCAAATCTCGCTTTTAATTCAACCATTACAGTAACTTGCTTGCCTTCATTAGCAGCATCTATTAATGCTTGAATTATAGCTGAGTTTTTCTCCACTCTATATAAGGTCATTCTAATTGATATAACCTTTGGATCTTTAGCTGCCTCTCTAATAAACTGCGTAACAGGATCAAAACTCTCATATGGATGAAATAATAACACATCTTCTTTATCGATAGCATCAAACATAGAAATATTTTGCCCAAATGGCGGTAAAGTCTTTGGTGTGTATGGCGGAAGTAGTAAATGAGAAAATTCCTTATCCCCAATAATTTGCCAAAGCGCTCCAAGTGTTAGTGGAATATTATATTCATAGATATCTTTATAAAAGATTTTCATATGTAAATTTAGAAAATCTAAAATCTCAGGATCGCATCCGGAATCTATTTGAAGTCTAACAAATGCCCCTTTTCTACGAAGCTTAAGCCCCTGCTCTAAAATCATCATAAAATCATCGGCTTCTTCTTCTTCAATTACCATATCAGCATTTCTAGTAACCCTAAACGCACAGCTACTAAGCAATCTATAACCCGGAAATATCTCTTCAGCGTGCCTATGAACTATACTCTCAATTGGCACATAAATTCCATCACCAGCATAATAAAATCTAGGTAAAACTCTACTAATTCTGATCATACCAAACTTAATAATCTCAGGGTGAGCATCATCACAAAGTTTAACTGCCAAAGCAAAGCTAAGGTTATTAAGATGCGGAAATGGATGTGTAGGATCAACAGCAATTGGCACAATAACAGGTAAAATATTTGAGAAAAAATATTCATCTGCTCTAGATTTTACCTCGTCACTTAACTCTTCATAATTTTGGATAAATAATCCATGTCCTGCAAGCTTGCTAACTGTATCTTTATAGTAATTTTCTAGTACCTCTTGTTCATCTTTTAGGTATTTTCTAATCTCTCTTAACTGATCTAGTGGAGTCATCTCATCGCTACCGCTTACTACGATACCAGCAGCAAATAACTGTTTAAGTCCTGCGATTCTGATCATATAAAATTCATCCAAATTCGTACAGTAAATCGCTATAAATTTAAGTTTTTCAAGTAGTGGAAGATCCTTGCTACATTGTGCTAAAACTCTAGAATTAAACCTAAGCCAAGATAATTCACGATTTATAAATTGATCCTTATTTTCCATATTTTACCTTTTTTGCTATTTTTTGCTACCAAATTCACGCAAGAATCTAGCCTGTGTTTTAAACCACTCTTTAAGCTCCATAAGTGGATATCCGCCATACTCTTTATAGCCTTCAATACTCTTTGATACAGCGCCACGCCCAGCAATCTTAGCAAAATCACCTATGCTTAGATGCCCTGCGGTTCCGCTTTGACCGCCCATTATCACATTGCGACCAAGCTTTGTGCTACCTGCTAAACCAACTTGAGAGACCAAGATACTGCCATAGCCGATTTCACAATTATGGCCTATTTGGACTAGGTTATCAATTTTTGAGTATTTACGCACAATTGTCGGCTCAAAAACTCCCCTATCTATCGTGGTACAAGCGCCAATTTCTACACAATCTTCTAAGATTACCCATCCATTGTGATATATCTTAATGTGTTCGCCAGTTTTGGTATGTGCGTAGCCAAAACCATCGCTACCGATGACTGAATTTGCGTTAATTATACACTCATTGCCTATTACGCTATCAGCGTAGATTGTAACATTTGGGTGGATTATACAATCACTGCCGATTGTTACATTATCACCTATATATACTCCGGGCATTATTAGGCTATTTTTGCCGATAGTTACGCCACTTCCTATATAGGCATTTGGCATTATAGTTACGCTCTCATCTATATTTGATGGTTTGAATTCTCTAATCAATGGCTTTGAGAAGTATTTTGATAAGATAGCAAAAGCAAGATGGGGATTTTCTACCACAACCGCCCTACTCTTTACCATATCCACCATATCTTTACTCACTAGCACAGCACCAGCCTTACAATCAGCTAGATATTTTGTATTTTTAGGTGAATCGCAATAGCTCATTTGAGCCCTTTGAGCTAACGCTAAGGAGCTAAGAGAGACAATCTCGATATCATCACCGTTAAATTCTAATCCCAAAATAGAGTAAATTTGACTTAATTTCATCATACTTCCATCATTACTGAGCCGCTTCGAACTATTTGTATTGGGTTATATTTTTTCATAACTTTAATAAAACAATCAATTCTAGCAGAGTTATCACAGCCCATTACTATTATGTATTGTTCATTTGCGTTAGCTACTATAGCGTTATATGATTTTAATATCGCATCAAGTCCGCTAAAATCCTCATTTAGCGAAATTTTGATAAGCGCCATCTCTTTTTCTACATATTCGCCACTATCATCTATAACTTTATAAGTTGGTATGAGTTTGTGAAGTTGCTTAACTATCTGCTCAAATACTCTAGCATCGCCACTTGTGGTGATCGTAACCCTAGAAAATTCACTCTCTGGCACAGGAGCTACAGTCAAAGAGTCTATATTGTACCCACGCCCTGAAAATAGCCCAACTATACGGCTTAAAACCCCGTGTTCATTTAATACAATTGCAGAAATAACCCTTCTCATTCTCACTCCAATATCATATTATAAATAGCCGCACCGGCTGGCACCATAGGCAAGACATTTTCAAATCTATCTATTTTAACCTCAATCACACTCACGCACTCACACTCTAAAGCGGCATTTAAAGCAGATTCAAATTCGCTCTTTGTAGTAGCTACAAATCCCTTACCACCAAAACCTTCACAAATTTTGACAAAATCAGGCTGAATGCTAAGATCGGTATTAGAGTATCTCTCATCGTAAAAAAATGTTTGCCACTGACGCACCATACCTAAGAAATTATTATTTAAGATGATATTTATCACTCGTTTTTTATTCGCTACTAAGGTCATTAGCTCTTGGATATTCATCAAAAATCCACCATCACCGCTAACAGCAATAACAGGCGCATCACTAGCCCAAGCAGCCCCCATCGCAGCTGGAAGCCCATATCCCATAGTGCCTAAACCGCCACTTGTAAGTAGCTGTCTAGGGCGATTAAATGGGAAAAATTGCGCAACCCACATCTGGTGTTGGCCGACATCTGTGGCGATTATGCTCTCTTTTGGCAAAATTTCTCCCATTTTTTCTATTACCCATTGAGGCTTTAAGACTTCATCGCTATCTTTATAATTAAGCGGGTGAAGCTTTTTGTAAATTTCGATCTGATCTCTCCAAGCGCTAAATTCATCGCCATTTAAATTTATCTTCTCATTTAATTCTATCATTACATTTTTCAAATCGCCAACAATAGGATAATCTACTTTGACAATTTTACCAATGCTACTTGGGTCTATATCTATATGTATGATTTTGGCATTTTTGGCAAATTCGCTTAGTTTGCCTGTAACTCTATCATCAAATCTAGCCCCAAGACAGATGATCAGATCAGCCTCGCTTAATGCCATATTGGCAGCGTAGCTACCATGCATACCAACCATAGCTAAATTTAAAGGATTAACAGGGGTTAAAACTCCAAGTGCCATTAGAGTCTCTACTGCTGGAATTTGGGTCTTTTGGATAAATTCTCTAATCTCATCACTAGCCCCGCTACTTACAGCGCCACCGCCTATATAGGCTATTGGTTTTTTGGATGCCATGATGGCTTCACAGGCCTTTTTAATCTGATTTGGATGGCCTTTTGTGGTTGGCTTATATGTTTTCATCTTTATCTCGCTAGGATACTCAAAATCGCCAATAGCAGCCGTTACATCCTTAGGTATATCTACATGGACTGGGCCTGGGCGGCCACTTCTTGCTATATAAAAAGCTTGTTTTAAGATAAGTGGCAACTCTTCAATGCTTTTGACTAAAAAATTATGCTTCACGCAAGGCCTTGATATACCTACGGCGTCAATCTCTTGAAATGCGTCTGTTCCGATTAATGGTAGGCCAACTTGACCGCTAATTAAAACTAATGGGATGGAGTCAGCATACGCCGTAGCTAGACCGGTTATAGCGTTTGTAAATCCTGGGCCGCTAGTTACAAATGCCACGCCGACTTCGCCACTAACTCTTGCGTAACCATCGGCTGCATGTAGGGCTGCTTGTTCGTGGCGAGTTAAAATATGGGTGAAATACTCTTGTTTATATGTCTCATCATAGATATTTAATGCTGCGCCACCAGGATAACCAAAAACAACGCTAACACCTTCGTGTTTTAGCGCTTCGCTTATCATTTGCGAGCCATTTAGCTTTTTCATATTTTTACCTTTAATTAAAATTCTTTGATTATAGCATTAAATTTTAATCATAAAGTTTAAAAATATGAATTTTAGTTAAATAAAATTTCTAAATGTATCGAATTTACACAGTTAGCCTATGTTTTTTATAACTTCGTTAGCGTTTTTACAATTTATCTCACCTAAAATTTGGATATCTCTACCCCAAGTTACATTTATATATTTTATATTTGCGTTTTTAGCCGCCATAGAATCCTTATAACTATCACCAATAAAAATAGCTCGTTTACCAAGGCTATCCATAATCAAATTTAACATATTAGGGGCTGGCTTGCATGGAACTTTATTACTAGCACCTATAATCATCTTAAATTTATCTAGAATTTTAGTATTTTTTAAGATTATCTCTAGACTAGAATTAGGTGCATTAGATGCTACTGCCATAGCATAATTTTTATCCTCGCAATACTCCATAACTGCCATAGCCTCATCATATACTTTAGCATGTAAAAAGTAATTTTTTTGATACTCATCTTCAAAGATTTTCATCATATTATTACTGATTTTATCAACACCATAAAACTCTATCATATAGTTTTTTGCCGGATTGTTGATAACTTCGATAATATAACTATAACTAAGCGGAGTTAAATTTAACCCTAAGCGCATATAATTAATAGTCTCACAAATAGCTTGCGTGCTATTAATTAGCGTTCCATCCATATCAAAAATTATAACTTTACTCATAAATTTGACCTTTATGCTTATCTTTTTTATAGCTTTTTGAATTTTTGAGCTTTTGGAGTGAATTAGCAGCCTTTAAAAGCATCGCCTTATCATCTATGGCAATGACTAAATTTACAAATTCACAAAGTGATTTTGCATATGGTTGATCAAGATAAACTGGCTCTATTTTAACTAAAATTTCTGCATTTTTTTCTACTAGCGTGCGAAATTTAATACTATCATAGTCATCACGCTTTAGATTTCTTATAACTAATTTAGCAAATTTTTCAAGCCCACGTAGGTATTTAACTCGCTTTACTTTATCATTCATGGTTTTACTATATCTAATCCTTTTTGCGATGCTAGTATCATACCACCAGAGAGATTTATCACATCTTTATAGCCATTTTGAACTAGCAATTCAGAGGCTCTTAGACTACGTACTCCACTTCGACAAATTATAGCAATTTTCTTATTTGGATCGATTTTCTCCTTGATATTTTCTAGAAATTTCTCATTAAATTCACCATTGTTATTAGTTAAATTTACTAAAATGGCACCCTTTAAAACGCCCTGCTTCCACTCATTTGAAGTTCTAATATCGATAATCTGTATACTATTATCACTCATTACACTCTTATCAATATCTACAGAAATATATTTAGCCATCGCCATCGAAGTTGCCAAAAACATCACTATTAACACCTTTATCATTTAATTTGCCTTAAATTTGATTTAGCCTTTGTAGTAACTCATTAGGACTAATTAATCCAGTAATTTGAGATTTTAGCTCACCATTATTATATATTAATAAAACTGGAGGTCCATAAATTTGATACTCTCTCATTAGCTCCTCATTTTCTGGGCTTGATTGGCTTAAATCAATCTTTATTAGTATAAACTCATTAAGCTTCTTAGCCACATCGCTTTGGGTCAAAACATCACTTTCAAGCTCTTTACAATTAACACACCAACTCGCCCAAAAATCTATCAAAATTGGCTTTTGACTAGATTTTATAATCTCTTTTAGCTCTTTTAAATTGGTTACATATTTAAAATTAATATTACTTTTATCTTGCGTAATTAGCAAACTTGATTTTAAATTTGATCCAAATTTACTCACACTAAAATCAATAACTATCACCATACTAATAGCAAAGATTATAAGCATTACTCCTTTTATTGCACGTTGAATTATACTGCTAGCATTTTCAAACGCACCAAAAATCACAGCTAAAATAACACCTAAAACGCCCTGCCCTAGCAACGAAATTTCATCGCCAATTACTGGTGAAATAATCCAAAGTGCCATCGCAAGCATAATAAAGCCAAATATAATCTTAATTTTTACCATCCACTCGCCTGGCTTTGGTAAAACCCTACCTCCACCAAGCCCAATAGCTAAAAGTGGAAGCCCCATACCTAAACTCATTACAAATAAAGATAATCCGCCAATAACAATATCCCCGCTATTTGCGATATAAAGTAACGCTCCAGCTAACGGTGCTGCCACGCATGGTCCTACTATTAAAGCTGATGCTACGCCCATAAAAATAACACCACCCATTCCGCTAAATTTAGAACTTTTAGTATTTAGGTAAGCTTGTAATGATTTTGGTATTTCTATCTCAAAAAGTCCAAACATTGAAAGTGCTAATACAATAAAAACAATACTAAAACCAATCAGTACTACTGGAGTTTGAAGCATTCCTTGGACACTAGCACCCAAAGAGCTTGCTAATACTCCAGCTATAGCATATGTAACACTCATAGCTAATACATATATAAGGCTGATTATAAAGCCACTTTTGGCACTTTTAGCCCCTTTAGCGACAATCAAGCCTGAGAGAATTGGAATCATTGGAAAAATACATGGGGTAAGAGATAGCAAAACGCCGTATATAAAAAATGTTGATATTGCCCAAAAGATGGAATTGTTTGCTAAATTTATAGCTATTTGTGACTGCTCATTTTGAGTTTTTTGATTAGACAAATTTTGGCCTGATGCTATATCTTTAGATAAGCTAACTAATTCT
Organism: Campylobacter sp. P0103; assembly: GCF_002139545.1. Taxonomy (NCBI): domain Bacteria; kingdom Pseudomonadati; phylum Campylobacterota; class Epsilonproteobacteria; order Campylobacterales; family Campylobacteraceae; genus Campylobacter; species Campylobacter sp. P0103. Next base: position 121,977 of record NZ_MJKG01000001.1, on the reverse strand, counting down.
TCATCATTTCTAGTAGCTAAATTTGTTTTGTTTGTAGAATCTACTAGATATCTACTAGATATAACGCTACCACTTGAGTCAAATTCAACTCCAAAGCCATCCTTTAATGGTTGATAACAAAAGCCACTATCGCTGCAACCTTGGTAATAGATATCAAGATTAAAGCTATTTTTACCCAACACAATTCCTGCTGGGATAAAAATCTCTAAATTCCTATAAATATCATAGCCCTCATATTTTATCGCCTTAGGAATATTTAAAAGTCTTGTGATATCGTTATTATCTAGCATTATCTTGATTTTATCTTGATATAAATATACACCATCTGCAATATCAAATTTAGCTATTATACCACTTTGATTATCTCCGCTAATATTAAGCTTAAAAGCATCTTTGGGATCTAGCACACCACCAAAGCACAAAATCCCAAAGAATAAAAAAATATATAAGAGATTTTTCATAGATTTAAATTTGCTGGAATAACTCTATAGCATCTAGCTGCTCCCATGGATAACTAGGATCGCCAACCTGCCCTTTAGCTGCTACATCAGCGTATAAAAATGTATCTTTGCTAGGTTTATCTAGGCCAAATTTATCTGTTATCCATTTTGGAGTTAGGGCAAATTTATCATGTACAAACTCAGATAATTTATCATCATCACTATTTATATTTGTACCCATACAATCCACGCTTACGCTAACAGGTTTTGCCACACCTATAGCGTAACTTAGCTGGACTATACACTTTTTAGCAAGACCTGCTGCGACTATATTTTTAGCTATCCATCTAGCAGCATATAGACCGCTTCTATCTACTTTTGTATAATCCTTACTACTTTGTGCGCCACCACCTATTGGCGAGTATCCACCAAAGCTATCTACTATTAATTTTCTACCTGTTAGACCGCTATCATGAAGTGAGCTATGATTTACATATCTACCTGTTGGATTTATATAGATTATGGTTTTATCTTTATCATAAAGCTCTTTTGGTAGTCCGGCGTCGTCTATTAAGCTTTGGATTAAGGCTCTTACCTCTTCTATTTTTAAGCTTTCAACGCTTGGGGCTGAGACTACTATTGTGTGGATTTTTTCTGGTTTGCAATTTTCAAAATTTGATTTTGTGCCATAGTCTATTGTAACTTGAGTCTTTATATCTACGCCTAATTTATCAGGGTTTTTAAGAGCGTATTCATAGACTTTATCACAAAGCACTCTTGCGTAAGTTATCGCTGCTGGCATAAAATTGCTTGTCTCATTTGATGCAAAACCAAACATAATTCCTTGATCTCCAGCACCAATTTCACCACTGCTTTGATCTACGCCTTGATTGATATCTGGGCTTTGCTGGTTTAAAAATACATCTACCTCAATATCATCTGGATGGAGACATTGAGCTTTGCTAAAGTGCGGATTACCATTATAACCGATTTTTGCTAAAGCTGATTTTACTATAGATCTGTACTCTTGGTGGCTTAAATTTACACTTGAGTTGACTTCGCCTCCAATTATAATATGCTTTCCAGCGACAAAAACCTCACTAGCTACTCTTGCTTTTGAATCTTGTGAAAGTATCGCATCAACAATGCTATCAGCTATGATATCAGCGCACTTATCTGGATGTCCTGGGCTTACAACTTCACTTGTAAATAGATACATATTTTTCCTTATTATATTTGATTTTTGGGCGCAATTCTAGCATAATTTTTGTAAATTATATATTAATTCTATACCCTAAATTTAATAGTAGCAATGGTTTGGATATCTTTTTCATAGATTTAAATATGAGGTTAATCTATATTCAAATAATTAACAATATAAATAATACGACAAATATAAAATAATTTGTAGCTTATTGTATTTAGAACAATATAAAATTAAGTTAAAAATTTAGTGTATTTTTTAAAGTTTTGTAAAGCCAAATTTAATTAAATTTCAAATATAATATTAGTTTTTATTAATTAAAAAGGATTTTAATGATTAGACATATTGCTCAGCGATATAAAGATGGGAATTTGATAATTCAAATTTTAGTTGGTATTGTTTTTGGTGGGATTTTAGGATTTATAGCTCATAGTGGTAATTCATTTGCTCTAAATTTAACTGATTTAGCAGCGATCTTAGGCTCTCTTTTTGTAGGTGCGCTAAAAGCTGTGGCGCCTGTTTTAGTATTTGTGTTAGTAAGCGCCTCTATAGTACTTAGAGAATTTGGCCGTACTAATGGAATGAAAAATGTGATAATATTATATCTAATTGGCACATTTTTAGCCTCTTTGGCTGCTGTGTGTGTTAGCTTTATATTTCCTACTACTTTAGTGTTACAAAATACATCTGTAGCTATGAGCACAGCACCTAGTAATATAGCAGTGGTATTAAAAGATTTAGTATATAAGATTGTAGATAATCCACTAAATGCTATTGCAACTGGTAATTATATTGGGATTTTAGCTTGGGCTATTGCAACTGGTTTGGCTCTTAGACATTGTAGCAATGAAACAAAAAAAGTATTTAAAGATATTAGTGAAGCAATTACAAGAATAGTTAAATTTGTAATTCGTCTAGCGCCATTTGGTATTTTTGGTCTTGTAAGCATCAGCGTAGCTCAGACTGGATTTGCCGCACTTGGTGGATATGCAAAGCTTTTATTTGTTCTTGTAGGGACTATGCTATTTGTGGCTTTTGTGATAAATGCTGTTATTGCTTTTATAGTTATTAGAAAAAATCCATATCCACTTATAATGACATGTATAAAAGAGAGTGCTATTACGGCGTTTTTTACCAGAAGTAGTGCTGCAAATATTCCTGTAAATATGAATTTATGTAAAAAATTAGAACTAAATGAAGACCTATACTCTATCTCTATACCTCTTGGAGCTACTATCAATATGGCCGGTGCAGCTGTTACCATAGCTGTGCTTTCTCTTAGTGCAGTTTATACTTTAGGGATTGAAGTTGGATTTTGGAATGCCTTATTACTTAGCATTATAGCAGCAATTGGAGCATGTGGTACTAGCGGTGTAACTGGTGGCTCGCTTATGCTTATTCCATTGGCATGTTCATTATTTGGAATTAGCAATGATATAGCTATACAGGTTGTAGCTATAGGATTTATTATTGGAGTGATTCAAGATTCAGTAGAGACTGCATTAAATAGCTCTACAGATGTTTTATTTACTGCTATTGCATTAAATAACACTAAGGGAGTATGATATGATATGGGATCTATCTAAATTTTTTGCTAGTAGCGATGAGCTAGATACATTTTGTTTAAATTTACAAAAAAATGCCAATGAGTTTAATTCTAAATTTAATAAAAATCTAAACTCATTAAAGCCTAATGAATTTAAAACTGCAATAAGTGAATATGAGCAAATTTTAGCTGATATTGGCAAGATAATGAGCTATGCGTATTTAAAATTTGCCAAAGATACAAGCCAAGGGGCGTTTTTGGCTAAATATGAAGAGATTTGTACTAAGATTGAAGAGCAAATTCTATTTTTTGAGATTGAATTTAATGAGCTTGATAAAGATAGACAATCTAGCTTTATAGCCATAAATCCTAAATTTAGCTACTACTTAGAAAATCTAGCTAAAAATAAAGCTCATCAGTTGAGTTTTTTAGAAGAGAGAATTTTACTAAGAACTGCAAATACTGGTGCTAGTGCATTTAGCAGATTGTTTGATGAGAGTATGGCTAGAGCTAGATTTGAGTTTCGTGGGCAAAGCTTAAAAGAAGAGGAGATTTTATCTAAGCTTAGTAGCGATGATAGAAGCGTTAGAAAAGATGCTGCATACTCACTAAGCAAAGGTTTAGAGCCGATGCAACACCTACTAACATACATATATAATATGATAAAAACAGATCTAAAAAATAGCTGTGAGTTACGCGGATATGAGCTAGGTGAATCAAGTAGACACCTAAGCAATCAAATAGAAAAAGCTAGCGTAGATGCGCTAATAAAAGCTAGTGAAAATAGCTTTGATCTAGTGGCTAAATTTTATAATAAAAAGCGTCAAATATTAGGTTATGATAAACTATATGATTATGATAGATACGCACCTCTTGGTGGCGATGAACAGATAAGTTATGAAGAGGCTAAAGAGATTGTAATTGATGCTTTTAATAGTTTTAATCCACTTTTTGGCACTTTGGCCAAGAGAGCTTTTAATGAGAATTGGTGCGATGTATATCCAGATAAAAATAAACAAGCTGGAGCATTTTCTCACTCTGCTAGTAGCGATGTGCATCCATTTGTACTTTTAAATTTCACAGGTAGAAGGCGTGATCTTTTTACTTTAGCACATGAACTAGGCCATAGCATACATCAATATCTTAGCTATGAAGTAGGCTATCTTAACTCACATACTCCACTTACTACTGCTGAGACAGCTTCAGTATTTTGTGAGATGTTGGTTTTTGAATATATTAAAAACACTCTACCAAAAGAGCAAAAAACTGCCCTACTAGCTGGCAAAATAGAAGATATTTTTGCTACACTTTATAGACAGATTAATTTTACTACATTTGAAAGACGAGTTCATGCTTATGATGGCGAAATAAGTAGCGATGAGCTAAATCAAATTTGGCTAGAAGAGTCTAAAAAGATGTTTGGCGACTCTTTAGAATTAAATGAGTATTATAAAATTTGGTGGAGCTATATACCGCATTTTATCCACTCACCATTTTATTGCTATGCCTACTCATACGCTCAGCTTTTAGTGCTTGCTCTTTTTGGACTATATAAAAGTGGAAAATGTGAAAATTTTATAGAGATATATACTAAGTTTTTATCTCTTGGCGGTAGCAAGAGTCCAAAAGAGCTTGTCGCTATGTTTGGATTTGATATTGATGATGAGAAGTTTTGGAGTGTAGGAATTGCTCAAGTAGCAAATTTGGTAGATGAGTTTATACAAGGGGAGTAAATTTATGCTTGAAGAGTTTTTAAAAGATAGTGAGTTTGCATCTATGATGCATAGAAATGTTTATGATTTATTAAATTTTTTGATAAAAAAAGGGGCTACATTTGATATTTTAGTAAATACTAAATTTGTAAGCTTTAATCCCGAATTGCCTGATGAGATCAAATCTAGTTTTAATCCATCTGTTATTTTATTTAGTCTAGCTGGATATTCGCTAAGCAGTGTTGAAATTATTAAAGACGAGATAAAATTTGAAGCTGGATTTGGGCCAGATAATTTTGCTAGCGTAGTAAACATACCAATTGGTGCTATTATCAGAATTAGTATAGATGAAAATCCTATATTAATAAATTTTGCTACATATAGCCCAAGCGACTCCAAAACAAAACAGGAGCGCTCAAAGCAGATATTTTTAAATAACCCTAAAAATAGAGATATTTTTAAAGGTCAATAGATATTTTACTAACCTTTTCTAGTATGGACTCATTCTCTTTGAGTCCTGCTATAAATACTGGACGAATAATATTAACACCCTCAATTTCTACTGGAAATAAAGTGCCATTGGCAATTGATTTTTTCACCAAAAAATTAGGCAAAAACGCTACATACTCTCTAGATTTATTATTTAGCATTGCGCACCTAGTAGCTATAGCACCATCAAGAGTATAGACAGTGTGTAAATCATCATAATTTACACCAAATTGCTCAAAATAACCTTTTAAAAACGCCTTCGTTCTATCTGTGATAAAGTTAAATTCACTAAGCTTTGCTGGAGTTATTTTTTGATTTGGGACTTTATTTGAGACTAAGATTATCTCATACTCAAATAGCTTTTTAAATATCAAATGATCATTATATAATCTCTCTTGCGTCATTATAATATCGCATCTTTTATCCATTAAACTTGATACTAGATCATTATTTGTATCGGCTATTTTTACATCTAAATCGCTATTTATAACATTGCAAATTTTATCTAACATAAATGGCAAAATAGCATGAGCTATAAGTAAGTTTGTAGCAACTGAGATTTTAAATTTCTCATCTTTTATTCTATGAGCTTCCTCTTTAAATCTAAACATAGCTCCTTCAAATTTAAGACATAATTTATAAAATCTATCCCCCTCTTTTGTTAAAACAATCCCATTTTTACGCCTAACTAAAAGCGTAGTTTGCAACATTTCTTCAAGCTTTTTAATCTGTAAAGTAACGGCTGGCTGAGAAAGGCCTAAAGTGGCTGAAGCTTTTGAAAAACTTTTTTCTTTAACAATCGTCATAAATGTATATATTTTATTAAAATCTATCAAAACAACCCCTTTAGTAAATTTACTTTTTCAATTTTATTAATTTAATCCTTAAACTAGATTTTAATTTTATATAATGTTTACTTATATTAATATTTAATAATTAATCTGTAACTTTTTGTAACACGTATTATTATTAAGTTAAAATTTGATATAATCTTAGCTTTATTAACAAAAAAGAGTAATTTATGAACAATTTATTAAATTCACTTAATGAAAATCAAAAAATAGCCGCCACCCATATAGATGGCCCAATGCTAATCTTAGCTGGAGCTGGAAGCGGTAAAACAAAAACCATAACTTCGCGTCTAGCCTATTTAATAAGTGAAGTTGGCATAGATCCACTAAACACTCTTACGCTTACATTTACTAATAAAGCAGCCACTACTATGAAACAGCGTGCTATGGCTATGCTTGGTAATTATAATACAAATCCATTGCTTTGCACATTTCATAAGTTTGGTCTATTATTTTTAAAATTTCATATAAATCAATTAGATAGAAGCAATAACTTTATAATAATTGATACTGATGATAAAAAAAAGATTATAAAAGAGATAGAGAGCGAAGTCCAAACCGCCATAGTAGCAAATGAGATATCAAAATACAAAAATATGCTTTTAAGCGTTGAAGCTGTTATGGATAGCTCCAAATTAGACGCTCAATACACAAAGACAAATTACGAAAAAATAGCAAAAGCTTATAAATTATATGAAGAGTATTTAAAGAGTAATAACTTAGTTGATTTTGATGATCTTTTGTGCTTGACTTATAATATTTTGGCTAAAAATCCAGATTTGAGCGATCAAATTTCAGATAGATATAAGTATATAATGGTAGATGAGTATCAAGATACAAATGATTTACAATACAAACTACTTCGCCAGCTTTGCTATAATCACCAAAATTTAGTTGTCGTAGGCGATGATGACCAAAGCATATATGGATGGAGAGGTGCAAGGATAGAAAATATCTTGAATTTCAAAGATCAATTCAGTAGCGTCAAACTAATCAAATTAGAGACTAATTACCGCTCTACTCCATCTATACTAAATGCTGCTAATGAGCTAATAGATCACAATAGAACAAGACTTGGCAAGAGACTAGTCAGTCAATTAGCAGATGAAAATCCTATAGAAATTTTAGAGCATAGTGATGAAAATGCTGAAGCTAAAAACATCGCTACAAAGATAAATAAACTCCTATCAAGTGGCGTATCGGCTAACGAAATTGCTATTTTATATAGAGTTAATGCTCTATCAAGAAGCTTAGAAGATGGGTTAAACAAAGCTAGAATTCCATATAAAATGGTAGGCGGAGTCAAATTCTATGAAAGGGCTGAAATCAAAGATATTATAAGCTATTTAAGGCTGATTTTAAACCCAAATGATGACTTCTCTCTAACTCGCATTATCAATCGCCCAAAACGGGGTCTAGGCAAGGTAAGCTTGGCTAAATTAGAGAAATTTGCCTTTGATAGCAAAACTTCTTTATATAATGCGATATATATTGCTGGCGAGGATGTATTGAGCAAGAAATTAAGCCAAACATTAATTGAACTAGCAAACAATATAAAAGAGCTATCAACTCTAGCACCATACGATTTGATAAGTAGATTTGACTCTATATTTGGGATAAAGGCATATTATGAGAGTCTGCCTGATGGAGCTGAGAGGGTTATAAATATTGATGAATTTTATGCTTTATTGAAAGATCATATATTAAATACGGAGAATTTCGATTTAGAAGAGTTTTTAAATGAGCTTGCGCTTGAGAGCGAGCAAGATAGAATTAGCGATGATGCTATATCTATTATGAGTGTGCATGCTAGCAAGGGGCTTGAGTTTGAGCATCTATTTGTAATTGGGCTTGAAGAGGGATTTTTCCCGCTTCTTGGCGATGGAAGCGATATAGAAGAAGAGAGACGCCTAGCGTATGTAGCCATCACTAGGGCTAAAAGGGGATTAAATTTATCATACTCAAATTCACGGTTTTACAAAGGCCAAAGATCAAGGCTAAATAGATCAAGATTTCTAAGTGAAGCTGGCCTTTGTGAAGGCTCTTTAAAGATAGAGAGCCAAAATGAGTTTAAAAAAGGCGATCTAATCAAGCATAAAATTTTTGGTATTGGGCGAGTTGTAGAGGTGGCTAAAATCAAAAATGAATTTAAACTAAAAATAAATTTTGGTGGAAATATCAAAGATATTATCTCATCTTTTGTAGAGAAGGTTGTATGAATAGGCTATTTGTAGCGTATAAGCCAAAAGGTATGGTATCAAACCGCTTTTTAAGCATACTTAAACGAAAATATGGAGTCAAAAAGGCTGGATTTTCTGGGATTTTAGATCCATTTGCGAGTGGTTGCTTGATTGTAGCATTTGGGGCATATACAAAACTTTTTAACTACTTAAACTTAGAACCTAAAATTTATAGAGCTACGCTTTGGCTAGGGGCTAGTTCAAATAGTGGAGATAATGAAAATATCAACCAAATTCACCTTCCACCTACTCTAGATGAAACACAGATAAAAAACGCCTTACAAAATCTTCAAGGCAAAATAAACTACACACCACCAAAATTTAGTGCTAAAAAAATTGATGGCAAAAGAGCTTATGAGTTAGCTAGGGCTGGGAGTGAATTTGAGTTAAAAGAGTGTCAAATGGAAGTTTTTAGTACTAAATTTATAAGCTATTGCCACCCATTTATCACATTTGATATAGCAGTTTCAGCTGGGTCATATATACGCTCTTATGCACAAATTCTAGCAAAAAATTTAGGATTAATAGGTACATTAAGTGCGCTTGAAAGAATCAGTGAAGGAAAATTTAAATTTCAAAACGAAACTCCACTAAATCCATTAGAATATCTAAATTTAACTAAAAATAGCTATAAAGGCGATATTTTAGATATAGTTTTAGGTAAAAAACTTAAATGTAGTGATTTTGAAACTAGTAGCGATGGGGAGTATCTAATTGAATTAGATGATACTTTTAGCATAATTAAAATAGAAAATCAAGAAGTAAAATATATGATAAATAGGATGGAAAAATGCTTATATTAACACGAAAAGTTACAGAATCAATCAAAATTGGAGATGATATCGAAATTACAATTTTAGGTATTGGTACACAAAATGTAAAAATAGCAATTCAAGCACCAAAAGATATCTTAATTCTACGCAAAGAGTTAGTAAGAGAGATTGCCGATAATAACACAGTTGCTAGCGAGCCAAAGCAAAATTTGCTAGAAATTCTAGCCAAAAAGATATTTAAATGAGAAGTTTTGCTAAGATTAATATTTTCTTAAAAATTACTGGATTTCGTGGGAACTATCATGAACTAAGCTCTAGATTTATTATTTGTGATTGGTTATATGATGAGGTTGAACTAGTTAAACGAATAAGCGATGGTCTTATTATAGATAATCCATTTAGCGATAATATTATCTTTAAGGCTTATGATGCTTTAGTAGCGCTTGGTTTTAGCAAACAGCTTGAAGAGTTTTTTAAATTCCATCAAGTAAGTCTAATTAAAAATATTCCAGTTGGTGGTGGCTTAGGTGGTGGTAGCAGTAATGCAGCAACCTTTTTACACTTAGTAAATGATACATTAAATTTAAATATTTCACAAAAAAAATTAATGCAAATAGCTCATAAAATTGGTGCTGATGTAGCATTTTTTGTAAGCAAATTTAAAGCTGCAAATGTAAGTGGAATTGGCGAGATTGTAGAAGAATTTGATGATGATATACCAAATTTAGATATTATCACTAGCTCTATTTTTTGCTCTACTCCAAAAGTTTTTAACCAATATAGAGCTAATTTTAATGGATTTAATGAGAATTTAGCTAGAGATTTAAAAAAGCTAAAAAGTAGCGAAATTTTAGTAAATTTTACAAATATACAGTTAAATGATCTTTTAAAACCATGTCAGCAGATTTATCGTGAGCTAGATATTGCTAACGATGAGTTTTTAAGTGGAAGTGGAAGCACTAAATTTAAAACCAAAAATTTAACATAAAAAAGTAAAATAACCCAAATCAAATTTAAAGGAAAAGTAATGAAAGTACTACTAATAAAAGATGTAAAAGGTCTAGGTAAGGCTGGTGAAGTAAAAGAGGTAAAAGATGGCTATGGCAATAATTTTTTAATAGGCAAAGGATATGCCAAGGCCGCTACAGACGCTGTGCTAAGACAATGGGAAGCAGCCAAAAGAAATGAAGCTCAAATCAAAGAGTATGAGATTAGCCAAAATGAAAAGCTAAAAGATGAATTAGCTGGAGTTAAAATCACTATAAAAACAAAGTTAGGAGCCAATGGAACTCCATTTGGTAGCATTACCAAAGATGAAATAGCAAAAGCATTAAAAGAGCAAAAAGGCTATGAAATAGATAAAAAATCTTTAGAATGTGATAATATAAAAGCTATTGGCGAACATGAAATTTCAGTTAAATTAACTCACCAAATTCATGCTAAATTTAAAATAGAAGTAGTAGGTGAGTAATGTTTCATGCTACTACTATACTAGCTTATAGAGGCAAAGATGCTGCTGTAATAGGTGGTGATGGTCAAGTAAGCTTTGGTTCTACAATTTTAAAAGGCAATGCTGTTAAGATAAGAAAGCTTTATGGCGGGAAAATTTTAGCCGGATTTGCTGGTTCTACTGCTGATGCGTTTAATCTTTTTGATATGTTTGAGAGAATTCTTGATGGAGTCAAGGGTGATTTACTTAAGGCTGTAATTGAATTTAGCAAAGAGTGGAGAAAAGATAAAGTATTAAGAAAATTAGAGGCTATGATGTTAGTACTAAATCGTGATCATATATTTTTACTAAGTGGAACTGGAGATGTAGTAGAACCAGAAGATGGCAAGATAGCTGCTATCGGAAGTGGTGGTAATTACGCACTCTCAGCTGCTAGGGCTTTAGATAAATTTGGATCTCTTAGTAGTGAGGAATTGGTAAAAGAGAGTCTAAAAATAGCCGGAGAGATCTGTATTTATACAAATACAAATATAAAAACTTATACATTAACGGATTAAAATATGAACTTAACACCAAAAGATATAGTAAAATTTTTAGATGATTATGTAATTGGTCAAAATGATGCTAAAAAAGTTATCGCTATTGCACTTCGTAATCGCTATAGGCGTATGCAATTACCAAGCAATATTCAAGATGATATAGTGCCTAAAAATATCTTAATGATAGGCTCAACAGGCGTAGGTAAAACTGAGATAGCAAGACGCCTTTCAAAACTATTTGGGTTGCCTTTTATCAAAGTCGAAGCTAGTAAATATACAGAAATTGGCTTTGTAGGTAGAGATGTAGAATCTATGATTAGAGATCTTGCAATGGCGGCGCTAAATTTAGTCAAGCAAGAACATCGTGAGAAAAATAGCGATAAAATAGAAGAGTATATAGAAAAGAGAATTCTAGAAAAGCTCCTCCCACCACTACCAAATGGCGCAACTGATGAGAAAAAAGAGCAATATCAAATCAGCTATGAAAAGATGAAACAAAAACTAAAAGATGGCAAGCTTGACGACCTTACTATTGAGCTAGAAATCGACCAAGCAAGCTTTGAAGCTGGATCAAATTTACCGCCTGATATGGCTGCTATGCAAGAAAGCTTTATCAAAGTTATAGGTATCACAAATAAAAAAGTAAAAAAAGAGCTAAAAGTAAAAGACGCAAAAGAGAGCCTAAAAAACGAAGCTAGCGAGAAAATATTAGATATGGAAAGCATTAAAGCCGAAGCATTAAGAAGAGCTCAAAATGAAGGAATAATATTTATTGATGAGATAGATAAAGTTGCTGTAAGTAGTGCTGGTTCATCTCGCCAAGACCCTAGCAAAGAAGGAGTCCAAAGAGATCTATTGCCTATTGTAGAAGGTAGTGATGTATCTACTAAATTTGGAACTATTAAAACTGATCATATACTATTTATAGCTGCTGGAGCATTTCATATCTCAAAGCCAAGCGATCTAATTCCTGAGCTTCAAGGTAGATTTCCACTGCGTGTAAGTCTTGATAGCTTAGATGAAGATGCCCTATATGAAATTCTAACAAAACCTAAAAATTCACTTTTAAATCAATATAAAGCCTTACTTAATGTAGAGGGTGTAGAACTTGAATTTAGTGATGATGCTTTAAGGCAAATTGCTAAACTAACTCAAAGTACCAATCAAAAAGTAGAAGATATCGGAGCTAGAAGACTTCATACTGTTATCGAAAAACTACTTGAGGATATTAGCTTTAATGCTGATGAATATAAAGGCCAGAAATTTAGCATAACAAAAGAGTTAGTTGATGAAAAATTAGGGCAAATTTGCCAAGATGAAGATAGGGCAAAATATATATTATGAGAAGCGGATTTGTAACCTTAATAGGCAGAACAAATGCTGGTAAAAGTAGCCTTTTAAATTACTTGCTTGATCAAAAAATATCAATGGTCTCACATAAGCAAAATGCTACAAGACGAAAAATTTTAGGCATTGTAATGAATGAGCAAGACCAAGCAATCTTTATAGATACCCCAGGTCTTCATGATAGCGCTAAGACATTAAACAAACTAATGGTTCAAAGCGCTATTAAATCTTTAGGTGATGCAGATGCAGTAGTATTTGTAGCTAGTATTTTTGATAGTTTAGAAAATTACGAAAAGTTCTTAAGCTTAAATACTACTTTACCTCATATAATCGCACTTACAAAGATAGATGAAGCGAGCCAAGATAAGCTATTTCAAAAGTTAAATGAGTATCAAAAATACTCAAATAATTTTCAAGCTATAGTCCCAATAACTATTAAAAAACAAGCCTATAGAAAGATTTTTTTAGATGCTCTTACCCCCCTGCTTCCAGAGCATCCTCATTACTATGATCCAGAGTTTATCACCACAACAAATGAAAAAGATATTTATAGAGATTTTATATTAGAGGCTATATTTGAGTGTGTTAGTCAAGAGGTGCCATATAGTTCTGATGCGATTGTATCAAAGGTAAAACAAAAGAGCGATATCTTAGAAATCGAGGCTAAAATTATAACAGATAATACCCACCATAAGGCAATTTTAATAGGCAAAAATGGTGCTACTATTAAGCGTATTGGAATCGTGGCTCGCAAAATTATAAGTGAATTTAATAATCAAAAAGTATTTATTAAATTAAATGTAGAGATAGATAAAAACTGGCATACTAATGAAAATAGCATTAAAAAATATTTAGATTTAAAAGGAAATTAAAATGGCTTTTGAGAGAGTTTTGCAAGCTATAGATGATATAAAAAATGGCAAAATGATAGTCATGGTAGATGATGAAGATAGAGAAAATGAGGGTGATATAGTATTTGCTGCAGCATTTAGTGATGTGCAAAAAGTCAATTTTATGATCACTCACGCTAGAGGTGTTTTATGTACCCCACTTAGTAAAGAGTTAGCTGATAAATTTGATCTATATCCTATGGTTGGAGCAAATACTAGCTCTCATGAGACAGCATTTACTATTAGCATTGATGCTAAAAAGGCGACCACTGGAGTAAGCGCATATGAAAGAGATATGACAATTAAAATGTTAGTAGATAGTGCTACAAAGGCTGATGATTTTGTCCGTCCAGGTCATATATTTCCACTAATTGCTAAAAGTGGTGGCGTGTTAGAGCGAACTGGACATACTGAAGGCAGTATAGATCTATGTAGATTGGCTGGTCTTGCTCCAGTATCTGTAATCTGCGAGATAGTAAATGATGATGGTACGATGGCTAGACGCGATGATTTAGAAAAATTCTGCGATAAATTTAATCTAAATATGGTAAGCATAGCCGAGATTATAGAGTATCGCCTACATCATGAAAAATTAATTAGTGTTGATGAGCTAGGAGAGTCGCAAATAGCTGGTAAAAAAGCAATCAAGTATAGCATAATAGATCACCTTGGAAATAAACATTACGCCTTTATTTTTGGTCAAATAGCTTCTAAAACAAATGTAAAATTTCATAAGATAAAAGATGATATAGAACTTTTAAATTCATATAAATTTAATGAGTTTTTATCTCACATAGAACTACTAGATAGTGAAGGTGGAATACTGATATTTTTAGCCGGCAATGAAGATGATAGCGGACTTATTAAAAACTATGGTATAGGAGCGCAGATTTTAAAATACTTCGGTGCTAGCGATATTGAGATTTTAAGTTCGAGCGAATTTAAAGAGTTTGTAGCTATTAGTGGATTTGGGTTAAATATTCTTTGGCAAAAGGGGTAAATTACCCCCCCCCTTTTTTTTTACTTTTTAAATTCTATCAACATGAAAGGCCATAGGTATGTCATAACACAAATGACAATCTGTAGTTAAAAGTCTTCTATAACTAATCCAAAGTGGTGTGTAATCATATTTAAGATTGATATTTAAAATATCATTTGCGGTTAGCCCTTCAGAACCATTTGTAATACCCAACTCTGTAGTATAATCAATTAATTTTGAATCTTCTTTTACAATACGCCAAAATATAAATATTATATGTTCAAAAGAATGCCATGTAATCTTCTCATAAAAATTACCAACATATTTGAAAAAATCTACCAAATCACTACTCTTATAAGCTGGAATATCAAAAAACCAAGGATATAGAGTAAAATCTTTTGTATTATTTTTAATTACATCATTCTTCTGAAATTTTAATAAAGAAAAATTATCAATAAAAGATGCGCAATTTTGTAAAATATCCGAGAATACGCTTGGATTTGGTCTAAAACCTGCAAAATAAATATTTTTATTATAATTTTTTAATGCTTTTTTAAATATAAACTCTAGATTATTTAAAAAAATAATATCACAATCTACGCAAAGTATAAAATCGTAATAATCTTTTGCCCAATATAATCCTAAAAATTTTTTTAAATTTACAATGCATCGTTCTTGATTTTCATTATATCTTTTTAATAAATTATCATTACACATATTAATTTTAATATATTGTTGAATATTTAAAAATTTAATATTATGCATTATATTGTATTGATGTGATATTTTAGAAATACCTGATGTTTTAAATATAAACTCAATTGCCCTTGAAATTATAATCTCTTCATCTAAGTTGCTAACCAAAAGAACAATATCAAAATCTATCCCCCCCCCCATATTGCAATTTGACAAGGAATTTAAACATAAATTAAGCCAATTTAGTTTCTTTGTATGTATAGGTATCATCAACGCATTTTTCATCTTATCTCCTTAAAATATAAAAATATTCAAATCAATTTTAATCGATCTATGTAAATATCGTATTTCTCTCATTTGAATCACATGCAATAAAGCAATAATAACCAAATTTCGCCTATTTTATCATTTTTTCCATTTTAATCTTTTTAATATCAAAAAATAGCTTGATATATCCACCTTTATACCAGTTCTTATCAGCTTGTATCAGTGCTTCTCCGAGTTTATAAGTTAGGCACTCTTTTTCTTTTAAGGCTTCTTTGTAATCTGGATATGACTCAAGTGGTGGGAGTTTTAAGCTTGGATTAGCTTTAATTTTTTCATTATAGGCTATTTGTTCTTTTTTATGTTCTTTTCTAATATTTGCAAGGATAAAAGGCATTTTTATATATCCCCATATGCTTTTAGAGTTTGCTATCATAGCTTGGCCTAGTTTATAAGAGAGTTGGTTTTTAATGCGAAATTGGGCATTATTATTGCCTATATCATTTTGTTGCTCCATATATATATTATTTTGATCGATTAGATTTTTCATTTGATCAAAAAACGCAATACAAATTCTAATCTGTTCTTCATTTAACTTAGATTTTTTAATATCACTTTGTAATTCTTGATCAAAATTTGGCAAATAAGATATATGATATTTACTTTCTACTGGCGCTTGCAATCTCATTGAAACAGGACTTAAATTATTTAGCATTACCCAATTTGAAAGCATTCCATGAACCCATCCCATATTAGCTATATTTAGAAAATAACTAAAATTTTGTCTTTTATTAAAATCATAGATGCTAAAAAACTTTAACATTTCATCTCTACGACCATACATAAGCCGATCATCGACTTCAGTTTGCCCCATCCAATTAAGAGCTATTTCATTTGATTTAACTTTTAATAGCTCACTTGCGTGTAATAGCTTTGGAATAGAATCTGGTCTAATTCTAATAATATAATCGTATTTAAAATGATGTTTCTTTTCATAATTTCTAATTATTTGACAACACTTATCAAGCAAGTAAAATTGTTTGCATACATTTGTAAAATAAACATCAAAATGATTATCTAATTGATCTTTTGTGATGTTTTTAATCTTGTTTATATATCTATCTACAATATCTCTTTGAAAATCTTCGTCATTTTCCAATATAGAATCCTTAATAATGCTATTATATTTTAAAAATTGATTTTTATTTAAAGATTCATTATACTCTTGATTTAATACTGCAAAAACATTTGGGAAATGTTGACGAAGTTTGGCTTTATTATTTATAAAATCAGGACAATTGTTTTTTATGCTTGCGAAATTTCTATCTACATAATTACCTGCAGCTCCACCAAGCCCTGGATAGCAAAATACCTTATCCCATGAAGAAATAAATATATCTGCATTAATATATTCAGCCAAGTTCATGGCCGCTCTTAAACAATGTTTATAATGCCCCCTAAAAGCTCCAACTATCATGATGGCAACTTTGATATCTTTTGAACAATAACTATTATATATTTGACTGAATTTTTTATAATAAATTTGTGAGCCAATATTATTAACGAATCTCACTTTTAAAATATGGTTTATATTACTCCTTGCTCTTGCAAAATAATTCCATTCATTAAGACTTTCAAAATATTCAAACATCTCAACAAAAATAAATATAATAGAATTTCTACTATATTTATCAAAATTAATACGGATATTATCTAAAAATTTAATAGCTTCATCTATAGATAGTATTTTATTGTTGATTTTATAATTAATGATATAGAATTCTATAATTTCTTTAGGAATTTTAGAAAATATATTGTTATTAGTTATTGAACTTATCTTGCTTTTTATTAGATTTTTGAGTATATTATAATCTACCACCTCCATATTTTCTTTCTCGAATTGATGCTTTAAATTTGAATTATGCAAATATGAAACCAGCTCATTTAACAATCCACATTCAAACAACATATTTTGATAATAAACTGGATGTTTTTCTTGGCACAACTCTAATGCTGACCATATATCAAAATTATCAATTAAACTATAAATTTCTTTCATTGTAATCTTTCTGTTGTTAAACTAATCTCTCATACTCTTGTGGGGTGCCACAAAATATAATATCATCTATTTTTATTTTAAAATATTTAACAATTTTACCTTGAGCAATAAGTTCATTATATAAAGGTGCAATATAAAATTCCCCTTTATCTCTTTTATCGGTTTCAAATGATTTTTTAAATATATTCATAAAATCATTTGCTGAACCAAAATAATATAAACCACTACTGCAAAGAGAGGATATTCTATCTTTTTCGGTTGTTTTAGCCACATCATCTATACCTTTTGGCATTACAAAACTCCATTGATCTCCTTCACCTTCAAAAACTTCTAAATATCCATCAATTTTTGAAATATCAAAAGTATTTGGCAAAGTAAAATTTGGGCGAAAAGTATCTATATTAAATATCAAAATGCTATCGTTTAAGTTTAAATTTGATTTTTGGAGACCTAACTCCACAGTATGAGCTTGACCTTGGGTTTGAAATTCTAATTCAACCATATCGTAGAATCTCAAACCCATATTTTCACACTCTTTTTTGATAAAAGTTTTTGTATTTTTAATATTTCTATATATAAATAAAAATTGACAATTATCAAAATATTTATTAAAACTATTAACAGCATGGTAAAATACAGATTTTCCATTAATATCAAGCATATATTTAGGTAGCTCATAACCAGCTTTTGTAAAACGACTACTTAATCCAGCCATAGGAAATATTATAATCAAAACTTTAGCTCCTTAAATTTAAAAAATCTCTATACAATCTAAATGCATTTGCAAATAAAGCCATTTGTCTATTTTTATTATCAGAATGCAATGGAAGCATGGATAAAAATAGATGAATTGTAATCGCATAAAGTTCTTTTTTATTACTTTTACAAAATATATTTAAAAATTCATCTTGTATTGAACTAATTGAACTTGGAGCTTTGATGTAAAAATTAATTCTATTATCTATTATATCTAACTCATAATATTCAGCAATAATAAAATCATATAAACCTATACAAGAATGAAAAAGCTTGGCATAATCATATCTAGCATCACCAAAAGGAGTTATATTGCCATCAAAATCTATTCCTCTAGGATCAAATGTTTTAATATCTTCAGATTTAAAATCATACATAATATTGCTAAAACAAAAATCACCGTGAATAAAGGAATTAGCCAAATTTGGCTTAATTGCTAAATTTAGATCTTTTAACATTTGGTCTAGTGATATCTCAATATCTTTAAATTTCCATATTGTTTTCATATCAAAATCTTTGTCACAGATAAAATCTTGAAGCCTATATATAGTTTTTGTTAAAAAATCAAATTTACTTTCTTTATCTGATCGATAAAAATGCAATTGAACTAGAAAATTATTAAGAGTATTAAATATCTTTTTCCAAACAAAACTTGATAATTTGCCAAATACAAAAAGTTCTGAAAGCGTATTTAAATAAAGATATTCGGTTTTATATGAATTTATATCTAAAGCAATAAATCTAGGCAACTTTAAGTCCAATAGCGATGGGAAATTTGTAAACCAATTAATTTCTCCTTGTACTTTTAATTGCATATCTGAACTTTTAATAAAATATCCATTTTCTTTTTTTAGATCATTAAAAGCCCTTTGAGTTGTGATATTTTTTTTGAAATGAAAATAACTAGTCACTGACCCCAAATCTATCCAATTATGATTTTCTACTATTGTAAAAGGATATTGTTTTGAGTAAAGTTTTAGTCCTTGAGTATATGAAAAATTTGATTTTAAAATTGATTTAATAAAATCATATGGTTTAGCAATTTCAAAATATCCAGATAAGACTGTGTTATCATTATAGATAAAATTATTATTAAAATGATAACCTTTATTTAAAAATTCCCAATCATAATTATTCTCTATTTGACTTACAACTAAACAATTTTCATAAAATTCTAAATTATTAAAATATGTATCCCCATGTAAAATACGAATACTTTCATTGAGTGGCATTAACATATTTAAACAATATATTATAGACTCACCAAGACTTATATTGTCTGGCACAAAAATTATATCTACAGATAATTGTTTTAGTCTATCTTTGTCAGCTTGTTCTAACGCAAAACTTTGCGGTAAAGACAAAACTATTTTTTCATTTAAAGAATTAAATAATTTAACTTGATATTCGTATAATCTTTTATTGCCAATTGGTACAAATGCTGGAGAAAGTTTTCCTAATTCTATTTGAAATTCTATGGGAAGATATTTGGCAGATGTAATCAATATCATTGATTATACCCCCCCCCATTTACTTCTTTACTTGAGGAAATTCCTAATAAATCTCTTATCTCATTATAGCTTAAATTAGCAAATTCATTTGGTCTTATAGCTCTATCATCAATATAAAATCCATCATTTCCGCACCAAGGCTTACCAACTACAACTTCATCATACGGCACATCGTGTTGATCAAGCCATTTTATAATAGTTGGTAAGGTTTTCACATTGATCTGACCTATATTACCACTATATGTTTTCATATTACGACTTGTAAATATAGTGATTTTAAATCCCATTGCTCTATATTTTTTTAATTGATTAATAATCTCTACATTTGCTGGCTTACATTTATAATCAGATTCATCATCTATAGTAAGCGTTCCATCTAAATCTATTACTATATTCTTCATTATGACCCTAACATTGTAATTTATTATAAAATTCTATACACGATTGTATAATAAATTACCTTAAACTATTTAATATAACCTATTTCTTCTTTGGTCTAAATACTTTCATAATATTCTCATCGCACTCAATATAAGCCGCACCAATTAGGTCTAGACAATATGGAATTGCTGGGAAAATAGGTTCCAAACACTCTTTAATCGCTTTTGGCTGACCTGGTAGATTAATTATTAAGCTCTGGTCTTTAATGCCGGCTGTTTGGCGAGATAAAATAGCTGTAGGAACATACTTTAAACTACTACTTCGCATCAATTCACCAAATCCTGGTAGCATTTTCTCACATACAGCCTCAGTTGCTTCAGGTGTTACATCTCTAGGTGCTGGCCCTGTCCCGCCAGTAGTAAATACTATATCACAACCTTGCTCACACATTTGTTTTAGACTATTTACTATTAACTCATAATCATCAGGTATAACCCTATAAATAAATTCTAAATCGCTTATTACCCACTCTTTTAGTATATTTTGAATCGCCACACCGCTCTCATCTGCATAGACTCCAGCACTTGCTCTATCGCTTAGTGTTAATACTCCTATTTTAGCCATTATTTATCCTTTGTATTATCATTATTACATCAGCTCTACTTGCTAATTCATTCTCTAGTAAAAATTTAGCCAAGGCATCTATCTCAGATCTCATCTTATCTATTAGCTCATTTACTTCGCTGCGAATTCGTTCTAAAAGCTCTCTAGTCTCATCATCACTAGGCATAATCCTATCCCCCATTCCATACTCCATTACTAGTTCCCTAGCGATATTTTTAGCTATTTTTATATCATTTTTGGAATTAGTATATAGTTCACCAGTGATTAAATTCATCGCACAAATACCAGCTAAATGAACTTTAATAAGCCCCAAAAGATCACTTTTTGAGCTTAAAAATGTATCGCTAGCACCAAATTTATCATTTAAAAGTGAAATTTGATTAAAATTAATACCGCAAAACTCAGCCATTAGCGCCTTAGCTGATTGATAAATAGCTTGGATTTTCTTTTCGTTTTGACTTAGACTATGAAGATGTTTTTTACCATCAATTACCCTATTTTCCACTGCCTTGAAGTCATCATTATTTATAATCTCTCTGCCATTTCTTAATGCATTTATGGCTGCTTCATTTACTAGTGTTGCAAGTGCTGCTCCGCTAAATCCAGTTGTACTTCTAGCTACAAAACCAATATCTACTGAGTGTCTTTTGCCTTGCAAATATATACTAAGTATATCATTTCTATCGCTAATATCAGGCATTCCTACAAATATACGCCTATCAAATCTTCCACTACGCAATAAAGCTTCGTCCATCATCTCAATCTTATTAGTTGCTGCTATTACAACTACACCGCTACTGCTTAAAAACCCATCCATTTCAGTTAAGAGCTGATTTAGTGTAGCCTCTCTCTCATCGCTTCTATTGCCGCCACGAGCTTTGCCTACTGCATCAATCTCATCAATAAAGATTATACTTGGTGCATATGTTTTAGCCATACTAAAAAGCTCTCTGACACGCTTTGCCCCCATACCAGCATAAATTTGGACAAAATTTGCTCCACTTTGGTAAAAAAATGGCACATTTGCCTCTCCGGCTACTGCTTTGGCTATTAGTGTTTTGCCAACACCTGGAGGGCCTACCATTAGCACGCCTTTTGGCATTTTAATGCCTAAATTTGAATATTTAGTTGGATTTTTTAAAAAATCTACTATCTCAATTAGCTCACTTTTTACATCTTTAATCCCTGCAACATCGTTAAATGAGATATCTGAGACTACTGGAGTTATCTGATTAGATACACCCTCAAGTAGATTGGCTGACTCACTTTTTTCTTGTGGTTTTTTTGCCACCTTAATAAATGGTGTAAATTTAATAACCACAAATACCACTACAGCTAAAAGCATTAAAATCAAAATTACCCAAATCAAGCCACCATCGCCACTACTCTCTACTGCGACCCTTTGACCTAACTCGCTTAAGCTTATCATCTCTTTTGGAATTATATAACTTCTATTTAATGCTTTAATTATCACACTATCGCCATCTATTATAGCATTTTGAATAGCTCCGGCTTGCAAAAAATTATCATACTCTAATAGGGTAATTTTACTAGGCATCGAGCGAAAAATAGCAATTACAAATAGCAATACTAAAACAATACTAGCTGCGATTATGGCTGATTTTTTATTAAATTTAGGTAGCTTTATTTGGCTAAATTTGAGCATAATTAGATTCCTGCATAATTTCATAATCTGTTATATGTATCCACTCTTTTGCTATATTTTTAGAACTTTTAATTTTGATTTTATTATAATATTGATCCCAACCCTCATAGATATCTCCATTTGATTGCTTCTCTACTAACACATCTAGCGGTCTATCGGCATTGTTTTGTCTAAATTTTAGATTATTTTGTGCTACGATATTTTGAAGCGTTTTTAGCCGCTCTTTAGCAATTTGAGAATCAACATCCATAGGCATTGTGGCTGATTTGGTGCCATTTCGTGGGCTAAAGATAAAGGCATGAATATGCGTTAATGGAAATTTATTAAAATTCTCTATAGCTTCATTCCATATTTGCGGCGTTTCACCTGGATGCCCTACGATAAAATCAGTCCCAAGCGCAAACCCCATTGAGCTTAGCTCACAAAATAGATCTAAATCTCTTAAGGCTCTATTTCTTCTATTCATTATAGTAAGCATCTGTTGACTGGTATGCTGAAGTGCTATATGCAGATGTCTCTCTAACCATGGCTCGTGTAAAATTTCCCTAAAACTCTCATCAATCTGACTTGGTTCAATACTTCCAAGACGAATTCGCTTAATTCCATTAATTTTACCCAAATGCGCTACTAATCTGCCAAGACTAGTTCCAACACCTTTGCCGTAGCTACCGATATTTGTACCAGTTAATACTATCTCGCTATAGCCATTACTTGCTAAAATTTTAGCCTCTTTTAATATTATATCCTCATCTATACTTCTACTAAATCCCCTAACACTTGGAATAATACAGTAGCTACAGGCAAAATCGCATCCTTCTTGAATTTTAATAAAAGCTTTGGTGTGATTTTCATAGTTACTTACTATATTTTTATCGATAAAATTTAGATCTCCTAGCTCATAAAACGGCTCACTCTTGCCTAGCATTTCATCGATTTTACTCTTATTGCTAGCACCAAGAACTCCAAAAATAGCTGAACTTTTAAATAATTCATCACCTTTGCTAACTGCTCCACAACCAGTTAAGATTACTTTTTTGCCGCTATTGCGCATACTATTTATATAGTTTCTTACTCCGCTATCTGCACCATTTGTTACTGTGCAAGAATTTACCACAATAATATCAGCTATACTCTCATCATTAGTTATGTCATAGTTTTTAACATAACTTTTTAAAAGCTCAGTATCATAGATATTTGTCCTACATCCAAATGTTTTAAAATATACTTTCAATCTAAATTTTCCTTATCTAATTCTAATTGTTGCTCGATTTTACCAGTATGTCTTCCCATAAATAGCGTCTGAGTCGGATAAGCGATTTTGATATCATTTTCAGCATTTAAAGCCTCTATAATCTCAGCACTAATAGTACTACGAAGAGCTAATGTACCATAAGAATTATTCATATACCAAACACTAATATTAATCCCATAAGGCTCAAAAAAACTAAATATCCTAGGTTCAACATTTGTATTTTTGATATTATACTGATCTCGTAATTTATTCATCTGCTGCTTAGCTATATCAGTATAGCCTTTTGAATACTTTCTTGCAATATTTTTAATAATATGCATCGCTTTTTTGTGGTTGCTATCATAACTTAACATTATATCAATCCCATCCCATACGGTTTTCATACCGCTATGAGTATAATTAGCTATTAACTCTGTAAATATATAGTTATTTGGTATAAATATAATCCTGCCGCTTCTGCGATTTACTTTATATGTCGTTAGTGTAATGTCTTCATAAATTGTCATTCTAAGTAAGCTAATATCTATAATATCACCTACATAATCTCCATTTTGATATCTTACACGAATTCTATCGCCCACATGAAATGTCCCACCAAATATAATCACACTCCACCCAAGTAAACTCATAAACATATCTTTCATAGCAATTGCTAAACCAGCAGAGGCAAAACCAAGAATCGTAACCATATAACTAACATTTTCTATATATGCAAAAAGTAAAATAAAAATAATAATAGTAAAGTTTATAACATTTATAAATTTATTTATAGTGTAGAATTTTTGATTATCAATTACATATTTTTTGGCTGTAAATTTAAGTAAAAATCCAATCAAAACCACAATAATAATAGTAAAAAATATAGTTAATGTCTCTTTGATCTGTGAAGTTAGGCTATCAGTAGCACGGCTAATTGTCTCATCTAATCTAGTCTGATATACTCCAAATGTAGTTGTGGCAATCTCTTTGGCGATATTAAATTCATTTAAAGTTCTATTAATCTCAACTAAATTTGCGTAATTTGCTGCTGTTTTATTTAAATCATATAGCTCTTGAAGCAAATTTTGCTTCTTGCTAAGAATATCTACAGCTACTTCAAGCTGAGCTAAGCGACTATAATACTCACTTTTTTGTCCTTTTAATCTCTTAAGATACGAAAATCCACCGATTATAGCAATCGGATTTGTGATCTTATACTCCTCTTCTACATCTGGTACAGCTAGCATACTTTGAAATGGAGATTTTTCATACTCTTTTAATAACTCAATCTGCTCTTTTAAGCTTGAAACTCTGCTATTTAATTCATCTTTATTTTGTTCAAATTTACCATTTTTTAATTGATTTTGAGCCTGTTCTAACTCCAAAAGAAGATTTTGATATGTGTTGTAATTGGCATATTTTATCAGCCAGATATTGCCTTTTAGAGTTGCGTCTAATCTATTTATATTCTCATTTAGTATCGAAATTTGACTCTCCTCAGCCATTAAAGCAAGAGCCAAAAATAGCAAAATTTTTATAATTTTACTCATTTAAATAGCCCTAAAACTTCTAATACTCGCTCTTTAGAAATATCACTTTTTATAAGATTTTTGCCAATTCCATTAGGTAGGATGAATTTAATCACGCTATTTTCACTTTTTTTATCTAGACTAAATGCGTTATAAAATGCATTTTCATCTTTGATTTTATACTTTGTTGGTAGATCAAATTTGATTAATAAATTCTCTATCCTATCAAATTCCTTAACACTCAAAAGCCCTAAATTTAGAGCTAATCTATTTGCCATATTCATCCCTATAGCCACCGCTTCGCCATGTAAAAGCCCCTTGTAATTTAGCTCGTTTTCTATCACATGAGCAAAGGTATGTCCGTAGTTTAACACTGCTCTAAGCCCCTTTTCACGCTCATCTTGGCTAACTACCATAGCTTTTAACTCAACACATCGTTTGATAATTTTGGTTAAATCATCTTGATTATTTATATCACAACTCTCAAAAAATTCAAAAAACTCTCTATCAAACATAATAGCCATCTTAATCGCCTCAGCGATCCCAGCGGCAAATTCACGCTTAGGCAAACTCTTTAAAAATCTACTCTCACAATAGACCGCCTTAGGTTGATAAAAACTACCGATTAGATTTTTACCAAATTTATTATTTACCCCAGTTTTGCCACCCACACTAGCATCAACTTGAGCCAAAAGAGTAGTAGGGATAGTAATAAAGTCAATCCCACGCTCATAAATACTAGCCGTAAATCCGCTCATATCGCTAATTACCCCACCACCAAGAGCAATTATAGTGCTAGAGCGATCCAATCTACTTACAAAAAGCTGCTCTAAAATATCTTCGATTGTAGCTAAATTTTTATACTCTTCTCCATCTGCTATAGTGATTACATACTTTTCATCAGCTTCAACTATTGATAAGATATCATTTAGGTATAATCCACCGACTTTGGAATTTGTGATGATTGCGACTTTGCCTTTAAATTTGAGTTTATTAAGCTCATCTATATATACTTTGTAGCTATTTTTGTCTAAATTTATATCAATTTGCATATTTTATCCTTTTTTTGATTTTATCCAACTCACCTTTAATTACTCTTTAATTATCCTTGAATTGCGTATAATTTTTTGCGTTCGCTTGAGCTAGCGATATTTAGCATTTTGCGATATTTGGTTATTGTTCTTCTAACTAGCTTGATATTAAATTCATCTTCAATCTTAGCCAAAATCGCCTCATCACTAAGTGGCTTAGCCCTATTTTCATTTTTAATTAAATTTAATAAAAATTCCTTAATAGCAGCATTTGAAACCTCTTGAGACGCTGCAGCTGCAAAGAAGTTTTTAAGCGGGACGATTCCACGCTTTGAGCTTAGATATTTATTTTGGATAGCACGGCTAATTGTAGATGGATTTCTACCTAAATCCTCAGCAATATCTTTTAATTTCATCGGCTTTATATCCCCACCAAAAAAGTAGTCATATTGATACTCTATTATCATTAAGCCAATCTTGTGAAGTGTGGATTTACGCATCTCTAAAGCATCAATTAGATCTTTTGCCTCTTTTATTTTACTTGAGACGAATTCACTTTTTTCATCTATACCTTCAATATCTATATGAATATTTGGATAAAATTCATCATTTATAGCTACTTCAATCCCTCCATCACTATCATAGACAAATATATCAGGTATTACCAACATCTCATTATCCATATACTCAATAGCTGGAGGGTTTTTAAATTTTTTGATTATATTCATAGCGATATCATAGTTTTTGCGTTTTGTGAATTTACTAATATTTTCAAAATTTTCAATAATCTCAACACAAAGTTTATATATCTCATCATCATCGCAAAGATCATTAAGCTGAAATATAAAGCTCTCTTTATAATCCACAGCTCCGACACCCACAGGCTCTAAATAGGCAAATCTAGCACGAACTCGCTCAACTTCATCTTTACTAAATCCTATAAAAATTCCATCATCCCACTCAAAATAACCCTCACTATTAATACACTCTATAATCAAATTTGCAATCTCTTTGGATTTTTTAGATGGAAATAATTTATCATCAATTTGCGAACTTAGCTTTTCATACAAGCTTTCTTTATAAATGATACTAGATTCTATAGTATCGCTAATACTTGTTTTATAGATATCGCTGTAGAAATTTAACGATCTACTTTTTGGATTTGGCTCAAGCTGTACAAATGGATTTTTCTCGATAAATGGTTCTAAAGTCTCCTTTAACTCATCACTAGCAACCTGTAAAATTGGCAACCAGCTACGTAGAGTCTGATTTAATTTAGCTTTAGTAGTGAGCTTTTGAGAGAGTTTCATTAGTCTAATAATCTAAACTCTTCACCCAGATAATGGGTTCTA
This sequence comes from Campylobacter sp. P0103, assembly GCF_002139545.1. Classification (NCBI taxonomy): domain Bacteria; kingdom Pseudomonadati; phylum Campylobacterota; class Epsilonproteobacteria; order Campylobacterales; family Campylobacteraceae; genus Campylobacter; species Campylobacter sp. P0103. Next base: position 94,417 of record NZ_MJKG01000001.1, on the reverse strand, counting down.
ACAAGCTGATTATTTGCCACCTCGTTTGCGCTTCCGCTAGCTAGTAGCGTTCCACTTTTTATTACATAAGCCCTATCGCAGATTGCTAAAGTTTCACGCACATTATGATCAGTGATTAAGATTCCAATATTTAGCTTTTTTAAATCATTTATAATACTTTGGATATCAGCTACTGCAATTGGATCAACCCCAGCAAAAGGCTCATCAAGTAGTAAAAATTTAGGCATAATCATCAAACTTCTAGCAATTTCACATCTTCGCCTCTCACCGCCACTTAGACTAAGCCCTTTTCTAGAACGAATCGGCTCTATATTTAGCAAATTTAGCATCTCTTCAACCTTTGCATCGATGCTTTTGCTATCTTTATATACTATTTGTGCTGCTAAAGTTAGATTTTCTTCAACTGTTAAATCCTTAAAAATACTACTTTCTTGAGGTAAATAGCCAATACCTTGCATAGCTCTTTTATGTAATGGATTAGACGTTATATCTTTACCATCTAGCATAATCTGTCCACTACTAGGCAAGATTAATCCGCAAATCATATAAAATGTCGTAGTTTTACCAGCACCATTTGGCCCTAAAAGTCCTACGACTTCACCGCTTTTAATCTCTAACGAAACACCGTTTATAATATTTGTTTTTTTAATATTTTTCTTTAAATTTAAGACTTCTAATCTATGCATATCTTACCTCATAAACTCTCTCATTGCCACTAACTATAATATCCACAATACAGATGTCTAACCCATTTTTGTTAGCAAATTTAAGCAGCTCATCATCGGCCCATTCAACAATATGTAAACCATCTTCATATAAATTTTCATACAGACCATTTCTTTTAATAGCCTCAAATCCGCCCTGATAAATATCATAATGGTAAATTTGACCATAATCTTGCATTATACTAAAAGTTGGAGAGGTTACAATAGCTGGATTATTCTTATTTATGATAGCTTTACTAAGTGTTGTTTTGCCACTGGCTAGATTACCTCTAAGGGCAATAATTCCACTATTTGGTAACTCATTTATAAGAGCATCTAGCTCATTTAAGCCTAACTTAAATCTCTTTAACATAGCTATTTTGATCGCTTTTTGGAATTGATTTAGTTGCTGGAATAGCTACAACCTCATAGCTCACCTCTTTAGCAATAAATTTAATCGTAATCTTATCGCCAATTTTAACATCTTTGCTAGGTTTTGCTACAATACCATTAATACTCACAACGCCACTTTTACACATATCTTCGCTAATGGCTCTACGCTTAGTAATATTAACTGTATTTAAAAATTTATCTACTCTCATAAGAGTTATTTTAGCTAAATTTGGCTGAATTTTGATTTTAATTTATAAATTTTACGATGGAATATAACATAAAGCCCTCTTCAAGTGAAGAGGGAGAAGATTATTTTTTCTTACAAGTTTTGCAGCTAGCAACTGCATCTTTTAAATTTTTACCAACTTTAAATTTAACAACTTTTTTAGCTGGAACTTTAACTTCTTTACCAGTACTTGGAACTTTAGCCGTTCTAGCAGCTCTTTCTGATATACTAAAAGTACCAAAACCAACAAAAGTTACGCTATCACCTTTTGTTAGCACTTCGCTGATTGTCTCAAGCACACCATCAAGTGCAGCTTCTGCATCTTTTTTAGTTAAGCTGGCTTTAGCAGCTACTAGGCCTACAAATTCTGCTTTTGTCATTGTTAATCCTTATGTGGAAATTTACATTCTAATTCTACACTATTTTACCGCTAAATTCAAGGGTTTAGACCATTTTTACATAAAAATTAAGCCATTTTACACAATTTTTTGATATAAATTTAAAACTTCTAAATAAATAGCCATAAAATCACTATTTTTTACAATTTTTCAAAATCTCATTAATGATAATTTTTGAGCCATTTTTATCTATTAAATTTAATAGTTTTTGAGAAATTTCTTTTAAATTTGCACTATAAATCATCTCTTTTACACTATCTAAATTTAACTCATCTTGACTTACAATCATTCCAGCACCTTGATCGCACAAAAATTTTGCATTATAAAATTGATGATTATTAGCCGCATAAGGAAATGGAATAAAAATCGTAGGTAACCCAGCCGCACAAAGCTCCCAAATAGTACTAGCTCCAGCCCTGCTAATACAAAAATCAGCTCTATTCATATAATGTTCAATATCTTTACTAAAAGCAAAAACTTCAGCTTTTATATTTAGTTCTTGATATTTACGTATCATTGCATCATACTCTTTTTGGCCGCATTGATGAATAATTTTTATACCATTTTGAGCTAAATTTGGAGCTAAATTTAATGCTAAAGTATTAATAAAATTAGCTCCTTGTGAACCACCTAAAAATAAAATTACTTTAAAATCTTGCCTAATTCTAGCAATTTTAAAAAATCTATCATCCACTGGATAATCAAATTTTGGCTTAAAATATGAGCTAAAAAATCCTTTAGCAAACGGTTTTAACAATAAATTTAATCTACCAATTATTGCATTTTGCTCGTGAATATATAGCCTTTTATTATATATAATCGCTCCAATAGCCGCAGGTGCTGCACTATATCCGCCTACACTAATTATCATTTTAATACCATGAGTATCAAAAATATGCTTACATTTAAATGCTAAATTTAAAATATTAACTAAAGATAATACCTTGCCAAATCCACGTTTATTTACTACACCACTACTATCTAAAAAATAGCAAGCTTCAAATATATCTGAATCTTCAAACCACATTCTATCTTGCCCACTACTTGAACCAATAAAAATAGCTTTAAGGCCACGCAAATTTAGCTCACGTCCAAGCGCTCTAGCAATAGCCAAATGCCCGCCAGTTCCACCACCGGTTATAGCAATCATGATAAATCTGCCTTTTTACTAATCATAAGCACCATTCCAATTCCTACACAAAGTGCTAAAATAGAGCTACCACCATAACTTAAAAACGGAACAGCAATCCCTTTAATTGGCGTAATTGATGTAATACCATATGAATTAATCAAAAATGCCATAGTAATAATCGTACCAACACCTAGCCCAAATAGATGATATACTCTATTTTTGTTTCTTGAAGAGATCTTAAGTATTCTAAAAATTACATAAATCATCATCAAAGTAATACAAAAAATACCAATAAATCCAAGTTCTTCAGCAATCCCAGCAAGCACAAAATCTGTGTGAACCTCACTTAAAAATCCAAGCTTAAAAGTCCCATTACCAAGCCCCACACCAAAAAACCCACCATGATAAATTGCATTTAGTGAGTGGCCTATTTGATATGGCTCTTCTGCTCCGCTAACTCTTAAAATATCAGCCATACTAGCAGGTAAAAATGACAATACAAAATCTTGATTTGTTACCCACCAAGACTGAAATCTCCTAATCCTATGCTCTTGGGTTATAATAGCAAAAAACACTAAAATCACCCCAGCTAAACCAAACAAACCAAAAAATCTCTTACTAGTCCCAGCAAATGTCGCCAAAACTATCAAAGTTAGTGCCAAAACCACCACTTGACCTAGATCTTTTTGTAAAATTGCGATCAAAAAAACAGCAATAGCAAATAAAATAAAATATGGAAAAAGTAAGACAAACTCATCTTTTAAACGCTTTTTATTGTGATCTAGTTTACGTGTAAAACTCCATGCTAAAAAAAACACAAAACCGATTTTAAAAAATTCAACCGGAGAGAGAGAAATTGGACCAAGCCGTATCCAACGCTTTGCCCCACCAGTAACTGGTACAAGCGATGTGGGTAAAAATTGCATCACAATCATTGCTAAAAATGAACCAAAAAATAGCGTAAAACCAATTACTTCAAATGTTGTAAGCGAACCAATACAACGCTTATCTGGGTCTATTTGTGAGAGCTTCCACATAATAAAAATCCCCACAAATCCAACCACGAACTGCCTAAGGAAAAAGTGATAACTAGAATAATCGTAATAAAGCACAGTAAAAGCTGGCAATGAGAGCGAAAATATCATTCCAATAGCAATTAGCACAATACAAGCATAAAATAGCCTAGAATCTACCTCATACATTTAGCTCTCCTAATCATTTAACTCTTCAGCCACTTTGGCGGCTAATTTGAGCTTATCACTATCAAAATGTGTGTAAATTCTAGATGTGTCTAGACTAGCGTGACCTAGCGCTTCTTGGACTAAGACTAGATCTTTTTGCTTTTTATATAGCATTGTGGCAAATGTGTGCCTAAGCATGTGAGCGCCATTTTTGCCCTTTCTAATGCCAGCTTGAAACAAAATTTGCTCCACTATTCTACTCACATAAGCTTGGGTTAATTTCCCACCATTGCGATTGACAAATATATATCCATCTTGATTTATATAGTTGATAGCTATAGAGTCCAAAAGCGTATCTATCAGATGCTTTTTGACCATCACAACTCTATATTTATTACCCTTACCTCGTATCCTAATAATATACAAATCACCCTCTTGGCTAATATCTTTTCGTTTTAAATTTATAGCTTCGCTCACACGCATTCCAGTAAAAATAATAATCTTTATAATTAGCCTATTTCTATGCGTGTTACTCTTAAATTCAGCCGTATCAATAGCCGCTATAAATCTCTTTACTTCATCTTCACCCATAAATTCAGGTAGCTTAGCACCACGCCTTCCGCTAATTCCACCCCAATTTTTAAGCTCAATATCAAATATATGAGATTTGCCATTTTCTTCATTTTGTTTGCTTAAATAGCCAAAGAAATTTATAGCTGCTATTCTATAGTTTTTCTTGCTTGCATCGCTTAGTGAGCCAGTGCAACTAGCTAACACCTCACTGATTAAATCCTCATCAATCTGTGTAATGCTTTCTAATTCATAATAACATAGCGTTTCGTAAATTTTTTTCAGTGGGTTAAAATATGTATTTATCCCTGTTAATCCTGCATTTCTAGCAGCCTTTGCTAAAATATCAAGCTCATCAATATTATCTATATTCTTTGATAGAGCTAAATTGATACTAGCTAGGGCTTTAGGATCTTTTAATTCTTTATTTGATAAAGAATTTAACTTATACTTTACAAACCTACCAAGCCAAAATAGCATAGAGTTTTTGAAATTATCTTTACAATCTAACTTATACTTCATAGCTTGGTTAAATTCTATTAATCAATTTTTCTACCATTTTTACCAGCGATGATAAAACGAAGAGCATTTAGTTTGATAAATCCATTTGCATCTTTTTGGTCATATACACTATCTTCTTCAAAGGTACAATAAGCCTCGTTAAATAGATTATCGCTCTTACTATCTCTACCGATTATTATAACATTGCCTTTATATAATTCTACTCTTACTACGCCATTTACATGCTTTTGACTCTCATCGATAGCAGCTTGAAGCATCTTTCTTTCTGGAGAAAACCAATATCCATTGTAGATTAATTTAGCATATCTTGGCATTAATTCATCTTTTAAATGCGCTGCCTCTCTATCTAAGGTTATACTCTCAATTGCCCTATGAGCTTTTAGCATTATAGTCCCGCCTGGGGTTTCATAGCAGCCACGGCTTTTCATCCCTACATAGCGATTTTCGACTATATCAAGTCTGCCAATACCATGCTTAGCACCAAGTCTATTTAGCTCTTGAAGCATTTGGCTAGGATTTAACTCTTTGCCATTTAGTGCTACTGGATCGCCATTTTTGTATGTAATTTCTATAATTTCGCTCTCATTTGGAGCATCTTTTGGGCTTGTAGTCCAACGCCACATATCATCTTCAGGTGCGTTATTTGGATTTTCTAAAATCAACCCTTCATAAGATATATGAAGCAAATTCGCATCCATTGAGTATGGAGATTTACCCTTTTTCTTGCTAATATCTATACCATGTTTTGCAGCGTAAGCTAGAAGTTTTTCACGACTATCTAGATCCCACTCTCTCCAAGGGGCAATAACTTTGATATTTGGATTTAGAGCATAAGCTCCAATCTCAAATCTAACTTGATCATTTCCCTTACCTGTAGCACCATGGCTGATACAATCAGCCCCAGTCTTTGCTGCTATCTCTACAAGTCTTTTAGCTATTAATGGTCTAGCAATCGATGTGCCTAAAAGATACTCACCTTCATATATAGCATTTGCCCTAAACATAGGAAATACAAAGTCACGCACAAACTCTTCTTTAAGATCTTCAATAAATATATTTTCAGGTTTTATACCAAGGCTAATCGCTTTTGCTCTTGCTGGTTCTACCTCTTCTCCTTGACCGATATCAGCTGTAAATGTAACAACTTCGCATTTATACTCATCTTGTAGCCATTTTAAAATTATACTAGTATCAAGTCCGCCACTATAGGCCAAAACTACCTTTTTGACATCTTTTGCTTTCATCTTTGCTCCCTTAAATAAAATGGGGTATTGTAGCTAAAATATGCTTAAAATTTGATATTTTATATGATTTGGTTATTTTGAATTTAAGTTATTATGAAGCTTGGTTAAATTTGGAGCTAGAGTTGCTCCAAATTTATAAAATTATTTGAGTATTGTATTCTCTTTGCGGATTAATGAGCCATCTATATCACGCAAAAATTTACCATTTTCATCACATTTAAATATATCTTTATTGGTAAATGAATCTACAATTTCCCAAAACTCATCATCGCTAAATCCGCTATACTCAAGATATTTTTTAATAGCCTTTTTAGGTGGTTTGCCATCATATTTATTTACTAATCTTACGCCCTCTTCTCTATCTATATAACCCAATCTAATATCAATGCACGCATTATCAGTAGCTCTACCAAAGCCGTATTTGCAATATTTTAAATAGTCATGTAGATGATTAGAATAGCAATCCAAATTCTCAAAATTTTCATATGTAGTCTCTACTGGGCGATCAGAACAGCTAAAGCCATGCTCTTTGGCAATTCTTAAATTCTCTTTATAATTCCATTTTACATAATATCCTAAGAATACACCAGTTACATTTACCCTTTTTAACTCGTCATCACTTGGATAAGTGTAAAAATATAGATCTTTTTGCGTAAGGCCATCTACACCTATCATATCTTCTATACTACTTCCTAAAAGCCGCCAAATCTATCTAGCCAAGCCTTATCTAAGATATTATTATCCTTTGATGAAGCTGGGCCACCATACTCTAATTGCGGACTTTCGCCCCAGATTATTAATGGAATTCCAAAACTCACAGCAATGCGTGGCACACAAGAGAATATCCCAAGATGGTTTTGCCACTCATTATCTCCAGTTTTTTTAAAAGCTGCTTTGGCCAGTTTTTTATAGACATTTGGATCTCTTTTTATATGGATGATATCTACACCTATGCTATTTAAATTCTTTAAATTTTTGCGACCTACTTTTGTTGGAATAGTCGGCTCAAAGCATACACAAAGTGGTTTAAGACCCAAATTTAACATTGTTAAAACTTGAAAAGTAGAATCCTTGCCACCACTTACGCCAATCACACAATCATAAATTGGGTGCTTTTTATGTTTTTTGACAATCTATAATAATTCAGCTTTTCTACTT
>NZ_MJKG01000001.1:0-86587 GCF_002139545.1 Campylobacter sp. P0103 | reverse complement strand
AAAATTGAATAAATTTAATAAAATATATATATATTATTGATTTACTTGACATTATTAAATTTTTTTGCTACAATTTGCTTATTAATTTGAGTAAAAAGGAGATAAAATGCAAAAAGAAACTTTAGCAACACATTATGGCTATGATACAAAGGTTGGTACAGGTGCTATGTCAGTGCCTATTTATCAAAGCACAGCTTATGATTTTGGTACAGCTGAGACTGCGGCAAATAGATTTGCTCTAAAAGAGCTTGGGCCTATATATTCTCGTCTTACAAACCCAACTCTTGATATATTTGAAGCTCGCATTGCAGCCCTTGAAGGTGGCAAAGCAGCTATTAGCACTTCAAGTGGTCAAGCGGCGATATTCTTTGCAATTGCGAATTTAGCTGAAGCTGGCGACAATATAATAGTAGCTAAGAAAATTTATGGTGGTGCCACTACACTTCTAACTCACACTATTAAAAGATTTGGTATAAAAGCTAAAATTTTTGATTCTGATAGTGCTGATGATTTAGAGGCTTTAATAGATGATAAAACCAAGGCTATATTCTTTGAAACTCTATCAAATCCACAAATAGCTATCGCAAATGTAGAAAAAATCGTTGAAATAGCTAACAAATATGGCGTAGTAACAGTAGCTGATAACACAGTTGCGACTCCAATTTTATTTAACCCAATCAAAAAAGGCGTAGATGTCGTAGTTCATAGCGCTAGCAAATATATCAGCGGACAAGGCATTAGCGTAGCTGGTGCCATCGTAGCTGGCGAACAACTAAACCAAAAATTAGTCGGCAACAAAAGATATGACCACTTCAATCTAGCCGATGAGAGCTATCACGGCTTAGTATATGCTGATTTGGTGGGGGCTTTTGATATCTATACTTTAAGAATTCGCCTAAGTCTATTAAGAGATATTGGTGCTACACTTTCAGCATTTAACGCTTGGCAATTAATACAAGGCTTAGAAACTCTAAGTATCAGAGTCAAAGAACACTCTAAAAACGCACTAAAAGTAGCTGAGTTCTTAGAATCTCATCCAAAAGTCAAATATGTAAATTACCCAGGCTTAAAAAGCTCAAATTTAAATGCATATGTCAAAGCTAATTTCACAGATGGCCTAGCTAGTGGGCTTTTGAGCTTTGAAGTAGCTGATTATGAAACAGCTAAAAAAGTGCTAGATAGCGTCAAAATCTTTAGCGTAGTAGTAAATATCGGTGATAGCAAATCTATAATCACTCACCCAGCTAGCACAACTCATCAGCAAATTCCAGTTGATGAATTAGCAGCCACTGGCATTAGTCCAGGCTTAATACGATTAAGCATAGGTCTAGAAAACGCTGATGATTTAATAAGCGATCTTCAAGAAGCATTAAAATGAGCCTGCTTACAACCAAAGGTGTGTATGGCTTGATGGCTATTCTCGAGATATCAAAAGGAGATAGAAGCAATCCTATCTCCTTAAAAGATATCTCATTAGCTATAAATGTTTCAAAAAACTATTTAGAACAACTTCTAAATAGTCTTCGCAAAGATGGTATAGTAGGTAGTATTAAAGGAATTAAGGGTGGGTATTATCTTAGCAAACCTATAGATGAGATCACCCTTTATGATCTATTTAACAGCTTAGAAAATGAATTTAATCTAATAAATATAGAGTTAGAAAATAATCTATATAATCTATTTTTTAAAGAGTATAATGATAAGTTAAAAGAGCTTTTTATGCAGCCTTTAAGCAGTATTAAAATAGATCAAGCTCAAGCTGGTAAATATCTGAACTATATAATTTAAGGAATAAAGATGAAAATTGCAAATAGTGTAAGCGAATTAATCGGCAACACTCCGCTTATCAAAATAAATAAATTCGGCGTTGAGGCTAATATTTTAGCTAAATGCGAATTTCTAAATCCTAGCCACTCGGTTAAAGATAGAATCGCTTTAAATATGATTGAGAGCGCAATCGCAACCAATAAAATTGATAAAAGCACTACAATCATAGAACCAACAAGTGGCAACACAGGTGTAGGACTAGCTATGATAGCAGCTGAGCGTGGGCTTAAAATTATCTTAACAATGCCAAGCTCAATGAGTATTGAGCGCCAAAAATTACTTAAAGCATTTGGTGCTGAGCTAGTATTAACAGATCCAAAATATGGTATGCAAGGCGCTGTAGATGAAGCATTAAGGTTATCAAAAGAGATACCAAATAGCTTTATCCCAAGTCAATTTGATAACCCTGCAAACCCAGAAATGCATAAAAAGACAACCGCACTTGAAATTTGGAATGATACAGATGGTAAAGTCGATATATTAGTCGCTGGATTTGGTACTGGCGGGACGGTAAGCGGTGTTGGTGAGATACTAAAATCTAAAAATCCAAATATCAAAGTAATCGCAGTTGAACCAGCTAAATCACCACTTCTAAGCAAAGGCGAAGCCGGCCCACATATGATCCAAGGTATAGGTGCTAACTTCATACCAAAAAATTTAAATAGAGATGTTATAGATGAGTTTTTAACTGTCTCAAATGAAGATGCTATCGCAACTGCTAAAGCATTAGCTCAAAAAGAAGGATTATTAGTCGGGATATCAAGTGGAGCAAATATATACGCCGCTAGCCAAGTAGCAAAGGCAAATCCAGGCAAAACAATCGTAACAATCTTATGCGATACTGGCGAGAGATATCTATCAACTGTGCTTTATGATTAAAATTTTTTGGAGTGATTTCACTCCAAATCATATAACTGCAAATAACTTTTTAAGACTGCTATTTTCTAATTTTTCACTATCGTAGGCTGAATTTAATTTTTGTAAATCTTTTTTATACCTATCTAGTGTCTCTTCGATACTAGCAAGCGCTGCTGCTTTATCAGATGGATTCATATTTGAAACATCTAATGCCTTTAAAAGCTCGGCTCTTTTGATTTCTAATTGCTTTTCAATTTTCTCATTATTCATAATATTTACAGTATTCATTATACCATATTTATTTATATTATCTCTAAAAGTATCAACGCTATCTACACTACTACTTTTGCTATCACTTTGTAGCATTTGAGATAATATATCTTTAAATTCAGCATCGCTTTTATAATGCTTTGAAGTGCCATATACTTCATTTTGATTTTTTGATATATTATTTATTTGCATATTTTATCCTTAATAATTATTAGATAAAATAAGCAATTTTTATTCCTTAAGCAGCACTATTTTTACTAAATATTCCAAGTATTTTAGCACTTATTATTTTCAATATACCTCTTTTTTTACTCTTACTTAATAGATACTTAGCAATTTCTGCTCTATTAAACATAATAGCAAAACTATATGGAGTAAGCCCCATTCCATTATTTGCATCGATATTAGCTCCTGCTTCTACAAGTAGCTTAACTATTTCAAGATTCCCTTTAAAGCATACTCCAGCTAGCGGGGTTTGACCTCGATCGTTTCTCTCATCAACATTTGCACCACGCTCTAAAAGCATCTTAGTTGTCTCATATGCGCCATTATAACTAGCTAGCATTAACAAACTATCGCCTTTATGATTTTTAAGATTTACATTTAATCCTGCATTTAGCATTAACTCTAGCTGAGCAAATTCATTATTTCTAGCAAAATTAAATGCATATCCGCACAGCTCTTCATATCGTTTTTCTTCTTCTGGAGTTATCATTTTCTATCCTTATTGTAAATTTAAATTCCATTTTTATGATACTTAAATTTACAATATCTCCCCCAAATATGGGGGAGGGTTTATCATTTAGCCAAAGCCGCTTTAACGCCTTTTGCGTATTCTGGGTCTATCTGTTCGAAGTGATTAATCGCTCTTTGGATTATCTCATCTTTGACCCCTTCCATACTCTCTGCGATATTAGAGTATAATCTATCTTTTTCATCAGCCGGAAGTATCTTATATAAAGCTCTTGCATCTGTGTAGTAATCAGCATAATGCTCTCTATGGCTAAATCTTTGCGCTATATCACCAATAGCCAAATCTGGCTCAGCAAATTTAGCACTCTCTACTGGCCCACCAAAGCTATTTGGCTCATAATATGCTGATTTTTCTTGTGCATAGCTACCATTATTCATAGCTCCACCTACATAGTAGTTATTGACTTCAACTATTGGCTTATTAACTTCAAGTTGTTGATAATGCACACCAACTCTATATCTTTGAGCATCTGGATAGCTAAAAATTCTAGCTTGTAGCATTCTATCTGGGCTATATCCGATACCTGGGACTATATTGCTTGGGCTAAATGCTGCTTGCTCTACTTCGTTAAAGTAGTTTTCAGGATTTTTATTTAAGGTCATTACACCAACTGGTATTAGCGGATAATCTGCGTGTGGCCAAATTTTGGTTAGGTCAAATGGGTTGAATTTAGCATTATTTGCTTGTTCTTCGCTCATAATTTGAATTTTAAAATCCCATTTAGGAAAATCGCCTTTATCAATCGCTTCATATAGATCTCTTTGATGGCTCTCTCTATCTTTTGCGATTATTTTAGCCGCTTCTTCGTTTGTTAGATTTTTGATACCTTGGCGAGTTTTGAAGTGAAATTTAACCCAAAATCTCTCACCATTTTGATTTATTAAGCTATATGTATGACTGCCAAATCCATGCATATGACGATAACTTGCTGGAATTCCACGATCACTCATAAGGATCATTACTTGATGCATTGTCTCAGGATTTAGCGTCCAAAAATCCCACGCAGCGTTTGCCGATCTTAAGTGTGTTCTTGGGTCTCTTTTTTGCGAGTGGATAAAATCTGGGAATTTCATACCATCTTTGATAAAAAATGTCGGTGTATTATTACCTACTAAGTCCCAATTGCCCTCTTTAGTATAAAATTTAATTGCAAATCCTCTAACATCTCTTTCTGCATCTGCTGCACCAGCCTCACCAGCAACCGTGCTAAAGCGTAAAAATAATTTAGTTTTTTCACCTTTTTGAAGTACATTTGCTTTGGTATATCTACTAATATCTTCAGTAATCTCTAAAACACCATATGCACCACTACCATTAGCATGAACTGTTCTTTCTGGTATTCTCTCTCTATTTTGAAAAGCAAGTTTTTCAATCAATTGATAATCTTGAAGTAATACTGGGCCGGTGGCACCTGCTGTGATACTAAACTGATTTGAGCTAATCGGATTTCCGCTAGCTGTATTTAATTGTTTTGCCATATAATTTTCCTTTTTAATAAATTTAATATGTAGTAAAATTATATGGCTTTTTTTAAAATATTTTGTAAATAATAAAAATTATTATTTACAAAATATAAAACTATTTTTTCTGGGGATATTTTATAAATATTGGTTTTAGTGCAATCTTAGTATGATTAAAATTGATATTAAAATCAAATATTAACCCATTTTAATTAATAGTTTGTTTAAAAGCTATAAAAGAAGCAAAATTTGCCCATTTAAAAAATGTCTCTACGCTGCTAAATCCAGCATTTTTACATAGCTCTTTATTCTCATTTTCACTATATGGTATCAAAACATTTTCTAACGCTTGACGCTTTTGAGCTATCTCAAATTTAGAGTAACCTTGAGCTTCTTTATACTCTTGATATATATTAATCATCTCTAAATCTAGCTTTTTATCATCATACACTAGCTTTTCACTAAATACAAATAAACCATCATATTCCAAACTAGAAAAAATTTTCTTTACAAAATCATCTCTTTTAATAGGTCTAATAAACTGCAATGTATAATTTAAAAGCACTGCATCAGCCTTGCCATAATCATATTCTAAAATATCAGCTTGTATAAGATTAAGCTTTGCACCATATCCATTAGCCCTATTTGTAGCTCTTTGTAACATAGCAGGACTACTATCTAAACCTACAAGTTCAAGATCAGGACGCAATCTATAAAGTTCTAAAAGCGTAGTAGCAGTAGAACATCCAAGATCGACAACTTTAGCACCCTGCCCTAATCTTTTAGATAAAAATAAAACAATAAGCTCTTGAGTCTGTTTATAAAATGGCACCGATCTAGATACCATATCATCAAATACACTAGCTACACTTTCATCAAATTCAAACTGCTTGCTTATTACATTTTTAAAGACCTCATCTCTCACTTATAAACCCCTTCTAAATTTCTTGAGTGCAAGCTTATCTCATCTATGCTCAAATCACAGCTTTTAGCAACATTTTTAGCGATTATTATATCTTTTGCGATCTGATTTTTAAGCTCATCAAGGCTATCAAATTTCTTATTATCTCTAATCCACTCTACAAAGCAAACCCTCACACTACTAGGCGTTACATCTATATCATTATCTAAGATATGATTTTCAATAGCAAACTCGCCATCAGTACTAAGCCTATTACCGATAAAAGTTATAGAGCTATAAGTGGTATTATCTATCTTTGTCCTTGTAGCATATACTCCATCTTTAGGCACTAGATATGGGGTTATATCTAAATTCAAAGTTGGATATAGATATTTCTTGCCAATTCCTTGACCAGCTATCACCTTACCAACTACACTATACTCGCGCCCCAAAAGCCTATTGGCCCTATATATATCACCATCGCGTAAAAATCTTCTAATAGCTGAACTATGCACTCCAAGCCCATCAAAGCAAAACTCATCTACCACAACCACTTCACCATCAAATAGATGCTTTAAATCGTGCTTATCCCATGCTCTATCTTTGCCAAATTTAAAATCATAACCAACTACAATTTTTTTTAAATTCACAAAATCTTTTTTAAGCATATCTATAAACTCATCACCCCTAAGCCCAGATATATCATCTAAATCATAGTAAAAACACGGCACACCGCTATACTCTTGGCGTCTATCTCCTGGAGTTAAACAGGCTCTGCCATTGCATATTACAACCAAAGCGCCACCATCGCCAAGCTTTTTAATTAACTCTTTATGTCCTTTGTGAATACCATCAAAACTTCCAATAGCTACAGATTTTATACTACTTTTTAAAATAGTAGAATAGTTCAATATTGCCTTCCTTGCCTTTTATTTTTGATTCACTTTTTTTAATTAACTTCCAACCTAAAGCATTACACTGGGTCTCAAAATTTATCATCGCTTTATTTATAGCTTTTTCATCTTTTACTACACCATTTTTGGTGCGTTTAGCATTTATTCCCACCTCAAACTGCGGCTTAAATAATAGTATAATATCATCAAGTGCAAGCCTATCAATATGCATAATAATATTTAACAACGAAATAAAGCTCACATCAGCAGTAATAAGATCAAATTTAAACTCACTTACAAAATCTCTAATATCTCTATTTTCTTGAATTATTACTCTGCTATCATCTCTTAAATTTGCACTAAGTTGCATAGTTCCTACATCAAGAGCTGTAACTTGCTTAATGCCATTTTCTAATAAAATTTGCACAAAGCCTCCTGTGCTTGAGCCAATATCTAAAGCAATTTTATCTTTTAAATTTAGCTTAATCTCGTCTAAAAATCCAGCCAATTTAAGTGCGGCTCTACTAACATAAATTTGAGATTTTATCTCTATGATTTGATCTTTATCAATCTCTTGGCTAGCTTTTTTGATAATTTTTGAATCAGTCAATACTACGCCATTTTCTATAAGTCCAGCTGCTTGATTTCTACTAATATTTAAAGCCTTTGATACAGCTAGATCAGCTCTCATTTTTTAATCTTTCATACTCTATCTCATCTATTATTTTAATACCTAAAGATAGAGCCTTTTGATATTTACTTCCGCTTGACTCTCCACTTAATACAAAATCACTTTTAGATGATACTGACCCGCTAACCTTTGCTCCAAAGCTCTCTAATTCAGCCTTAATCTCATCTCTAGGGCGAGAAAGAGTGCCAGTTATTACTACTGTTTTACCGCTAAATATATTTTGAGTAGTGTTTATTTCATCTATAATTGGAGTTATATACTCTAATAACTCTACTACTTTGATATGATTAACACGCATAAACTCCAAATAGCTAAGCGCCATCGCTTCGCCAAAACCATCTAAATTTAAAAGCTCATCCATACTAAGGTCTAGCCATTTGTTAGGATAAACTGTAGCTATCTTTTTAGCTGCTACTTCACCAATATGTTCAATCCCAAGCGAAGTTATAAATCTATGAAGTGGTGGTCTTTGACTTGCTTTTATAGCATTTAGAGTATTTTCAATTTTTTTACTCTTAAAACCCTCTAATCCATCAAAACTAGAACTATCTAATCTATATATATCAATTATACTTGAGATTTTACCATTTTTATAAAGAAGCTCTATAATTGCATCACCAAGACCATCTATATTCATACACTTCTTAGAAGCAAAATATATAATAGAGCTTACAACTCTAGCCTTGCAATTTAGATTTTGACACTTAATAAACGCCCCTTCATCTAAAAGCTCACTTCCACACTCAGGGCATTTGCATGGACGACTTATCGCTACTTCTTGGCCATCTCTTCTAGCCTTATATACATCAGTAATCTTAGGTATTACATCGCCACTTCTAATCACGCAAACCATATCGCCCTTCATAAGACCTAGACGCTCAATCTCATCGAAGTTATGTAATGTAACATTTCTAACAAAAGCCCCATCAATCTCAACCCCATCAAGAACCCCAACAGGCGTAACTACACCTGTTCTGCCAACTTGCAAGGCTACATCTATAAGCTTAGCTGATTTTTGAATAGCTGGAAATTTATAAGCTACCATAAATTTAGGAAATTTTACTGTAAATCCTAATTCATCGCATTTTGCCAAGCTATTAACACGAACTACCATACCATCCATCATTATAGGCTTTTCATCTCTTAAAGATAAAAGCTCATCATAAGCTTGTCTAATCTCATCTATACTATTACAAACCCTAACAAAATCATCCCTTAAAAATCCTAAAGATCTAACAAAATCCATCATATCACTATGAGTATCAAATTTAAGATCATTTGCACCCACGCCCCATGGGTAAAATTTTAATTTTCTTGATTTTGTTATACTTGAGTCTAATTGTCTTAGGCTACCAGCGGCTGCATTTCTAGGATTAGCTAGTAAATTTTGACCATCTTTAGCACGATTAGCATTAATCTTTTCAAAATCACTTTTAGTTATAACTACTTCGCCTCTAATTTCAATAAGACCTCTATATGGAATCTGTAAAGGCACAGAACTAATAACCCTAGCATTGCTAGTAACATCTTCACCAATGGATCCATCGCCCCTTGTAGCTGCACTTATTAAAACTCCATTTTCATAGGTTAAATTCAAGCTCGCCCCATCAAATTTAGGCTCTACAAAAAATCTTTGTGAGCGCTTATCCCCACGCTCTATCCACGCCAAAAGCTCATCATCACTAAAAATATCTTCCATCGACCACATTCTAGCTTTGTGGGCTATCTTCTCAAACTGCTCTAAAATCTCGCCACCAACTCTATTAGTAGGTGAAAATATAGCTTTTAAATTTGGATTTTGGCTCTCAAACTCAACCACCTTATGATACAAAGCATCATACTCATCATCACTAGCTATGGGATTATCATCAGTATAATAAGCCTTCGCCCATCTATTTAGCGTCTCAACTGCTTCTAAATACTCTTTATGATTCATACTATCTCTAAATCCTTATATGAATTATGTAAATTTAGCATCTGGATATGCTCTTTTGGATCGTGCGTTCTAATGATAGTAGCGCCATTTTCTATAGCTTTTTGGTGTAGATACAAGCTCCCAGCTAAGCGCTCATCTACGCTACTTGGGCTGTAATAATCTATCATAGATTTTCTACTAGCACCTACTAAAAGCGGATATCCAAAAGACAAAAAATGCTCTAAATGCTTAATCAAAGCCATATTATCACGAGCAGTTTTGCCAAATCCTATACCTATATCAAGATAAATTTGCCTAGCCTTAGACTCTTTAATCTCTTCTAATTTTTGAGCGAAAAACTCACTTATAAGCCCTAAAATATCGCTATCTTTGACATTGATTTGCATAGTTTTAGGATCGCCATTTTTATGCATTAGACAATACTTGGCATTGTATCTACCGGCTAAAAAAGCCAAATTTGGATCTGCGGTTATATCATTAACAAAGCTAAATCCATGATCTAAGGCATACTCCAAACACAATGGATCAAAGCTATCAAGACTAAACTCCATCCTCTCATAAAGCCTATTAACATAGATTAGATCTACAACTGGCTTAACTCTTTGAAATTCAGCCTTAGCACCGATATACTCACTCCCTGGCCGTGAGCTTACCATACCTATATCTATATAATCGGCGCCCAAATCAATCACGCTCTCAATGCGCAAAATCGCCTCATCAATGCCAACTCTACTTGCTGGATTGAAGCTATCATTATTGAAATTTAAAACCGCCATAATCTCGCATTTTGATGGTTTTGTAAATGAATTTGATAGAAATTTAGCCAATTTATCTAGGCCAAAATCTTGAGCTAGCTCCTTTTTGGCTAGAATTTGAATTTGCTTATCATTTGCTATTAAAAGTGCGTTTTCTAACCCCACACCACCAAAAATTGCATTATGAGAACTTACCAATTCAGCACCGATACTAAGGGCATCTTGCTTTAATATATTTACAGCTACAGCCTTTATATCTTTGATTAAAATAAAATTTAAATTCGCCTTTTTTCTCATAATTTTCGCCCCACTTTTATGTGGTGATATAAAGTGGCAAATTTGATCAAAATCGCTATCTATATTTAATTTATACGCTCTCATTTTATCCTTTGCATTATTAGTAAAAGTAGCGGTAAAAGCGTGGTTTGAGCTTTTGAATTTAGATCTGTGATTCTATATAATTTATTAAAGTATATATAATCTTCATGAGTAAATTTAACCCCATTTTTGACTGCGTCTATTATTATGGATTTAAGTAAATTTAGAAGTTGAGTTTTGCTTAATTTATCGCTCTTTTCAAGTGCTGTTTGAGTAGATACATACTCATTGATATAGCTTAAGCTTAGCTTAGTAAAGTCTATCCCCGTTGGCTCACTTTTGGTTAATTTAACCCTATTTTCTATACTTAATCTAGAGCGAATTGTAGCTAAAAATATATTTTTAGCTGGTGCGACTAAGACAAAGATTATATTTCTTGGTGGCTCTTCAAGGATTTTAAGTAGAGCATTTTGTGACTCAATGCCATATTTATTAGCCATAATTAGCAAAACTTTTGGCTCTTTTTCTGCGATATATGCTTGAGATATTATCTCTTTGACTCCGTCTATCAATAAACTCTCATATTCAAAAATTTTTAAATATTCAGGTTTTAAAATAGAGACATACTCAGATTTAATACTCTCAAAATCATCACTAATAATAATCTTACTATCTAAACTCAAAGCTCAACCTGACCAAATAACACAGCATCAATAGTGCGATCAAATAGCCTAAACATAGATAAAAGCTTAAAATCCAAATTCTCATCTGTAGAGCTAAGATAGAAGCTATTTTCTGCTTGTTCGTCAAATAACCACATATAGCTACTGGTGCGATTTTTAGCTATTGCGCATAGCTTTGAGCTACTTTTACCAATGTAAAAATATACAAATCCATTTGGAAATGCGATACTAAGCATATCATCAAGCAAGCTTATCTCCTCTTTGGAATTTATATCATTTAATCTTGGATATAAAGATTTAAGCGAGATAAATGGCAATATGGGGCGATGAGAGCCTTTACGATTAATACTACGCAAAAGATAGCTCTCAAACCACTCTCTATCTTCATCGCATATTACAATAAACGGCGCTCCATCAATCAAATATCTAAGCCTAGATGCAAGTAGTGGCGCCCACTCTAAACGCCTCTCTTCCATCCAGCTTAGCTCCTTGCTTGAACTCCTAATAGCGTCCAAACTCCATTTGATTAGATCCATTACTTCTCTAACTCATAAGCTTTATGAAGTGCTCTAACAGCTAATTCGCCATATTTTGCCGCTACTATCATTGAAATTTTAATCTCACTTGTAGAGATCATCTGAATATTAATCCCCTCATTTGCCAACACAGAAAACGCCATAGATGCTATACCGCTATGACTTTTCATACCTACGCCTACTACGCTTACTTTGACTACTTCGCTATCTATCTCAATAGATTTTGCGCTACCATCATCAACAACATTTCTAGCCGCTTCCATCTCATTTTGAGGCACTGTAAAGCCAAGACTTGTAGTACCATCTTCGTGGCTTGTATTTTGGATAATCATATCTACATTTATATTTTTATCAGCTAATTTTTTAAAGATACTAGCAGCAACTCCTGGCTTATCTACAACCCCTCTCATAGTTACTCTTGCTTGATTTTTATCTAGTGCTATACCGCTTATTAGTGCTTGTTCCATTCCTGATGTATTCATATCCGCTTCTCCTGTTATTAGTGTTCCTTCATTATTGTTAAAACTACTTCTAGTGACCAATTTCACCTTTAATTTTTTAGCTAACTCTACACTTCTATTTTGCAATACCTTCGCCCCCATACTAGCTAGCTCTAGCATCTCATCATAGCTGATTTTATCAAGTTTTCTAGCCTTAGGCTCGATTCTTGGGTCTGTGGTATATACCCCATCTACATCGGTATAAATTTCACACAAATCAGCGTCCAACGCTCCAGCCACAGCCACAGCACTAAGATCGCTTCCGCCACGCCCAAGAGTTGTTATATCTCCATCTTTTGTGACCCCTTGAAATCCAGCTACTACGACTATTTTGCCTTCTTTTAACGCCTCTTTCATCTTTTTACCATCTATATCGATAATCCTAGCTTTAGTAAAATCATCATTAGTGATAATCCCAGCCATATCACCGCTAAATGCCACAGCCTTATAACCTTTTGAATTTAATGCTATTGAAAGAAGTGAGCTTGTAACTCTCTCACCAGAGCTAAGTAGCATATCCATATCAGCGCTTTGTGGCTGAATTTTAGCAAAATGCTCAGCATATTCTATTAACTGATTAGTTACCCCACTCATAGCTGAAACTACTACTACTACATCATTTCCAGCATCTTTTGTAGCGATTACTCTCTTGGCTACTTCTTCTATTCTTTCTAAATTCCCAACACTAGTTCCGCCATATTTTTGTACAATTAGCATTATATAAACCCTTCATCTTTAAAATATTTAAGCACCTTAGCATAAGCACCCTTTTTAAAGTGATTAACCTTGCTTAATACATCATTTACAGGCATAAAGCAGTAATCATCAAATTCAGGATGTTTAGTCGCTAGATCTATTTTTGCATTTGGCTTTAATCTAACCAAAAAATATCTCTGAGTCTGTCCATCATATGGAGCCATCTTTTTAGCGATGCTTTTAGGGAAATCATACTCTAGCCACTTAGGGTGCTCACACAAAATTTCTATTTCATTTGTTCCTATCTCCTCTTCAAGCTCTCTAAAAAGAGCCTCCTTAGGTGATTCACCCTCATCAATTCCACCTTGTGGAAACTGCCAAGCACCGCTAATATCGTGCCTTTGGGCGATAAATACCTTACACTCTAAAGGATAAGATGGAGATAAGATAATAGCCGCTACATTTGGGCGATATCTCTTGCCTTTATCCATTTTTTGTTCCTAAAAATTTGGTAAAATCCTACCTTAAAAGCGTTTAAAGTTTAATAAATCAACTAAATTTAATAAATTATTTGTTAAATTTAGAATAAATTTTAGGACAAAAGTTGCATATTTATATCCATATTCCATTTTGTGAATCAAAATGCCCATATTGTGCTTTTGGCTCTCATAGCGATAAATTTAATATAACTAAAGAGTATTTTAAAGCCCTAGCCAAAGAGATAAAAAGCATAAAATTCAAAGATAAAATCTCTACAATTTTCATAGGTGGCGGTACTCCTAGTAGTGTTGAAGCTGGGTTATATGATGAGATTTTTGAGTATTTAGCGCCAAATTTAGATATCAATTGCGAAATCACTAGCGAAGCAAACCCAAACTCAGCGAATTTAAATTGGCTAAAATATATGAGAAAACTCGGCGTAAATCGCCTAAGCCTTGGTGCGCAAAGCTTTAATGAAAATAAGCTTAAATTTCTAGGTAGAATTCACGACTCAAAAAGAGTCTTTAAAGCCATAAAAGATGCTAAAATAGCTGGTTTTACAAATATAAATGTAGATATAATGTATGGCACCAAGCTTGATACAAAAGCCTTGCTATCTAGTGAAATTCAAGCTCTAAACAAGCTAGAAATCACGCATATTTCAGCTTATAGCTTAATGCTTGAGAGCAAATTTAGCACTAAAAAATCATATCAAAAAGATAGCCCAATCTTAGCTAAATATCTTATAAATTCACTTAAAAATATCGGATTTAAGCAGTATGAAATATCAAATTTTGGTCAAATTTGTAACCACAATCTAAGTTATTGGCGTGGCGATGATTACTATGGATTTGGTGCGTATGCTGTGGGGACAACTGGATTTAAAAGATACAAAGGTGCTACTAATCTTAAAAATTATATCGATAATCCTTTTAAAAAATCTATTGAAATTTTAAATGATGAAAACAAAAGAGATGAAAGAGTCTTTTTGGGGCTTAGGAGTTGCGTTGGGGTTGATTTATTAGATTTAAGCTTAGAGATGAGACAAAGGGCTAAAATATTAATTGAAGAGAAAAAATTGATATTAGAAAATGAGAGAATCTATAATCCAAATTTTTTATTAGCTGATGAGATATTTTTGTATTTAAGCCAGCCTTAAAGGCCAGCTTATAAATTTACTCTACTTCTGCGTCGATAACATCATCATCTTTTTTCTTATCTTGTGCGTTAGCGCCAGCGGTTTGATTTTGATACATTGCCTCAGCTAGCTTATGGCTCGCTTCACTTAGGGCTTTTACCTTTGTATCAATCTGCTCTTTTGTGGCATTTTCATTTTTCAATGTCTCTTTTAGATCATTTAAGGCTGCTTCAATTTTAGCCCTATCTTCACTTGAAATTTTCTCACCAAGTTCATCAAGAGATTTTTGAGTTTGGTGAGCTAGGCTATCAGCTGCGTTTCTAGCTTCAACGGCCTCTTTTCTCTTTCTATCTTCTTCTTTGTGTAATTCAGCGTCATTTACCATTTTATTTATCTCTTCTTCGCTTAAACCGCTTGAGCCTGAAATGGTGATATTTTGAGCTTTTCCACTAGCTTTATCTTTAGCAGAGACTGTGAGAATTCCATTTGCGTCTATATCAAATGTAACTTCAATTTGTGGCACGCCTCTTGGTGCTGGCATAATGCCTTCAAGATTGAAATTACCAAGACTTTTATTATCACGGCTAAATTCACGCTCACCTTGTAAAACATTGATAGTAACGGCGCTTTGGTTATCTTCAGCAGTTGAGAAAGTTTGAGATTTTTTAGTTGGGATTGTGGTGCCTTTTTCTATCAATTTACTCATAACTCCACCAAGAGTCTCAATACCAAGGCTAAGAGGTGTAACATCTAATAGCAACACATCTTTTACATCGCCTTTAATTACCGCACCTTGTATAGCTGCGCCAATTGCCACTACTTCATCAGGATTTACTGATTTATTTAGCTCTTTATCAAATGCTTTTTTAACCTCTTCTTGTACCAAAGGCACACGAGTTGAGCCACCTACCATAACTACTTCTTTTATATCACTTTTGCTTACACCAGCATCTTTTACAACTTCGCTAATTTTAGAGATTGTTTGAGATACCAAATCATCTATCATGCTTTCAAATTTAGCCCTACTAATAGTCTTTGTAAGGTGTTTTGGCCCAGTGGCATCAGCTGTGATAAATGGTAGATTTATAGTTGTTTCCATAGCGCTACTTAGCTCTTTTTTGGCATTTTCAGCAGCTTCTTTTAGGCGTTGAAGAGCCATAACATCGTTTTTAAGGTCTATTCCACTTTCACTTTTAAATTCATTTACCAAAAAGTCAATTAAGCGATTATCAAAGTCATCACCACCTAAAAACGCATTACCACCAGTAGCTAAAACTTCAACTACATTATCGCCAGTTTCTAGCACAGTTACATCAAAAGTTCCGCCACCTAGGTCATAAACTACGATTTTTTCGGCCTCTTTTTTATCCAAACCATAAGCCAAAGCCGCCGCTGTTGGTTCATTTATAATTCTAAGTACATTTAATCCTGCGATGGTTCCTGCTTCTTTTGTAGCTTTTCTTTGGCTATCATTAAAATATGCAGGCACAGTTATAACCGCATCAGTAACACTCTCACCTAAAAACGCCTCAGCATCTTCTTTTAGCTTAATCAATACTTTAGCCGAAATCTCTTGTGGAGTGTATGTTTTGCCAGCTATCTCAACAGCACACGCACCATTTCTATCTACGATATGATATGGAAGTCGAGCTTTGGCTTCGCTAGCATTTTTCTCATTCATCATAAGACCCATAATTCTTTTGATAGAAAATATGGTTTTTTCAGGGTTTGTTACTGCTTGTCGTTTAGCAGTATCACCAACTAAAATTTCACCCTTATCAGTAAAAGCTACCACAGAAGGAGTTGTGTTTTTTCCTTCTTTATTTGGTATTACTTTGCTTTCGCCTCTCTCATATATGCTTACGCATGAATTTGTTGTTCCTAGGTCAATTCCTATTGCTTTACTCATTTTGTATCCTTTTTATTAAAATTTATTTTGCTATTACAACCATTGAAGGTCTTAAAACTCTATCATTATATAGATAGCCTTTTTGATAAACAGTAGCTATTCTACCACTTTCTACCTCCTCTGTCTCTATATAATTTATAGCGTTATGAAATTCAGGATTAAACTCACCATTGGTATCAATCTCTTTTATACCATACTTTTCAAAGCACTTTTTAAACTGCTCAATAGTTAGATTTATCCCATCTTTTATCTTGTTTGTTATCTCATCATCTCCGCTTTGTAAATTCGCAGCAATCTCCAAAGCATCAATAACTGGCAAAAGATCTCTAGCAAAGCTCTCATTTGCAAATTTCAAAGCTTCAGCCTTTTCACGCTCTAAACGCTTTTTGATATTTTCAAAATCAGCCGTAGCCCTTATCAAATCTTCTTTAACTTTATTAAGCTCATCTGCTAAATCATCTTCACAATTTTTTTCTTCTGCTTCGCACTCTTGGCAATTTTGTTCATCCAAAGCTGGATTTTCATCTAAATTTTCTTTTTCGTTTTGACTCACGCTGCCTCCTTTAACATACTAAAAAACTTTTCATAATCACTATACACACTACTAGCACATACCATTACAGCGGGCTTACCTTGATATAATACATCAGTTTTTAACCCCATATAGCCAGTAGAAAACAACGGACTAAAGGCTAAATTTCCATTAAAATTATCACCAAATGATGGATCTAAAATCGCCTTTATGCTGTCGTCTTTACAAATTTCAAAAGCAATTTTCTCATTTTCTTGAAATAAAATCTCGCCTCTTTTTAAAGCCTTAATCTTCGCTCTTAACTCGCTCAACCCCACTTGCATAGAGATATTTTCAAGCTCTTCTAAGCTAACACCAATTAAGTTGCTTAAGAATCTTTCAACCTTTGAGCTAAATTTAATTGATATGCTCTCAGTAAGAAAATCAAGCACCAAAAAGCGATCTTTGAGATTTAAAACATCTTGTAAAAATAGCTTTTGATCTTTAAAAATCATGCAATAAATATCATTTTTATAAACTAATAAATTTAGCAAATCTATATTATTAATAGATAAAACAGAGCTAAATTTTAGCCTATTTTGCCAATAAATCTCCATTGCACTAGCTGTAGGAATTCTACCACCGCTTATATGTAACTGTGTTATAGCTCCCTCATCGCTAAGCTTTTTAAAATAGACTCTAATAGTTGATGCTGGAATCGCTACATTCATTCTCATGCCAAGCTCATTAGAGCCGATTGGTTCATTAACCTCAAGATAAGCATGAATGATAGATTCTAATATCAAATCTCTTTTATCTAGTTTCATTTATTAGCACTCTTTATATTTAATTGCTAAGATAATTATACAACATTGAGCCTATCTTTGTCAAGTAATTTAAGCAAAAAGATTAAAATTTGTAAATTTATTTAGCAATTTATATGATTGATTGCTTATTTTATTAAATATTATCTATACAAAATAAAAATATAAAATATAAACAATCTAAATTTTATTGATTTTTAATAAGCTATCAAGTATAATTTCGTTTTAATTCAAAGGAGATAATTTGATGAATAGTTTAACTGCAAAAGAAAGAGATGATTTAGAGCAAATCTTTGCCCAAATTCAGATCGCTAGATTTAATTTTAATATTTGGAACTATTATAAAATCTTAAATAAAAAAGGTCAACTAGCGATCAGATTACTAAAATTTAAGAGCAAAAGACTATTTTTTAAATAGTTCTGGGCAGCTCTTTTTGAGATGTTCAATCACAGTAATAACTTCATCAACACCATTTGCATCGCTATTTTCTAATACATCATCTATAACATCTATATATCTATCAAAGGCGTCATTTAAACGCTCTTTTTTTACTCCAGCGTAGTAAAGCATTCCAAGAGTAGCTAACTCCAATTCATAGCTCATCTCTTCTAGCGTAACATCATTTTCGTAATTTTTCATCATAATTCTCCTGTTTTTTTATTTATCAAATTTACAACTTGTGATTTTATATCATCATAATTATAACTATCTACAAATCCAGCAAAAAACCCGCCACTAGCATTTTTATGACCGCCACCATCGCAAAGCTCCTTTGCCATTTGGCTCACATCAAAATCCCCATTAGACCTAAAGCTCATAGTTTTTTTACTAGTCATATCTATAAAAAAATCAAATTCAGGATTAGCCACTAAAAAGTCGTTACCAATTACACTAGCGCTTCCTATATTATAAGTCAATATCCCTTTACTACCACGGTAATTTATGCTAAATTTATCCTTATTAGCTCCAAGGCGTCTAACTAGATAACTAGAGTTTAGATTACTTAAAGTATCATCATTTTTAAGGTAAAAAAACTCCTTCTTAATCCCATGGAGTCTATTATCAAGTTCAATATGGGCATTATTAAGACTTAAAAACTCACAAAAGCTTCTCATAAGATAAAAGATATACTCTATATGCTCATCTTCAAACATTACCTTATTTATCTCTTTTGCCCCAGCAATTGCGCCCATACAGACCTTACCAAGTTCAAAATTTGGATCATTTTTTAGCCATATATCAACAGCATTTACCACATCACAATATGCTCCTAGCCTCTCATCTTTGCCAAAAATTGCACTAAAAAAATCATAACAAATTTTTGTCGCACTTCTAGCATTATCTAAATAATACCAAGAAAACTCTGCTGCACACTCAGCTCCTGTTTGATGATGATCAAGCAAAATAAGCTTAACATCTTTATTTTCAAGTTGTTCTTGATAGCTTTGACATTGAGCTTTGGTTAAATTTAGATCAGTGATTAAAATCACCGCCTTTTCATCGCCTATCTTTGAAATTATATGCGACATCTTTTTGTCTATCTCTTTACCATAGTTTGAATTATAAAATTCGACATTTTTCAAATAAAAACTACTAACAAATTGGCAAGAGTATCCATCTAAATCAGTATGACTAAGATGATAAATCTTCATTTTATTCCTTTATTAAAGTTCTGGTATCTCTATAGTACCAAGAGTTTCAAACTGCGTATTTGGCGCAATCTCAGCAAAACTTAGCACTGCTATATCGATTGAAAAATTTTGAACTATATTAGCTATAAATTTACGAATACTTGGCTCAACGCAAAGCACCATATCGCCCTGTTCGCTTATAGGTCTATTTTCTCTTTTTGCCCTTAGTGCGCTAACTATAGCTGAGGTTTGGGCTACATTTATCATTAAGGTATATGCTCCATCTTTATAACTTAGGCTATCAATTAGCTTTTGTTGGGCTGGAGCATCTAAAATATAGAAGTTTAACTGACCATTTTCATCTGTATAAATAGAGGTAATAACTCTAGCTAGAGCCGCTCTGACATGTTCGATAATCATATCTAAATTCTTACTAACTTCAGCTACATCACTAATAGCCTCAAGTATACTTAGCATATCTTTAATTGGGATATTATCTTTAAGTAAGGCTTTTAATACCTTTTGGATAACGCCCACACCAACTACTTTTAGAGCATCATCTACTACTACGGAGTATTCTGATTTTACCTTTTCAAGAATATTTTGAACCTCTTGTTTTGTTAGTAACTCACTAGCGTTTTGCTTAACTAACTCGCTCATATGAGTAGAAATAACACTAGCTGCATCAGCTACTGTATAACCACTTAAAATTGCATCCTCTTTATAATTTTGATCAATCCATAATGCATCAAGCCCAAAGGCTGGATCTTTGACTGCGATACCATCGATATCTGCGCTCACATATCCACTATCCATAGCCAAGCACTTATCAGGATAGACAATGCCAGAGCCGATTACTACGCCTTTTAATTTAAATTTATACTCATTTGGGCCAAGTAAGATATTATCTCTTAATCTGATTTTAGGCATCAAAAATCCAAGCATTGTAGCCATATTTCGCCTCATAGCACGGATTCTCTCAACCAAATCCCCATCAGCAAGTTTTAAAAGTCCATAACCTAAATCTAACTCTAAAATTTCAATCTTTAATATATCATCAATCTTAGCTTGTTCTTCAAGGGCAATCTCTTCTTCGCTTTTCTTAGGTAGTTTATTAGCCGATGGTGCAGCCTTATTACCATTTCCAGCTTGCTGAGAGCCATTTTTATCGGTTTTGACAGCACTAAAATCGATTTTTCCCTCTTCTATCATTTTTAAAATAAATCCAATCCCTAAAAATAATAAGCCCATAAATCCTAAAGAGAATGTTGGAAGACCTGGCACTAAAGCAAATACAAATAGTATAAAACCGACAATTAAAAGCGTCTTATACTCACCAAGTAACTGACTTACAACACCTTCAGCAAAATTATCTTCATCTTTACTAGCTCTAGTAATTATAATTGCTGTTGCAGTTGAAGTAATAAGCCCTGGAATTTGACTCACTAATCCATCACCGATTGTAAGAATAGTATATGTAGAAGCGGCATCTTTGATAGCCATATCATATTGAAATGCACCAATTAAAAATCCGCCAATAATATTAATAATAGTAATAATAATACCAGCTACAGCATCACCTTTTATAAATTTAGATGAACCATCCATAGCTCCATAAAAATTCGCCTCAGATATGATATCTTGGCGTCTTTGTTTGGCTGTTTGTTCATCTATTAATCCAGCATTTAAATCCGCATCAATTGCCATCTGCTTACCAGGCATCGCATCTAGAGTAAATCTAGCTTGAACTTCACTTACACGAGTTGAGCCTTTAGTTACAACCATAAAATTTATAAGAACTAAAATACAAAATACAATAACCCCGATTACATAGTTTCCACCGACAACAAATTCACCAAAACTAGCAATAATCTCACTTACAGCTTCTGGTCCATTATGCCCTTCGCTTAAAATCATTCTAGTTGTTGCAATATTTAGCGCTAATCTAAATAGAGTAACAATTAAAACAAGAGTAGGAAATGTACTAAGGTCTGTAGGCTTTGGTATATAAATAGATATTAATATTATAAGAACAGATATAGCTATAGATAGTGCTAAGAAAAAATCTAACACAGCACTAGGTAATGGCACAATGATAATAGCTAAAATCGCTACAATAACAAAAACTACAGTTAAACTCTTTGCCTTCATCACTGGCGCTAAAAATGGCGCCACCATTGTTAGAATATTGCGCTTAGCCAAGGTTATTTCTTTATAATATCAGTTAAGGTAATCTGGTCTAAAAACTCATCAATTCGACCTTGTAAATCATTAAACATAGGCCAAATTTTACATCCATCGCCTTTGCTGCTAGGACAATCACATCTAGAATTTGCGCACTCAAATACATTTACCTTACGCTTTTCAGCACTCTCTAAAATGCGCTTAATGCTTAAATTTGATGGTTTATCGGCTAAAACAAACCCACCATTTGCACCTTTAAAGGAGTGCAATATACCCTCTTTTGCTAAATTTTGTAAAATTTTTGCTAAAAAACTTTTTGAAATTCCAAGTTCAGACGATATAGTATCTACATCTTTTGGGTGATTAGCTTGTGATAATAAAATCAATGATAGCATAGCATATTCACTGGCTTTGGTAAATAACACCTAGACTCCTTAAGATTTTTAATCGGATATTTTACTAAAAAATAGATTAATATTAACTTTTTTTAGTGATACTATAAATCAAATTTCAATTTTAGGATAAAAAATGGCCAATTTATGGGTAACAACTTTTATATGGGCATTCTCATTTCCGCTTATTGGATACTATATCGTCGGAGTTGTTGATAACTATTTTGCTATACTTTTTCGTTCTTGTATAGCATTTTTGATATTTTTACCATTTTTAAATTTAAAGTTAAAATTTGATTTAAAGCTAAAATTAATCACTATTGGCGGCCTACAAATTGGTCTTATGAGTATATTTTACTATCATTCATTTTTATATCTTAGCGTAAGCGAAGTTGCTCTTTTTACTATATTTACACCATTTTATCTAAGCCTAATCTATGATCTTATATCGTGCAAATTTAAAAAACTATACTTAATTAGCATTGCTTTATGTATAATTGGTGCTTTTATTATTAAATTTGAAAGTTGGAGCCTTAGTTCTTTATATGGATTTATACTCGTGCAGATGGCAAATATCTGCTTTGGGGCAGCACAAGCATTTTATAAGCTTACTTGTAAAAATTTAAAAGATAATAGATCAAATTTTGGATATTTTTATCTTGGGGCGGTTTTGGTTTCAGGGGTTAGCTTTATTCTCTTTGGGAATTTTACAATGCTTCCACAAAATTTGCAAAGCTGGGTAGTTTTACTCTACCTTGGTGTAGTAGCTTCTGGGTTTGGCTATTATTTGTGGAGTAGTGGCTCGCTTATGGTCGATAGTGGCACTTTAGCAATTATGAATAATGCTATAATTCCAATAGCAATTTTGGTAAATGCAATTTTTTGGGGAGTAGATTTTGATATTTATAAGATGACAATCGGTGGATTTTTGATTGTTTTAGCCCTATTTTTACAGAGTAAGTTTGAGATATTTTATAAAAATCAAATTAATTTTAAGTATAATACATAGTTTTTAAATTTGGGATTTGATAGTTGCTGCGACATTTCTTTACAAATAGTATCGGGATTTTATGTTCTAGAGTGCTTGGATTTATTAGAGATTTAATGACGGCAAATGCTCTTGGTGCAAGTATTTGGAGTGATATATTTTTTGTAGCGTTTAAGCTGCCTAATCTATTTCGTAGACTCTTTGGAGAGGGTGCATTTTCTCAAGCTTTTATGCCAAATTTAGTAAAAGTTAGTCAAAAAGGGTTATTTTGCGCTGAAATTTTAATCAAGCTTAGCCTTGCGATGCTTGGTCTTAGTCTTATTGTGATGCTCTTTGCTCCTTTAGTTACTAAGGCGCTTGCATTTGGATTTAGTCCTGAGACAATTGCTCTAGCTGTTCCACTAGTAAGAATAAATTTTTGGTATCTTTTGGCAATTTTTATTGTTACACTACTCTCAGCGCTTCTTCAATATAAAAACCACTTTGCAACTACAGCTTTTAGTACAGCTTTGCTAAATATATCGATGATAACTGCTTTGCTTTTAGCATTAAATTTAGACCAAAAAAGTGCTGCAATGTATCTTAGCTGGGGGGTTGTAGCTGGAGGAATGTTGCAGGTTTTATCTCATATTATCGCACTTAAAAGATTAAATTTACTCCGTTTATTAACTCTTGGTATAGCCAAATTTGCCAAAGGCAAAAGAGCTAAAGCTAAAGGTTTTTGGCAAAACTTTGGCCATGGAATTATTGGTAGTAGCGCCAATCAACTAAGTGACTTTATCTCCACTTTTATTGCTAGCTTTCTAGCTACTGGGGCAATTAGCTATCTATACTACGCAAATAGAATCTTTCAATTACCTTTAGCACTTTTTGCTATCGCACTTTCTACAGCAATATTTCCTAAAATTGCCAAAGCAATAAAATCTAAAAACGATACAAACGCCATAAATTTGCTAAAAAAAAGCTTTAATTTACTATTTTTTTTACTACTATTTTCTACTATTGGTGGATTTGTTTTAGCTAATGAGATTATTTGGCTGCTATTTCAAAGAGGTGAATTTAACACTAATAATACTATAGAATCAGCTAAGGTCTTGCAAATGTATATGTTAGGACTTTTACCTTTTGGGCTTTATAAGCTCTTTTCGCTCTGGCTATATGCTAAAATGCAACAAAAAATCGCTGCTAAAATAGCTATATATTCACTTTTTATAAATACTGCTTTATGCTTGCTTCTTTTTAAACCTTTAGGAGCAAGCGGACTAGCACTTGCTGGGAGTATTAGCGGACTATTTTTACTAGGATATGCGATTTTTGTATTTGGAATTAGGCAATTTTTGGATATAATCTTTAATAGGATAAATCTAATAACTATAATCTTAGCAGTAATTTTTGGCTATTTATTAATAGAATTAAGGAATATAATATATGCAAATTTATGATACAGTTTTAAAACAAAAAGTTAAACTTGTTCCACTTAATGGCAATGATATAAATATCTATGTCTGCGGACCAACTGTTTATGATGATGCTCATCTAGGGCATGCAAAATCTAGTATTAGCTTTGATCTGCTTAGGCGAGTTTTAATAACTCTTGGGTATAAGGTTAAGTTTGTCAAAAACTTTACTGATATAGATGATAAAATTCTAGCTAAAATGAAATCTAGCAATCAAAGCTTAGAGCAGATAACAACCTACTATATAGATAGATATAAAAACGATATGAACACTTTAAATGTCCTAAATGCCGATATAGAACCTAAAGCCACAGAGTCGCTTGATGCGATCATAAATTATATTCAAAAACTAGAACAAAATGGCGCTACGTATAGGCTAGATGATGGAATTTATTTTGATACTAGCAAAGATCAAAAATATCTAAGTCTAAGCGGCAGAAAAGACGAAAATCTAATCGCAAGAGTTACTAGCAGTGGAGCTAAAAAAGATGAAAAAGATTTTGTGCTATGGAAATTTGATGAACAATGGTATGATAGTCCGTTTGGCAAGGGGCGACCAGGCTGGCATACTGAGTGTGTAGCAATGATTGCAGAGATCTTTAATGGAACCATTGATATTCACGCTGGTGGAGCTGATTTGCTCTTTCCCCACCATGAAAACGAAGCTGCACAGTGCAGATGCGCAAACCATCAAGAGCTATCTAAATACTGGCTACATAATGGATTTATTCAAGTAAATAACGAAAAAATGAGTAAAAGCCTTGGCAATTCATTTTTTGTTAAAGATGCTTTAGCTATTGCTCCGGGTGAAGCGGTAAGATATTATCTGATGAGTAGTCATTATAGGGCAAATTTTAACTACGATATAGGAGATTTACTCTCTAGTAAAAAACGGCTCGATAAAATTTATAGACTTAAAAAACGCTTAAGTGGCGTAACTCCTGGAGAGATAAATTTAGAGTTTAAAAATGCGATTATAGAAGCCCTAAGCGATGATTTAAATATTTCAGAAGCCTTAGCAAAAATTGATGAAATGGTAAATATAGCCAATACAAATCTAGATAAAGAACCAAAAAACAAAGCACTAAAAGCTGATATAATGGCAAATTTAGAATTTATAAAAGAGATTTTAGGAATTCTTTATATAGATGAGTTTGAGTGGTTTCAATATGGATTTAGCTTAGAACAAAAAGAGCAAATTGCAAATTTAATAGAATCTAGAAATAGCGCTAAGGCTGCTAAAGACTATGCTAAAGCTGATGCTATAAGAGATAAATTAACCGCCCTTGGTGTAGCGATAATGGATACGCCAAATGGAGTAAAATGGGAGAAAATATGGACGGAATAACAGAAGTCTTTAGACGGTTTAAATCCTATTATAAAGAGTATGTGTGGCAGTTTGCTATTGCAATTTTAGGAATGATTATGGCTAGCGTTGGAACTGCAGTTTCTGCATGGCTAGTTAAACCTGTGCTTGATTATATCTTTGTTGAAAAAAATGAAACACTTTTATATTTACTTCCATATGCGATTATTGCAATATATTTTATAAAAAGCCTTGGAGTATATCTACAGGTATATTTTACCGCTTATATCGGACAAGATATGGTAAGGCGTTTTAGATACAAACTACTTGATAATCTACTTGGATTAGATATGAGTTTTTTCCATAAATATCGCACTGGCGAGCTAATGAGTAGGATAATGGGTGATATTGAGCGTATTCGCAATATCGTCTCATCGCTCATTCCTGAACTAGTGCGTGAGTTTGTAACTATTATTGGATTACTTTGTGTTGTAATTTATCAAAGCCCTACTTTAGCACTATTTTCACTTATTGTGTTACCAGCAGCCTTTTATCCGCTTTCACGCTTAGCTAAAAGAATGCGAAAACTTAGCCGAACATCGCAAGAAACTTCTAGCGATATCACATCAGTGTTAAATGAAATTTTCTCAAATATCGAAATAGTTAAAGCTAGTAGTGCCCAAGAAAAAGAGCTAAGCAAATTTGATAATCACAATACTAAAATATTTCATTTAAATTTAAAAAGCGTTAAGGTAAATGCTTTAGTTAGTCCAATGATGGAAACATTAGGCTCAGTTGGTATTGCTATTACTATTATCATTGGCGGACAACAGGTAATAAATGGAGAAATTACAGTAGGTAGCTTTTTTAGCTTTCTTACAGCGCTATTTATGCTCTATACGCCTATAAAACGTATAACAAATATATATAATCAAATGCAAGATGCAGTAGTGGCTAGCCAAAGAACATTTGAGTTACTTGATATGCAGCCAAGTATTGTTGATGGAAATATAAATTTCCCAGCTAAGGTAAATTCAATCACAATCCAAGATTTAAAATTTAGCTACGGTGATAAAACTGCACTAAATGGTATAAATCTTAAAGTCTATAAGGGTCAAATGATAGCACTAGTAGGTAGTAGTGGTGGCGGTAAAAGCACACTTATTAATCTATTAATTAGATTTTATGACCCAAATTCTGGAATGATTTTAATCAATGATAATGATTTAAGCGAATTTAAACTAGATAGCCTAAGGCAAAATATTGGTCTAGTCACTCAGCGTGTATATATCTTTAACGATACAATAGCAGCTAATGTAGCGTATGCTGCTCCACTAGATGAGGCTAAAGTTATAATGGCGCTTAAGATGGCAAATGCTTATAGTTTTGTTCAAAATTTAGATAATGGAATCTATACAACTTTAGATGAATATGGCGCAAATTTAAGCGGTGGCCAAAGACAAAGAATAGCCATAGCTAGAGCTCTTTATCATAATCCACAAATTCTAATATTTGATGAAGCCACTAGCGCACTAGATAATGAAAGCGAACAAGAAATAACAAAAGCTATTGAAAATTTAAGCAAAGATAAGATTATATTTGTTATTGCTCACCGTCTATCAACTATCAAAAATGCTGATAAAATTGCTGTTATAGGTCATGGTAAAATCGTAGGATTTGGTACAGATAAAGAGCTTGAAGCAGAATGTGAAATCTATCAAAAACTAAAACTAGGAGCAATCCACTAATGCTACAAAAAATAGTATATAATGATAGACCAACAAGCATAAATAATAAAAATGATGCTATTAAAGCAATTTATCAAAAGGGGCTAAAAAAAGCTGCTTTAGAACAAAATGCATTTATTATGAATGGGGATTTGGCTGTCGAAATACTATGGAAACAGCACTTACCAGCTGATATTGATAATATTTTAAAATACACGCTTGATGCACTAAAAGGAATATGTTATGTTGATGATTGCGCCATTATATCGCTTAAAATTTCTAAACGATACTCCCAAAAAGAGCAGCTAATAATAACAATAAAAAATAAATTTATCTTATCTAAATTTATTAAAAAGCTCATATATACCGCATTTATAAAGCCTCTAATGAAATTTATCGATGCTAATTTTAAAGATATAATAGAGTATGAAAAACATAACCATAATCCAACAACTACGATAAATCCTAATAATAATTTAGCGTTAAATTTGCTTATAAATACACCAAATCAACAGATAAATCCAAGTCAAAATTTATCATCTTCAACTAATCAGACAACAAATCAAATACAAAAAACCAAATCTGAAATTCAAACTCAAACTACATCAAATGAAACTGCACAATCAGTATCAACAGACAAAAACCATCAAATGCAGGCTGTAACACTAATCAAAACTACACTACAAGAATTCAAAGACAAAATCACAATTGCCTATAAATTTAGCCCAAAAAATATCGCCATTTATATCGTAGTATCAAAATCCCTAGATACACAAGTACGCAAGGAGATCGCGCACTTAAGCAAAGAAAAGATTATGGCCTTGCAAAATAGATTAAATCAAGGCCAATTTACTATTCATTATGGCTCAATTCCACTAAAATCTAACAATATTAAACTCTAAACCGTTCTCCACACAGCAATTGAAGTTGGGTTAAATGGATCAGTTCCACAGCTATACTCTAGCATAGCATCTTCGATGATTATATCACCATTTTGAGCTTTTTTAAGTGTTGAAGCGAAATTTAAATTCCAGCCATTTTGTATAAAATAATCTTTGTGATTTTTACTAGCTTCACCTAGATTGCGAATTTGAAACCCAAATGGCTCAGCGTGAATACACCTGACAAATGGAGCGATACTAGCTACAACCTTAAACCAATTATCAGGAATTTCTTTAACTTGCTCAATCGTATGGCAAGTAAAGACCAAAACTTTTTTGCCAAAATCTAATTTTTTATCAAATTTAGGCTTTAAATGGTTAAAATGAAAAAACTCAGCTCTCATATTTGGCTCAATACTAGCTAATTTTTTTGCCATCTCTACGCCGCTTTTGGTAAATTCGCCACCAAAATATCTCAAATTCACCCCGCTACCATTATAAAATATCTTAAAAAGATTTTGTCCATATCCACAGCCTAGCTCCACCACACTATCATACTCATCAAACGATAAAGCATCAATAATAAAATCAACAATAGAATTATCAGTATAAAATGGAACCAAAATATTTAATCCATTTAGTGAAGTAATTTTATTATGCGGAATATCAGCAAAGTTAAATTTCTCACTAGGAAAATTAGTTTTATACCAATTTAACACACCTTTTTCATCTGCTTTAAGTTGATTTAAACGCTCCTTTTTCTCTAATTCGCCAATCACTTGAAGAGCGTTATACCCCCCCCCTATTTATAAATTGACTCATGAACTCCGCCCTTATAGCCTAAGCATTTTCATAAAAATTTTACCATTTTTTCTCTTGATATGCCACTTTTACTCCTTAAATTTATAAAATATTATATCTATAAATTGCCCAAAATATCATTAAATTTCTTATTAATTATAAGCAAATTTAAGCAAATTTTAGCTAAAATAGCAGGTTTAAAGGAATGTTATGAACTATAGTGATATTAAAAAAATTTTTTTTAAACTAAATCCAGAAAATGCCCATAAAATAGCTGAATTTGGAATGAAAGTATCTGTAAAAATTCCATTTGTTAGCGACTATTTGGTGGATAATTTCTGTTTTATTGACACTAAGCTATCACAAAATATTTTTGGAATTAATTTTTTAAATCCAGTTGGACTCGCCGGTGGATTTGATAAAAATGCTACAATGATTACACCGCTATCTGCGATGGGGTTTGGATTTTTAGAGTATGGCACTCTTACACCAAAACCTCAAGATGGAAATCCAAAACCAAGGCTATTTCGCTTAATAGAAGAAAAAAGTATACAAAATGCCATGGGATTTAATAACGATGGCTTAGATAAGATTAAAGCTAGAGCCTCAAAGGTATATCCTTTTAGTATCCCTCTTATTGCTAATATTGGCAAAAATAAGATTACACCAAATGATATGGCTATTAAAGATTATGAAATTTTGGTTAAAGGGCTTGATAGTTGCTGTGATGCATTTGTAATCAACATCAGCTCACCAAATACTCCAAATTTGAGAGATTTACAAAGCGAGTCTTTTATAAATGAACTATTTGCTGCTTTAAGTAGCTTAACCAAAAAACCTCTAATTTTAAAAATAGCTCCAGATATGAGTATAGACTCAGCTATATCTCTTTGTTCTACAGCTGCAAATGCTGGATTTAAAGGGTTAATTATCAATAATACTAGCGTGGATTACTCTCTTACACCAAAGGCAAAAGATTTTGGCGGTATCAGCGGCCAACTTATTAAAAACAAGAGCAAAGAGCTATTTAAAGAGGTTGCTAAAGAGCTTTATGGTAAAGCAGTATTAATTAGCTGTGGTGGAATTGATAATGGTCAAGATGCATATGAGCGTATCAAAATGGGTGCAAGCTTAGTACAAATATATACTAGTTTTATCTATGAAGGTCCAAGTATTTGTAAAAATATCAATAGTCAAATATTAAATTTAGCCTTAAGCGAGGGATATGAAAATATTTCTCAAGCAGTTGGCGCTAATCTAAGGAGATAAATGCTACCAAAATTTAGCAAAATTACCCTTGAAAATGGGTTTGAGATCTATCATACCCCTTTAAATTTAGGTTCAAATGTTATTAGCATAGATCTTTATTATAAAGTTGGCTCTAGAAACGAAACAATGGGTAAGAGCGGAATCGCACATATGTTAGAACATCTAAATTTTAAAAGTACAGACAATAGAAAAGCTGGTGAGTTTGACTCCATTGTAAAGGGTTTTGGCGGAGTAAATAATGCTAGTACTGGCTTTGATTTTACTCACTATTTTATCAAATGTTCGAGTCAAAATTTAGATACATCGCTAGAACTTTATGCTGATATAATGGCAAATTTAAGCCTTAAAGAAGATGAATTTTTACCTGAGCGAGATGTTGTTTTAGAAGAACGCAGATGGAGAACGGACAATAATCCAACTGGAATACTATATTTTAGACTATTTAATCACGCTTTTATATATCATCCTTATCACTGGACGCCAATTGGATTTATTAAAGATATTGAAAATTGGAATATTGCTGATATTAAGGAGTTTTGGTCTAAATTTTATCAACCAAAAAATGCATTTTTAATGATTACTGGAGATATTGACGAGAATACTGCATTTGAACTTGGCAAAAAACACTTTGAAGGTATAGCAAACCGCTGCGAAATACCTACTATGCACTGCATAGAGCCTGAACAAAACGGAGAAAAGTCTTTAATAATTCGCAAACAAAGTGATGTAGAGATGATAGCTATCGCTTATAAAATACCGCCATTTAATCATCCAGACCAGACTGCATTAAGTGCAATTGGCGAATATCTTAGCAGCGGTAAAAGCTCATTATTTGAAAGAGTTTTAATAGATAAATTAAATTTAGTAAATCAAATTTATGCTTATCCTATGGAAAGCATTGATGAAAATTTATTTATAATAATCGCTATTTGTAATCCAGGTATAAAAGCCAAACTAGTTAAAAAAGAAATCTTAAAGCTGATAAAAAAACTAAAAAATAGCGATATAGATACTGATGAGCTAACTAAAATTAAAAATTGCCTAAAGAGCAATTTTATCTACTCATTAAGTAGCGCAAGCAAGCTTGCAAGTCTGTATGGAAGCTATATAGCAAGAGGCGATATAGAGCCACTTTGGCAACTCTCAGATAGGACAAATGCACTTACAACACAAGATATCAAAGAGTGTGCAAATAGGTATTTTAACAAAGATAAATCCACTACAATTATATTAAAAGGAATCAAATGAAAAAAAGTATTTATGGAGCGATGACAGCTCTAGTAACACCTTTTAAAAATGGTAAAATAGATGAAAATGGTTATGAAAAACTTATTAAAAGACAGATAAAAAATGGAATTGATGCAGTTGTACCTGTAGGAACTACGGGCGAGAGTGCGACTCTTACTCATGATGAGCATAGAATTTGTATTGAGATAGCTGTAAATGCGTGTAAAAATAGCGATGTAAAAGTATTAGCGGGTGCTGGAAGCAATGCTACTCACGAGGCTATAGGTTTGGCTGAATTTGCTCAAAATTGTGGCGCAGACGGAATCTTATCAGTAGCACCATACTATAATAAACCAACCCAAGAAGGATTATATCAACACTACAAAGCTATATCTGAGTCAGTAAATATACCTATCTTGCTATACAATGTCCCATCTAGAACTGGATGCGATATATTGCCAGAGACAATTATAAGGCTATTTAATGATTGCGATAATATCTATGGAGTTAAAGAAGCAAGTGGCAATATAGAAAGATGTGTTGATATTTTAGCTCATGAACCAAAGATATATTTATTAAGCGGTGATGATGCTATTAACTATCCAGTTTTAAGCAATGGAGGAAAAGGCGTTATATCAGTTACATCAAATCTCTTACCAGATCAAACTTCAGCTCTTACTCACTATGCTATGCAAAATGAGTTTCTAAAAGCAAAAGAGATTAATGATAAACTATATAATATAAATAAAGTTCTATTTTGCGAGTCAAATCCAATACCTATTAAAGCTGCTATGTATATTGCTGGTTTAATAGATAGCTTAGAATATAGATTACCACTTGTAGCTCCAAGCAGTGAGAATCTCAAAAAGATAGAATCAATAATGAAAACTTACGATATAAAAGGATTTTAATGAACTGTTATCATGAAGAATTTAAAGGCAAAACCCTAGTTATTAGTGGCGGTACAAGAGGAATTGGTAGAGCAATTGTACTTGAATTTGCAAAATATGGTGCAAATATTGCATTTACCTATAACTCTAATGAAGAGATGGCTAAAAATCAAGCATTAGAGTTAGAAAAAGAATTTGGCATCAAAGCTAGAGCATATCCTTTAAATATTCTTGAACCTGAAACTTATAAAGAGCTATTTTTAGAGATAGATAAAGATTTTGATAGAGTCGATTTTTTTGTATCAAATGCAATTATTTCAGGACGCGCAGTAGCTGGTGGTTATACTAAATTTATGAAGTTAAAACCTCGTGGAATAAACAATATCTTTACAGCCACCGTAAATGCATTTGTAGTAGGCTCTCAAGAAGCTGCTAAAAGAATGGAAAAAGTAGGCGGTGGTAGCATAGTTAGCTTAAGCTCAACTGGAAACCTAGTCTATATAGAACACTATAGCGGTCACGGCACAGCAAAAGCTGCAGTGGAGGCTATGGCAAGATACGCAGCTACTGAGCTTGGCGAGAAAAACATCAGAGTAAATGTAGTAAGTGGTGGGCCAATAGAAACTGATGCTTTAAGAGCATTTACAAATTATGAAGAAGTAAGAGATGCTACAGCATCATTAAGTCCTTTAGGTCGCATGGGGCAACCAACTGATCTTGCTGGTGCTTGTTTATTTCTATGCAGCTCAAAAGCTAGCTGGGTAACAGGCCATACATTTATAATAGATGGTGGCACTACTTTTAAATGATAAATTTACCAAATTCTCTAGCTATATTTCGTATACTCTTAGCTCCACTTATGTTTTTTTTGCTTTTATGTATTAAGGGCAATGGAGATGCTATAGAGATTAGTTGGCTTAATTACTTTTGTGCTTTAACATTTGTAGTAGCTAGCATTACTGATTTTTTTGATGGATATATAGCTAGAAGCTGGAATCAAAAGACAAAACTAGGTGCAATCTTAGATCCGCTTGCCGATAAAATGTTGATTTTAGCAGCATTTTTAGGTTTAATGATAATAGATAGAGCTGATGCATGGGCAGTATATATAATTCTTGTTAGAGAGTTTTTCATTACTGGATTTCGAGTTGTAATGGCTAGTGAAAATATAGATATAAGTGCATCCATAGCTGGCAAGATTAAAACAATAATGCAGATGGTAGCTATTGGATTTTTATCTATGCAATGGTGGGGTGGCGAAATTTTACTTTGGATTTCTGTTATTCTTACCTTATATTCGGGATATGAATATATACATGCTTATATTAAAAATATTAAAAATATATAATTTTACTATATATATTTTTTAAATAACTATAATATAGCCTTTATCTAAAATATATAATTTTTATAATTTATTTATATATTTTAGATAATATTATGAAATTTTAAATAAATTTGAGGAGTAAATATGAAAAAGTTAATATCTTTTTTATTCATTAGTCTTTTAATGATTGGTTGTTCTTCTAATAATACCAACAAAGATAAATTAAGAGTCGCAACAGAAGGTACATATAATCCATTTTCATATCATGATGCAAGTGGCAAACTAGTCGGATATGATGTAGAAGTAATCACTGAAGCAGCCAAAAGAGCTGGATTTGAGATTGAATTTCATGAAACAAATTGGGATGCTATATTCTCAGGATTAAATTCAAATCGGTTTGATATGATAGCAAATCAAATAAGCGATGCTGACCCTAAAAGAGCCGAGCTTTACACGCTAAGTGATCCATATATAGTTACTTCAGCTGCCGTTGCTGTAAGAGCTAATGATAATAGCATCAACTCACTAAGCGATATTAAAGGCAAAAATATTGCTCAAGCAATGGGTAGTAACTACTACGAGATTGCCATAGAAAATGGGGCAAATATTGTTTTAGTTGATGGATTAGCACCAGCTATTAAAGCAGTCAGTCAAGGTAGAGCAGATGCTACTATGAATGATAAACTTGCTATATTAAACTATATCAAAACAACTGGAGATAAAAATATCAAAGTCGCATTTAGCACTGGCAATGGCACAAGAAGTGTATTTTTATTTAAAAAAGAGCTAACCGAACAAAGAGATATAATCAATAAAGCTCTTGAATCTATGAAAAAAGATGGAACGCTAAAGCAAATTTCAGAAAAATATTTTGGAATAGATGTTAGTGAGTAATTATATTGAGGCATTTTTGCCTATGATTAAGGGGGCTATTTTATATACAATCCCCCTTAGTATTATATCTTTTATTTGTGGTATTGCAATAGGTGTTATTGTAGCGCTTATCCGTATCAATCACAGCAAAAATCCACTATCAAATTTAGCTAAGGCTATTTGTCAGTTCTACATCTCTATAATTCGTGGAACACCTCTACTTGTACAGCTTTTTATAATATTTTATGGTTTGCCAAATATTGGCATAACGCTAGATCCATTCATTAGCGCAATTATTGCTTTTAGTCTTAGTATTGGCGCATATAGCAGTGAAACTATTAGAGCTAGTATTTTAGCTGTACCAAAGGGACAATGGGAGGCTGGATGGAGTATAGGACTAACTAATAGCGATACTTTTATTAAAATTATAGCACCGCAAGCCCTTAAAATAGCCTTGCCGACTCTATCTAATACCTTTATAGCGCTT
Source organism: Campylobacter sp. P0103 (assembly GCF_002139545.1). NCBI lineage: Bacteria > Pseudomonadati > Campylobacterota > Epsilonproteobacteria > Campylobacterales > Campylobacteraceae > Campylobacter > Campylobacter sp. P0103. The sequence continues at coordinate 51,206 of NZ_MJKG01000001.1, read as the reverse complement.
ATTAAAGATACATCTTTAGCTTCAGTGGTTTTGGTAGCTGAACTATTTCGTCAAGCTCAAACTATCGCCTCTCAAAATTATGAATTTCTAAGAGTCTATTCGCAAGCTGCTCTTATATACTGGATTATTTGTATAGGTCTTGGATATTTACAAACTCACCTTGAGGCAAAATTTAGCAAGCATCTATAAGAGGAAAATATGCTACAAATAAGAGATATAAATAAAAAAATCGGCTCTCATACCATATTATCAAATATTAGTTTTGATATTAAAAAAGGTGAGATAATTGCAATTATCGGGCCAAGCGGAAGTGGCAAGACTACACTTCTTCGTTCATTAAACTATCTAGAGATACCAGATAGCGGGATTTTGGAATTTAGCGATGGTTCATTAAAAATTGATTTTAAATCCCATCCAAGCAAACAAGAAATTTTAAATTTAAGACGCAAAATGGGAATGGTATTTCAATCTTATAATCTTTTTGCTCATCTAAATGCTACGCAAAATATCACCCAAGGGCTAATCAGTGTCCAAAAAATGCCAAAAGAAAAAGCCATTGGGATTGCTTTAAATTTACTAAATAAATTTGGCCTCAAAGATAGAGCCAATGCCTATCCTAGCTCTTTAAGCGGAGGACAACAGCAGCGTGTTGCAATTGCTAGAGCTGTTGCTTTAAAACCAAATATTTTATTGCTTGATGAGCCTACAAGCGCACTTGATAAAGAACTAGTAAGCGAAGTTTTATCCACGCTTAAAATGCTAGCAAATGAACACCAAACTATGATCTTAGTCACTCATGAACTCAAATTTGCCAAGGATATCGCTGATAAGATTATATTTTTAGAAGATGGCAAAATAGTTACTATTGAATCCCCAAAAGAGTTTTTTAGTTCGCAAAACAATCCAAGAATTCTCAAATTTATAGGTGATCTAAATTACTAATGCAAGCAACACAAAAAGGATTTATCTTAGCTTTAACTACATTTATTATGTGGGGCGTGTTTCCTGTGTTTTTCAAATTCATCCAAGGCATTAGCGCCACTGAGGTTTTAGCTCATAGAATCATCTGGTCATCGGTGATTTTATTTATTGTGCTTATAGTCACAAAAAAGCTAACAAGCCTAAAAAGAATCGCAAAAATCAAAAAAGTTACTCTAACCTTAGCCATTACAGGTGCATTAATTGCTAGTAATTGGGGAGTATTTATCTATGCAATCAACCAAAATGAAATTTTAGCAACTAGTCTTGGATACTTTATAAATCCTCTTTTTTCCATACTTCTTGGTGCTATTATATTAAAAGAGGGGTTAAGTCCTGCTTTAAAACTCTCAATTTTTATCGTATTTATTGCTATTGGAGTTCAAATTTATGCCATTGGCAATCTACCGCTAATATCTATTATACTGCCATTATCATTTGCGTTATATGGACTTTTACGCAAAAGACTTGGGGTTAGAACTTTTGAGGGGTTATTTATTGAAACTATCATTTTAACACCTTTTGCTCTACTTTATTTGCTATATCTAGCTATAAATAATAGCAGTGAATTTGGGATAAATTTTAATGGAATTATGCTATTTTTAAGCGGATTTGTAACTATACTACCACTACTTACATTTAATGCTAGCACCAAATATCTCAAGCTCTCTACAATTGGATTTTTGCAATACATAAGCCCAACTTTAAGTATGATTATTGCAGTTTTTATATATAATGAGACTTTAGATTTTTATAAAATTATTAGCTTTGCACTCATATGGATTAGTCTTGCAATTGCTACAATTTCAAATTTAAGGAGAAAAAATGGCACAAAATGATTTAATTATAATGGCAGTTGCTGTATTAATTGTAGGAGTAATACTCTATAAACAGATAAATAAAGTAACACAAAATATCACAAATGATGATGAAAATCCACATTTAGTCTATTCTAAATTTTGTGATGCGATAGACAATCAAATAGATATATTGCGTCAAAACACCCAAGAAGATATGATATTAGAACCTAATAAAAAAGATGAAATACTAGAGGTTTTAAGCGATTTTAGTAAAGAACTTGTATTTATTGAGTCTTTAAATTCAAAAGATAGCACCCAATGGCAAAGTAAACTTTTTGCTCTTCTTAGCAGACTTGATAGTTTTGTAGAGTCTAATTTTATAAACGGAGAACAGCTTGCTAGAAGCATTAAAGAGAATTTAAGAGATGAGTTTAACAGACTTGGGCTAGATAGAGATTAGAATCTAGCCTTCTGAGCAATTATACGATTATACGCATCAATAATTCTAGCAATCTCTATTTTACCACTTTTAACAGAGTTAAAAATTGCATCATTTAAAGCTTTTATAGAGTTGGTTTTATTATAAAAATACTCACTTACTAGCAATATATCTACTCCAGCATTTACTGCCTTTATAGCATTTTGCTCAAGTGTTCCTCCAAGTGCTTTCATTAACATATCATCGCTTATGACAACGCCTTCATAATTTAAGCTATCTTTTAGTAAATTTGTAACTATTTGGCGTGAGAGCGTAGCTGGATTTACATCATCGATTGTAGGGATTATCATATGGCCAACCATTATAAATTTAGCCTTTTTACGCTTAATTAATTCATAATACGGCCTAATCTCATCAAAATCAAAACTATCTACTATAGTGCTAATCTTATGCGTATCAGATGAGGCATTGCCATGACCTGGAAAATGCTTTAACACACTAGCAACGCCTACATTATCAAAAGCTGATATAAACTCACTAGCATATGCAGTTACTTCACCTGCATCCTTGCTAAATGCTCTTTGTCTTTGACCAATTATAGGTGATATATCATTATGAAGATCAACTACTGGAGCAAAATTCATATTTATTCCAAGATTTTTAAGCTGAGTTGCCATATTAGTATATAGCTTATTAGCACTATTTAAATCTAACTCACTACCAACCTTATAAGCTGATGGAAAATGCTCAAAATCGCTAAATTTATTAAATCTACTAATTTGCCCGCCTTCTTCATCGATAGCTATAAAAAGAGGATATTTAGAACTGGCGGAATTTAAATATTTGGTTAAATTTTTTAACCCCTGTTTGCTGCTAATATTTCTAGCTAGTATCATTACTCCACCGATTCTACCATTTTTAATATCAAGATGAAGCTGCTTAACCCACTCATCACTAGAACTGTTTCCAGTAAATCCCACCATCACCATCTGACCAATCATATTTCTTAACTCTTTATCACTTGGTGTGCCAAAGAGTGAAATAGTAAAAATAAATAGCAAAATAATCTTTTTCATCGTCGTTTTAATAAATCCTTTAATGCCTCTTTGGCGTCTTTGCCACCTAGCATATCAACTACTTGACTAGCAATTGGAGTATAAATCGCTTTTTGCTGAGCAATTTTAGTAATTGCATATGCTGTAGCTACACCTTCAGCCACCTCTCCAATTTGAGCTAAAATCTCATCAAGACTAAATCCACTAGCTAATCCAAGACCAACTCTATAATTTCTAGATAATTCACTACTTGCAGTTAAAAATAGATCCCCTGCTCCACTAAGACCTAAAAATGTATCACTCTTAGCACCAAAATGCTCACCAAATCTAGCCATCTCTACTAATCCTCTAGATATCAAACTAGCTCTAGCATTTTGCCCAAGACCAAGACCAGCACATACACCGCCAGCTATAGCGATCACATTCTTATATGCGCCACAAATCTCAGCTCCTATAACATCGTCGCTAATATATGGCTTAATAAAACTTGGAAAAGTGCTAGCCCAAATTTGAGCTAACTCATCATTTTCGCTGCTTATCACTAAAGCACACGGCAATCCTTGTATAATCTCACTTGCAAAGCTAGGACCGCTTAAAAATGCCAAATTTTCGCTTGGAGCAAATTTAGAATAGATCTCATGTAAAAACTCTCCACTAATCGTATCTATACCTTTAGAAGCTACTAATATTTTTTGATTCTTTGCTTTAAAATTTGAGCGTAAAAACTCATGTGTTTTTTGAGTTGATATACTAAAGAGCAAATAGTCGCACTCTAGCGCCTTATCCAACTCTACAAAACCTTCAATGTCACGCTTTGTTCGAGATGAGATAATGCAATCATTATTTATTTTAAGTGCTGAGTATAAAGCCTGCCCCCATTTTCCAGCACCGATTACTGCTATTTTCATATCTTGCTATCCATAGTTTTATATCGCTACTAATACTTACTAACAAAATCTCTATAAGATTAAATTTAATTTTGCAAAATAAAAAACATAATTTTATAAATAAAAATCTTGCTATATATTAATAAATTTAATCTTATGAAAATTGCTAATAAACCAATAATGCTACCCTAATTTCGTTTTTAATAACTCATTTACTTTGGCTGGATTAAATGCACCCTTGCCCTCTTTCATAACTTGACCAACAAAGAAACCAAATAATTTATCTTTACCGCTCTTATACTCAGCTACTTTATCTTCATTTGTAGCTAATATTGTATCAATGATAGATAATATAGCTGAATCATCACTTACTTGTTTTAGGCCCAGACGATCAATCACGCTATCTATATCTTCATCACTTTCTATTATTGCATCTAAAACATCTTTAGCAGCTTTTTGTGAGATGGTGCCATCTTCTATTCTGTTTAATAGAGTTGAGAGTTTTGCGCTATTAACTGGACTTGTCTCTATAGTTACACCATTTTTTAATCTACCTAAAAGCTCTACAGTAAGCCAAGTCACGCATAGTTTTGGTGAGTTTGTACCAGCTATTAGATCTTCAAAATATTTTGCCATCTCATAGCTGCTAATTATCACATCAGCATCGCTCTCTTTTATTCCAAATTCACTTATATATCTAGCTTTTTTTTCATCTGGTAACTCAGGTAAAATACTAGCTTCTTCCATAAGCTCATCAGGAATAATAACTGGTAATAAATCAGGATCTGGAAAATAGCGATACTCTGCACTATCTTCTTTACTTCTCATTGGTTTAGTTATTAATTTTGTCGTATCAAATAGTCTAGTTTCTTGAACAACCTCACTATCATATCTGCCATCCTCCCAAGCTTCACACTGACGCTCTACCTCATACTCAATAGCTTTTTGAATAAATCTAAATGAATTTAAATTTTTAATTTCAACTCTTGTATATAGCTTTTCATCACCTTTTGGTCTAATGCTAACATTTACATCGCATCTAAAAGAGCCTTCTTGCATATTAGCATCGCTAATATTTAAAAATCTTAAAATACTATGAAGTTTTTTAAGATACGCTACTGCCTCATCACTACTTCTAATATCTGGTTCGCTTACGATCTCTAAAAGCGGAGTTCCAGCACGATTTAGATCTACAAGACTAGATTTACTCTCATGGCTATTTTTGCCAGCATCTTCTTCTAAATGCGCTCTAGTAATACCAATTCTTTTACTTTTATCGCCAACTTTAATAATTAGCTCACCATTTTCTACAATTGGAATAGTAAATTGAGATATCTGATAGGCTTTAGGTAAATCTGGATAGAAGTAGTTTTTGCGGTCAAAAACACTCTTTTTATTTACCGTTGCATTTATTGCTTTACCAAAGCTAATTGCTTTTTTTACTGCTTGAGAATTTAACACCGGCAATGCCCCAGGAAGAGCTAAGCATGTTGGACAAACATGAGTATTTGGCTCCTCTCCAAAACTAGTTGAACATCCACAAAATATCTTAGTTTTTGTATTTAACTGACAATGTACTTCTAATCCTATAACTGTTTCAAACATAAATTTAGCCTTTTGATATTGATAAAATAGTATATTTTAGCACAAAAAAAATTAAATATTAATAAGGTTAATCTAGCGTAAAATAGCGAATTGATGCAAATCCAGCCACACCGCACTTCATCACAGCACAAATTTGCTCAGCACTCATTATCCCGCCAAGAGCAATAACCTTAAATTTTGATATTTTTATAGCTTCTTTTAATCCTTCTAAGCCTTTTGGTTTGCCCTTATTTGGAGTTGCAAAAATTGGACTAAATGTAATAAAATCGGCTCCATATTGATTGGCCAATTCTATCTCTTTAATATTATGAGTGCTAGCAATTTTGATTAAATTTGGCGGAGTTTCCTTTAATAAATGAATAAAATTTGAACTAAAATGAATACCGTCAAAGCCAAGTTTGCAAGCCAAATCGATATCATTTTGAAGTAAAAATTTTATATTATAAGATTTAAATTTAATAAATTCTTGAGCTGTTTTATCATAGTTATTAGAATTTTTATCTCTAAAAAGTAGCATATTAGCCTCTTTTAATCTAATAAAATTATTAAAAGCATAATCCAAATTTGAATAAAATTTAGGATCGCTAATTGCATACTTGATCACTATTTAAAATCCTTAATAATAGATATGATATCAAAGCTAAAATAAGACCAAAACTAGCCCCAATTAAACCACTAAGAAAAAGCCCTAAAAAATAAAAATGATAGATACAAAATAGTGCGCCGACAATAGCAACTGCCAACGACGCACCCAGAATAAAATTTAAAATGTATACCAAAAATTAATGCTCTTCAGAAACTACCACAGCACCAGCCAAATAAACATATGTTAAAATCATAAAGATAAATGTTTGTAGCAATGCCATAAATGTTAGTAATGCAAATGCTGGAAGTGGAGCAACCCACGGAGCAAGACTAAGAACAACCATCAAAAATAGATCATCACCTTTGATATTTCCAAAAAGCCTAAATGATAATGAAACTATACGAGATAAATGAGATACAATCTCGATAGGAAACATTAAAGGAGCAAGAAATTTATTTGGTCCCATAAAATGGGCAAAATATTTAATCACACCTTGAGTGCGAATACCTTCAAAGTTGTAATATATAAACACACAAAGAGCCAAACAAAGAGTTAGATTCAAGCTAGAACTAGGAGCTTCAAAACCAGGAATAATACCAATTACATTACTTGTCAATACGATTAAACCAATTGTAGCTACTAGCGGTAGATACTTTCTAGCAAGCTCATCACTACCCATTACATCACGACCCATTGATACGATACCTTCTAAATATGCCTCAAGTAAATTTTGAGTACCACGAGGTACAAGCTGCATCGAGCTAGTAGCCATTTTAGCAACAATTAGTACTATAATCGCAACTAAAATAATGTGAAAAAGGTACGTAAAGCTATGATCATTAACGATCAAATTTGAAAAGAGAAACAGATCTTTCATAGAAAAGCGCCTTTTAAAAAAATTTGCGGTAATTATATCTTAATTTAGATTAAGCACAAATTAAAAAATCAATTTAAATATCTATTTTTGGTTATTTTATTCTAAATTTTATTTAATAAATAAATCATAAATAATCTTAACAATAGTTAAACTTACCACAGTTAAAAAGATAATTTTTATAAATTTAATCTCTTTTTTTATAACCATATGCGAACCAAAATAAGCTCCAATCATTTGGCCAAAACCCATAACTATTCCAAGTAGCCATAGAATTTGCCCACCTCCAATAAATACAGCTAAAGATACTATATTAGAAGTAAAATTTAAGATTTTAGTATTTGCTACTGCGGTTTTTAAATTTAAACCAAGCAAACTAGCAAAAGCAAACATCCAAAACGATCCCGTACCAGGCCCGATAAATCCATCATAAAATCCAATTCCTAACCCAAAAATAGCGTAAAATAAATTTTGACTTATTCTCTTTTCTCTATCAATTTGACCAAGGTTTGGAGTAAAAATAGTGTAGATTAAAATTGCTGCTAAACAGATTGGAATTAGATATTTAATCACCACAGCATCGATTAAAAGTACTGACCATGTACCACACACTGCCCCTACAAATGTCCATATAATTCCACGCCAAAGAGAGTTAAAATCCACCATTTTTTTATGAGTGAAGTTAGCTGCGGCTGTAAAACTACCAAATGTAGCTTGTAGTTTATTTGTAGCTAATGCTACATGCTCTGGGATACCAACTGCTATTAATGCTGGGATGGTAATTAGCCCACCACCACCAGCGATAGCATCTACAAAACCACTAAAAAACGCCACACAAAACAACAGGACAAAAACCCAAATTTCTAACTCCATTTCAAATCCTATAATTCATAAATTCTAATAATCTTTTGATATCTTAACTCGCTATTGCACAAAATAAGCAAAATATCATTTTGCATAAATTCAAATGAACCACTAACCTTTATAAGCTCGCCATTTCGTTTTGCTAAAACAATTAAAAAATCATCTGGCAAACCAAGCTCCGTTAAGTTTTTACCAATTACCTTTGATGATTCCCCTATTTTATACTGCTTTATGTCCGAATAAGATATTGGGCTGCTAGGCATATTTGGAATTGTAGTCTTAGATGGTTCGATAACTCCAAATATTTTTCCGCTTTTATTAAGCGTAGTGCCTTGAGTAAGCACAGATATTAATACCATAAAAAATATTATATTAAAGATTAATTGACCATTTTCTAGTTCAGCTGAGAGAGGATATGTAGCCAAAATAATAGGAACAACTCCTCTAAGGCCAACCCATGAGATAAAGCACTTCTCTTTTAAATTATATTTAGAAAATATAGTAGACATAAATACACTAATAGGTCTTGAAATAAACATAACAACAAGCGACATTAAAATACTAATCATAGCAACATGAGGTAGTTCGCTAGGAAAGACCAAAAGCCCAAGTGTAAGGAAGATAAATATCTGCATCATCCAAGCTATTCCATCAAAGAAACCAGTTAAATTCTTTTTATACAAAAACTCTTTTTTATTAGCGATAATTCCAGCTACATATACTGCAATGTATCCATTACCACCAATCTTTTCTGTCAAACCAAAAAGCACAGCAACCAAAGCTATTAAAAGCACTGGATATAACCCCCAAGAGCCTAGCTTTACTCTATTTATAAGGCTTGGGATTATAATACCAAATACATAACCCATTGTACCACCAAGGATAAACTCAAGTATAAGCTTGATACTCATTGTGTATGGATCTATAACTGTAGTAGCTGTAAGAAGTCCAAGTAGAGTAATAGTTAAAAAGATAGCCATCGGATCATTACTGCCACTTTCAAACTCAAGTAGCGAAGCAAGATTATTTTTAAGCTTAGTTGAACGCATAATAGAAAATACTGCTGCTGCATCAGTCGAGCTAATAATTGCACCAAATAGTAACGACTCAAGCATAGAAAAGCCAATTATATAATAAGCAAATACTCCAGTAATCACAGCTGAGATAGCAACCCCAAAAGTTGCTAATACTATACCGCTTTTAAAAATAGGTTTTATTGATTTATAGTTGGTATTAAATCCACCAGAAAACAGTATATATATAAGTGCTATAGTTCCTACATTTTCAGCCATTTTAGCATTATCAAATTCAAGTCCTATAAGCCCATCGCTACCTGCTAGCATACCAATTGCTAAAAACATAAGCAGCGCTGGAACTCCATATTTATCAGATATTTTGCTAAATAAAACACTAAGGATAAATAATCCTCCAAATATAATCAACGAGTTATCCATAATTATCCTTGATTTAAGTCATTATTTATTTTGCACTTTAAAGCCTTACTAATAATAGCTTTAGCCACAGCTTCTCTCTCTTTAATCAAATAAAAATGATCTCCAAAATCAGTATAAAGCCCCTTCTCTATAGTATCAGCAAATCTTATGATAGTATTTACATCATATCCTAGATTTTTTATAGAGTTTGCTATTAGCTCTGATTTTTGTTCATTGCTAACAGCAATTATTGTAGCTATACAATTTTTAATATGAGCTTTTTCTAAAGTAGTTTTTTGAATAGCATTTCCATAATATACATTATCTCTACTATTCTTACCACGCTCTACTAAATTTAAATCATTTTCAAGTGCTATATATGAACAACCTTTAGCCTTTAATTGCCTTACTATTTCACGACCAAGCTTGCCATATCCACATACTACAAAATGGTTTTTATACTCTGGAATATCTATATTTACAAGCTCTTCTATCTCATCTTGTTCTTTTGTAGTTACAACTGCTTGCATTAGCTCATCTTGCTCTTCCATGCTATCAGCGATTTTGCTCACATTTTTTAAGATAAATGGAGTAAGAACCATAGATATAACTACTACAGCAGTTAAAATCTGCAATGTTTTATCATCAGCCATACCTTTTACAGATAATAATGTAAATATAGCTAAAGCAAACTCTCCAACTTGAGCTAAGCTTAGCGCTGCTTTTAATGCGACTTTTTTTCTAGTTAATATCATTAAGAATAGATAAATAATCAAAGCTTTAATTATTAAAACAGTAATCAAAACTAAAGCAATTATAAAAAGATTATTAGCAATTACATTAAAGTTTATCTGCATACCAACTGTTATAAAAAATAGACCCAAAAGAAGATCTCTAAAAGGTATAAGGTCTGTCTCAATCTGATGTTTATACTGCGTTTCAGCTATTAGCATACCAGCAATAAATGCTCCAAGTGAATAACTAAATCCAAAATAGTGTGCTAAAAAGCTAGAGCCAATAACCGTAAATAAAATAGTAGTTATAAATATCTCTTTTGAATTTGCACTCACTACTAAATATAAAACACGACTTAATATATACTTACCAATAAAATATAATATTACAATTAATATTAAAGCACTAACCATAGATGTAAATATCAAAGAGCTTACAGCGCCATCTTCTACATTAAATATATCTATCATTAAAAGCAAAGGAATAACTGCTATATCTTGAAATAATAATATTCCAAGTACCTTGCGTCCATAACGCTTTGATATATGCCCATTATCATTTAATGTTTTTAAAACTATTGCTGTGGAACTAAGAGATAATGCAAAGCCTATAATAATAGCGCTTTTAATATCTATATCAAATATATAAACCGATAAAATGCTACATGCAAAGCCAGTAGCAAATACTTGAATAGGACCATACATAAATACATATTTTTTCATTGACATTAAATGCTTAATACTAAACTCAAGCCCAATAGTAAACATCAAAAATACAATCCCAAATTCAGCTACAAAACTTAAATCATGATTATTTTTTAGCCCAAAAAGCTGTGAAATCAAGATTCCTGTAGCAATATAACCTATAATAGTTGGGATTCCATATCTGCGAAATATAAGATTAAATAAAACAGCACAACCAGCTGTTATTACAAATATATATATGATATTATCCATTTTCTCTACTTTTTATCATTTACAAATATTAAATCAAAACTACTACCACGCTTGACTAGCGAACCTTTATTTTGTGTTTTTATATTTGCCCTTAACTCCTCTATTACAGCTTCATACTCTTCAAGTCTTTGTTTTAAGCGCAAAATCACATCAACACCTGCTAAATTTACACCTAAATCTCTAGTAAGTCTTAAAATCATCTTAATCCTATCAAGATCTTTTTCGCTATAGAGTCTCATCTTGCCTTCAGTTCTGCTAGGCTCTACTAATCCCTCTCTTTCATACTGTCTTAGAGTTTGGGGATGGATACTTAAAACCTTTGCTACTACGCTTATTAGATAGACTGGCTCTTCATAATCTCTCATACCATCTCCTTTATAGTTTGCTTTGCAACATATCTCTTAATTGTGGATCAATCCGCTCAATATCTGGTAAAATTATATTAGTAACTAAATACATATCGCCATAGATGTTGCTTTTTCTATTTTTTACACCATAACCCTTTAATCTAATTTTTTGACCATTTTTAGTATTAGGCGGTATTTTGATTGATACATCTTTTTTAAATGTCTTTACATCAATTTTATCACCAAAAAGAGCAGTTTTAAGAGTTAAATCTAAATTTTTATATAGATCATCGCCATCTCTTTTATACTCCTTATCCTCTTCTATATTTACAGTAATAATTAGATCTCCTCTATGGCTTCCAGCACTTTTACCTTTATTTCTAGCCCGTAGCTTTTCACCGCTATTTAATCCGGCTGGAATTTTGATTTTAATCTTTTCGCCATTTATACTAAACTCATAATCACCGCCATTTACAGCTAGTTCAAGTGAAATATTTATTCTAGCTTGAATATCTAAATTTTGCCCAAATCCTTGATCAAAACCATCAAATCCACCAAAACCTGCTGAACTAAATCCACTAAACCCTCTCTTAGATCGTCCTGCACCACCAAAATTGCCAAAAAGTTGATTTAATATATCATTAAAATCAGCATTACCGCCAAAATTTTCTCTACTAAAATCATGAAAACTCTGCCCGCCAAACATACTATCGCCATATTGATCATACTGCTTACGCTTCGTTTCATCGCTTAAAATTTCATAAGCTGCATTAATCTCTTTAAATTTCTCTTCAGTTCCTGGGTCTTTATTGATATCGGGATGATACTGCCTAGCTAGCTTTCTATAGGCTTTTTTAATCTCATCGCTACTAGCATCTTTAGAGATTCCCAAAGTTTCATATAAACTATTACTCATTATAATTCTCCACTTATATTTTTTTATATAAATTATATCATAAAAGTTGAGCTAATGTCAATCAACTTATTTAAATTCATTTGTATAAATATTAAATTTATATTTATCCCTACATAATATAATCCAAAGCAATTTTTTAAAAGGGAATAATATGAAAAAAATAACATTAATATCACTTATAGCAGCCTCAACAATTTTTGGTGCTAATGTAGAATTTAGTGATGCAAACCCAAATTTTAACCGCATAAATCCAACTGTAGATCAAAACTCAATCCTATCATATAATAGTTCAATTCAAAAAGCAAAACAGACAGTTGTAAATATATCAACAACCAAAACTATAAAGGTAAAAAATAATCTAAATAGCCTAATGAATGATCCATTTTTTAAAGAATTTTTTGGTTTTGGTTTTAATATTCCAGAACAAAGAAGCCAAAAAAGCTCATCTCTTGGTTCAGGTGTAATCATCTCTAGTGATGGCTATATAGTTACAAATTATCATGTAATAGAAGATAGCGATGAGATTATAGTATCAATGTTAGATAATTCAAAAGAGTATAAAGCTAAAATAATTGGCTCAGACCCAAAAACAGATTTAGCAATTATAAAAATAGATGCTAAAAACCTAGAACCAGCATATTTTGCTGATAGCTCTAAGCTTCTTGAAGGCGATGTAGTATTTGCTATTGGTAATCCTTTTGGCGTAGGTGGAAGTATCACAAGCGGAATAATAAGTGGATTAAATAAAGATAATATTGGATTAAATCAATATGAAGATTTTATCCAAACAGATGCTAGTATAAATCCTGGAAATAGTGGCGGTGCTTTAATAGATAGTCGTGGTGCCTTAGTTGGTATAAACTCAGCTATTCTTAGCCGAAGTGGAGGCAATAATGGAATAGGATTTGCCATTCCATCAAATATGGTAAAAACAATAGCTCAAAAGCTAATTAGCGATGGAAAGATAACTCGTGGCTACATTGGTGTTATGATTGCAAATTTAACAAAAGACCAAAAAGAGATATATAAAAACAAAGAAGGCGCATTAATTACTAATGTAGAAAAAGACTATCCAGCTAGTAAAGCCGGCCTTCAAAGAGGCGACCTTATCATCAAAGTAGATAATACAATCATAAAAAGTGCAAATGATTTAAAAAATATAATTGGTGCATACTCGCCAAATACAAAAATTAATTTAGAATATGAAAGAGCAGGAAAAATCTACTCTACTAAACTCCAGCTAGCTGATACAGATGTTACTGGTAATACAGCTGAAAATTTAAGCATTGATGGCTTAAGCGTGCAAAATTTAAGTGAAGAAATAAAATATAAATACAAAATACCTCAAGAGATAAAAGGTATATTAATCACAGATGTCAAAGATGGTTCAAATGCTGCACATACAGGCTTTGAAAGTGGAGATATAATTATTCAAGTAAATGAGAAAATTATAAATAATATTAATGAATTTAGCCAAGAGATAAAAGCGTCAAAAGCATCAAAAAGAAAACCAATAATCTGGATAAATAGAGCTGGAATTTTAATGGGGCTTGTATTGAAATAATAGCTATTTTTGGCTATAATCAGCTCAAATTTATAAGGCAGATATATGATAAAGATTCTAATGATTGAAGATGATTTTGAACTTGCAGAGATATTAAGCGAATATTTAGAGCAATTTGAAATAGAGGTTAAGATATGTGATGATCCATATCTTGGCCTTTCTACTCTTAATACAAATAAATTTGATCTAGTTATTTTAGATCTTACCTTGCCAGGTATTGATGGGCTTGAGGTTTGCAAAGAGATACGCACCAAACATACAATTCCCATCATTATCTCTAGTGCTAGACATGATATAAGCGATAAGATAAATGCATTTGAATTTGGCGCAGATGATTACTTGCCAAAACCATATAATCCCCAAGAGCTTCTAGCTAGAATCAAAAGCCATTTACGACGCCAAAGTATCACAATGCAAGAGATATCTCCAGCTCCAAAAGATCTAGTATGTGATGATTTTCGTCATATTATTACTCTAAAAGGCGAGCCGCTTCAGCTTACAGTTGCTGAGTATGATATCTTAAGATATTTAATTAAAAAAGAAGGTGGCGCTATAAGTCGTGAAGAGTTAATTTATAATTGCAACTCCATAAATGAAGATAGCACAAATAAAAGTATAGATGTTATCATAGGTCGTATTCGCACCAAAATAGGTGAAAATCCAAAAGAGCCAAAATATATCCACGCTATTAGAGGCGTAGGCTACAAGCTAGAACAATAAATTAAAACCAAAAAGGGCAAAATGAGATTTTCATCAATTTTTTACACCATTACGCTTATTTTCGCCCTTGGAATTGGGGCTATAGGAATAGCATTTTTATGGCTTATAGAGTATGATAAAGCCAATTACGCAAGAGAATTAAATACCAAATATTCTATTGTAGCTAGGGCTACTTTACTTCATTTAAATGAGTTAATTAATGAAGATGAGTATAAAGAACAGGTCTCAAATTTATATATGCCCCAAATAGATAATATAGAAAAAAAAGAAAAAATACTAAATCAAGCTGTAATCTTAGAAGAGATTACTACTGAATTAGGATCAAGCGCTATATTATTTTATGAGAAAAAAAACTATTTAAAGGTTACCAAAGATGACAATACTCTACTTCTTATAGATACAGCATATCAGCCATATAGATATATAATTATTCAGATTATTTTTGCTTTTGTAGCTGGAATTATCTTGCTTACATATATATTTATTATTCGTAAGATTATGCCACTTGGAAAGTTAAAACGCCAGATTGATAAATTTGCTCAAGGGGATTTAGAGATCAAAAATGTCGCCACTGGAAATGATGAGATCAGTCAGGTAGCAAGTGCTTTTTATGATGCTGTTAGCCAGATTAAAAATTTAAATAATAGCCGTCAGCTCTTTTTACGCAATATCATGCATGAGTTAAAAACTCCAATTACAAAAGGTAGAATTACTGCTGAGATGATTCAAAAAAATAAAAATCAAGAGCGTTTGATAGATGTATTTGAAAGATTAGAGAGCTTAATAAATGAATTTGCAGCTGTAGAGCGTGCCACTTCTAGATTAATAGGAGAATTAAAACCTTGTAAAGTAAGAGATGTAATAGATGAAGCTATAGATATTGCTATGGCTGAAGAGTCTAGCGTTGGAATTGAGGCCATAGATGATGCTACTGTAAAGGCAGATTTTAAACTTTTAGCAATTGCATGCAAAAATATAATTGATAATGCTCTAAAATATTCAGATGATAAATTTGTTAAAATCACTATCACAAACAATGAGATAGTATTTTCATCAAAAGGCCAGCCATTAGAAAATGATATAAAGCACTATATAGAACCATTTACACAAGGAACAAATGCCAAAAAAAGCTTTGGTCTAGGTCTATATATAGTACATAATATCTTAATAGCCCATAAATTAAAACTAATATATAAATATAATAATGGAATAAATAACTTTATCTTTAGTGATATAAATTTAAATCAAGGCAAAAATATAGACAAATAATCCAAGTAACGCCAATAAAAGCATTATCCACTTTTTATATATTGCTAATAATGCAATAATATTATACCCTATAAACTGCCATAGCTCCAGATTAGCCTTGCCTTGAGCTGGTGCAAATTCAATAAATCTAATCATAAAATCATCAAAAAGCCCGCCTATTCCAAAAAGATGCAAAAATAGACTAACTGGATAAAATATTATAAAAACATAAGATAGTGGAATTACACTAATTTGATACCAGCTAGCTATAGGAAAAAAGTAATAAACAGGAATATTCATCGCTAAAAATACAAAAATCTCAAGAATTAAAGTATGCATCAAAATTCTCTTTAAACTACTAAGGTCGCTTCTATTGCCAAAATGATAGATATATAAAAATATAAAATAGACCCCAAGACATGAAAAATAAAACCCGATAGAAAATAGTAATTGCGGACTAAAAGCTAATCCAATCAATATTGCTAAAACCAAATTTCCAAAACTAAAAACCTTAAGCCCACGACTAAGCAATAAAAACCCAACCACACCCATAATATATGAACGCAAGAAACTAGGAGTAAAATCTAAAATATATAGATAAAATCCCATTAAAATAAACAAAATCAAACTTATATAAAATCTTAAATTTAAGTATGGAAAATATCGGTCTTGCAACGGCACAATAGTAAATCTAGCTACAAAAAATACAAAAATAAATATTACACTAAGATGAAATCCGCTAATTGCAATAATATGCGCAATTCCCCAGTGAGTAACATTTTGACGCAACTCTTTACTCATTGGAGTTGCTAAATATAAGGCACTATATAATTCTTGCATTTTAGGATTTTGATGTTGAGATATGATTGCATTTTTAAGAATATTAGCAAGACTATAATTTATATCAAGCTTACTAATCTTAAAACTAGGCAAGAAAAATCTACCAGCAATATAATCTTTAAATTTAAGATTTTTAGTTATTACCCCTACTTCGCAACTACTACACTTTGGCAAGCTCTTAGAGCGAGTATAAAATATAAAGTTATCACTTTTAAACTGCAAAACATAATACTCGGAGTTTTTTCCTTGTCTTTTATCGCTAAATAAAAGATCAGCCTTAATAAAACTATATGGCTTAGCTTTAAAAGCTTCATAACTTCTAAACTCTAGATACAAATTTAGAGTAAAAATCGCAATACAAATAGCAATAAATACTCCAAATTGTCTAAAGTTAGAAAATAAATTCATCTACTTTGCAATGGCTTTATAGTAGCTTAGCTCATCATTTAATAGCTCAAATTTTTGATTAAGGAGTGAAATTTGGGCTGAGATTAGATTATTTTGCGCCTCTAATAGATCTTTTAACTCAGCACTTCCTTCATTATATTTACTCTTATAAATTGCGACAATCTTAGCTTGATCGCTTGCCATTATGACTAAATTATCATATGTTGCTTTATCAGTTTGATAAAATAATAGATATTTTAAAGACTCATTTATGGCATTTTTTAGCGTTTTTTCATAGCTAAATTTAAGTTTATTAAACTCAAGCTCACTAATTTTAATATGTTTTTTAAGCTTAAAATAGTCCAAAAAAGGCAAACTAAAACTCACAACTCCACCAAGTTGATTAAAATCAAAGCTATTTTTAAACTCTTTATCGCTATCGCTTAAATTTGCACCAAGACTAAGACTAGGCAAAAGCTCTTTTTGACTTAGACGATACTCATAAAAGCTCGAATTTAGTTTTGCTACTGCTTCATTAATATCTGGACGATTTGAAAGCTCACCAACATCAAACTGGCCAATTCCTATAAATTCGACACCATCTAAGCTAAGCTCATCAAACCTTTTATTACTTCTAGTAAGATTTTTTAAACTCTCATAGTTAGATTCTAATGATCTTTGTGTAGAGTGAATTTGATTTTGAATTTTTAATATATTTTGAGAACTTTGCTTAATAGCTAAAAGCTCCTCTTTACCATTTTCAAATTTAACCTTAACTATATCATCAAGCATCTTTGCATTATCTAAATTTTGCTTTAAACTACGCAAAGAGTCATTAAGATATAAGATATTAAAATAACTATTTGCTACTTGACTAATAATAGTCAATCTTAAATTATCCAATGTTAATCTACTAGAGTGCATTATCCACTCTTTTGATTTATAATTATCATATATCTTACCAAATATATCAAGTTCATAGCTAAGGCTAAATTTAGAATTAAACTTGCTGCTAAACTCATCACTTTTGCCTATATCTCTACTGCTATTTGCTCCTATCTCGCCACTCATTGATGGGATATAGCCATCACTTGCTATACCTGCATTTAGCATAGCTACTTCTAAATTTAACACCGCTACACCAATATCTTCATTATTTTTAAGAGCCAAATCAATAAGCTCATTTAAGGTAGTTTGGTTAAAATCTTTATGCCACTTAGGAGTATAAAACTCAACATCTTTAATCTCATAATCTAGCTTTTTGCCAGCACATCCGCCAAAGATAATAGCTATAAAAATAACAATTATATATCTCATTTTAATCCCTTAGTAGCGCATCAATTGGATTTAATTTAGATGCATTTTTAGCTGGAATATAACCAAAAATTATCCCAATAAGACTAGAAACTCCAATAGCTATAATAATCGAAGCTGTGCTAAATATCATCGTAAATCCAGTATCTAAAGCATTTATAATAGTACCAACTAAATATGCTAGTCCAACTCCAATTACCCCGCCAATAGCACATAGCAATATCGCCTCTATTAAAAATTGAAGTAAAATATCTCTACTTTTAGCACCAATTGCCATGCGAATACCAATCTCTTTAGTCCTCTCAAATACACTTACAAGCATAATATTCATAACCCCAATTCCGCCAACCATCAGTGAGATAAAAGCCACTCCAGAGATTAAAAGACTCATTGAATTTACAGTGCTTTGAACGGTTTGCATAATAGTATCTGAATTTATAGTAAAAAAGTCCTTTGTCCCTCGCATAGAACTCATAGCCTCTATTATCCCGCTCTCAGCTACTTGAGCATTTACCTCATCATTAATTTTTACAATTATTGATCGAATGTTTTGTTGACCTGTTAATTTATTTACTGCTGTAGTATATGGCAGATATACAGTAATATTATCAGCACCAAATGAGCCTGAATCCTTATATCCTACTCCTATAATTGTAAAAGGTTGTTTATTAAATATAATTGTTTTGCCAATAGGATCAACACCTTCAAAAAATTCTTTTTGTGCTAAATTATCAATGATAATATTTGATCTTGAAAATCTTAAATCATCAAATTCAAAATCCCTACCATGCGTAATTGTTACCCCAGAGACATTAAGCAAATTTTCACTTCCGCTTCTTAGACTTGCATCTATATTTTTATTGCCATATGTGAGTAATCCAGTAGCATTAATCCTAGGCGTAGCATAATCTACAAAGCTAAGACTCTCAAGCATCTTATAGCTCTCAATACTAAAATCTTTTAACTTTCTAGCATTTTTATCACCAAAATTTTTACCTAAATGCAATGTAATTGTATTTGTTCCCATACTATTGATATTAGCTAAAATCTTTTGCTCACTACCTTTGGCTAAAGCAACTACACAAATTACAGAAGCAATACCTATAATAATACCAAGCATAGTCAAAAATGATCTAAGCTTATGCGATTTAATCGCTCCAATACTCATCATAAAGCTCTCTAACAAACGATCTTTTAAAGCTTTGAAATTTGATTCTATAGATATGTTTTTAGAGCTTTTTTCGTAACATTGATTATTTTTTATATCATCTTTAATTATATTGCCATCTTTAATCTCTATGATACGATTTGCCCAACTAGCTATATCTTTATCATGTGTTACTATTATAATTGTATGGCCATCTTTGTGAAGCTCTTTTAAGATCTGCATTACCATCACACCACTAGCACTATCAAGCGCTCCAGTAGGCTCATCACATAGCAAAATCTCCCCACCATTCATCAGCGCTCTAGCGATACTTACACGCTGCTGCTGACCGCCACTTAGATAGTTTGGCATAGTATCTATTTTAGACTCTAGGCCAAGTTTTGCTAGAAGCTCTTTAGATCTATTTAATCTATCATCTTTATTCATTCCAGCATAAATTCCAGGCAAGGCGACATTGCTTTTGACATCATTTGAACTAAGTAGATTATAACGCTGAAAGATAAAGCCAAATTTTTTTAATCTTAAATTTGAGAGTTCATCTTTATTAAATTTACTTATATCTTTACCATCAAGCTCATATTTACCACTTGTTGGAGTATCTAGACAACCTAAGATATTCATAAGCGTACTCTTGCCGCTACCTGATTGCCCTATAATAGCTACAAACTCGCCCTTTTTAATCTCTAAATTTATCCCTTTTAATACCTCTGTTTGAGTATCACCGACTTTGAAGGATTTACGGATTTTGCTTAGCCTAATCATTAGAACCTCATCATCGGTCTTTTAGAGCCATTTATTATATTTTGCATACTAGCTGAGTTTAGATGAAAATATATTACCTCTTCATTTTCGCTAAGACCGCTTAGAATTTGTGTATTTATACCATTTGTAATTCCTGTAGTTATAGCTCTTTGTTCGATTTTATCACCATTTTTAATATATACAAATTTACCATCTTTACCTGATTTTATCGCCATTGTAGGTAGATATAAAACATCTTTATTTTCAGCAATTATTATTTTATTTTCTGTTGTCATACCTATACGCAAAATCTCATCACTATTATCTACATTTACCTTAGCATAATAATATACAGCTGAGCTTGAGCTAGTACTGCTTGAATTTGAATTTGAAGTGGAGTATTTGCCATCACTTAAAGTAGTCAAACCTGGGTCAATTGAGCTTATATATGCGGTAAATTTTTTAGTATTATTTGAAAGAATCGAGTATTCTACCTTATTTCCTACCTTAATATTTGGTATATCTCCTTCGCTAACTTGCAATCTTATCTCCATTTTGCTTAAATCTGCGATATTTACTAAGGTTGGAGTTGTTTGATTAGCGTTGATAGTTTGACCAACCTCTACTGGCACAGATACTACAACTCCATCAAATGGCGCCCTAATATCAGTATAGCCCAAATTTGTTCTAGCAGTATCTATCTCAATTCCAGTTTGTTTAATTTGAGCTTCTATCTCTTTTAAGCTAGCTAATTTTAAACTATAAGTATCTTTAGCATTTTCTAAGCTCTCTTGGCTTGTGGCGTTTTGTTTAGCTAGATTTTGCTCCCTTTTATACTGCTTTAATGCGATATCAACTGAAATTTTAGCCGAGTTTAACTTCGCTTCTAAAATCTCCAAAGCCGCAAGCTGCTGATCAAGCGTATTTTGCTGCTTTATGCTATCTATTTGAGCTATTTTATCTCCAGCTTTTACCTTATCGCCTACTTTTACATATAGCTCTTTTATCTGACCGCTTACTTGAGCACCAACATCTACTAGATTACTAGCAAATACCTCACCTACTGCATCTACACTTTGTATGATATCTCCGCGTTTAACAACTGTTGTGATATATTTATCTTTTGGCTCATCATCTTTTAATCCCCACCATAAAATAGCCCCACTAACAGCTATAAGACCGGTAATAATTAATAATTTTTTTGAAATTTTCATTATTTTCCTTAGAATTTTTTATTGCCATTGTATGAAATTTATGTAAATTTATTGTTAAGATTGTAATTTAGATTTAATCAATTTTAACCATATTTAGCTACAATATTGTCAAATTTAATCCAAAAGAAAAGATCATGAAAAATATATCAATAATTATACTAGCAGCTGGTAATGGTACTCGTATGAAATCACCTAAATCTAAAGTTCTACACACTCTAAGCGGTAGATCAATGATTGCTCATGTAGTAGAAAAATCACTACAAATATCTGATGATATAACAGTAGTTTTAGGCTATCAATTTGATGAAGTAAGCTCAGAGATAAATAGAGAATTTAATAATATAAATATTGTCGCTCAAGATACTATCAACTTTCCTGGAACTGCTGGAGCCGTAATGGCAGCAAAACCTAAATTTGATAAAACTCTAATAATATGCGCTGATATGCCACTAGTTGCAACTAGCGAACTAATATCACTAACTCAATCAAATTCTGATATAACTATAGCTGCTTTTGAATCTAAAGATCCTTTTGGATATGGTAGAGTGGTAAAAAATGGCGATCAAGTTATCAAAATAGTAGAACAAAAAGATGCCAACGAAGATGAAAAAGCAATAAATCTATGCAACGCTGGGGCTTACTGCTTTGATACGGCTTTATTAAATTCACTCCTACCACAGATAAATAACCAAAATGCAAGCAATGAATACTATCTAACAGACGCCATAGAACTAGCGTTAAAAGCTGGCAAAAGCGTAAGCTCTGTCTTAGTAAATGAGCAAAACTTTATGGGTATTAATGACAAGCTAGCTCTAAGCAAAGCTGAAAATATAATGCAAGAGCAGATAAAAGCAAATTTGATGAAAAATGGCATTATCATTAGACTTCCTCAAACTGTATTTATAGATAGTAGAGCCAAATTTGAAGGAGAGTGCGAGATAGAGAGCGGCTGTGTGATTAAAGGCGATTGTCTTATTAAAAACTCTATAATTAAAAGCAGTTCAGTTATAGAGTATAGCACCGTAATTGATAGTGATATTGGTCCAATGGCACACCTAAGACCAAAAAGCCACATAGTCTCTACTCACATTGGCAATTTTGTAGAGCTTAAAAATGCAAATTTAAATAGTGTAAAAGCTGGCCATTTAAGCTATTTGGGAGATTGCCAAATTGATAGTGGAACAAATGTAGGATGTGGTACAATCACTTGCAACTACGATGGTAAAAACAAACATAAAACCATAATAGGCAAAAATGTATTTATAGGTAGCGATACACAGCTTATTGCACCACTAAATATCGCTGATGATACTCTAATAGCAGCAGGTTCAAGCGTAACACACGATAGTCATAAAGGCGACCTAATCATAGCTAGAGCCAAACAAAATAATAAAAGTGGATTCTTTTATAAATTTTTTGGTAAAAAAGATGAAAAATAAAAATATTCTCTTAGCAGTTTGTGGGAGTATTAGCTTTTATAAAGCTTATGAAATTTTAAGTCTGCTTAAAAAAAATGGTGCAAATGTTAAAGTGCTACTAAGCGATGGGGTTCTTAAATTTGCTACTCCAGTGGGCTTTGAAGCTCTTAGCGATGGTGTTTTAACATCGCTTAATGAGAGCTGGACAAATGGTTTAGATCATATAAGCTTTAGTAAAAATGATCTGCTTATCATCGCACCAGCATCAGCTAATAGTATCAATAAAATTGCAAATGGAATAGCTGATAATATATTTTTACAAACAATTCTAGCAGCCTCTTGTCCTAAGATTATAGCTCCAGCTGCTAATAATAATATGCTAGATAATCCAGCCACAATTCGAAATTTAAAGATTTTAAATAATGATGGTTTTACAATTATTGAGCCAATTACTAAAACTTTAGCTTGTGGAGATTATGGAAAAGGCGCATTAAATGAGCCATGGCTAATTGTAGAAACCGCCAAAAGAGTATTAAACCAAGATGAGTTTTACAAAGGCAAAAAGGTTATAATCACCGGTGGTCCAACAACTGAAAAAATAGATGATGCAAGAGCTATTACCAATCACTCAAGCGGTAAAATGGCTAAAGCTTTAGCTGATAGCTTTTACTATGCTGGGGCTGATGTTGTATTTATTAGCTCTATTGATTTTAACACACCATATAAGATAATTAAATTTAAAAGCTCAGACCAATTAAATAGCATATTAAATCAGCAAATAGTCGCTCCAGATGATATATTAGTAATGTGTGCAGCAGTTAGTGATTTTATCTGTGCTAATCCCAAAGATGGCAAGATCAAAAAAGATCAAATGGGAGATAAAATTGAGCTAAAATTAAATATCGATATATTAAAAAATCTAAATTTAAAGTGTAAAAAAATTGGCTTTAAAATGGAAATGGACGCTAAAAATGCTCTACATAATGCTAAAAATATGCTAATGAATAAAAATCTTGATGCAGTGTGTTTAAATATTTTAGGAGATGATATTAAATTTGGCTCTAATGAAACCAAGATAAGTTTTATAACTAAAGATACAGTTATACAAACAGAACTAACATCAAAAGAACTAGTCGCATCACAAATTACTAAATTGGCAAAAAACATATGATAAATAAATTATCTAAAATTCAATCTGCTCAAATATCAAATAATATTCCAACAATAATAAACTCAAGTTTGCCAGTTATCATCAAAGTATTAGAACAGACTAGATTTAATCGTTATAATATTAAATTTGGCACCAAAACAATCAGCACTACAAGCTATAAAGATCTAGAAGTAGGAAGCGAATACTACGCTAATATCGGATCTCAAAGCGGCGGTATGATAAGTATAAACTCTCTTACTAAAAGAGAGATTATAAAGCCAGTTTTAGATGATGGAGTAGCTCTTATTGAGATGGTAGCAAGCTCGCAAAATCTCTCATGGCTAATACCATATATTAAATCCAAAATGGCAAATCCACTCTCAAAAGATCAATTTAGCATATACGCAGATATGATTATGGCATTAAATGAGAACATACTTCATATACCATTTTATTATGATAACCGTTCTGCATTAATACAAATTTTACTTGGGAAAAATCCTAAAATTTATCTGATATTTTCTTTATTTGCACCAATAATTATCTTTATAAAAGATGGAAAAATTCGCCTAGTTAGCTCACCTTATGTTAGTCTTAGCAAGGCCTTAGCTGATGAGTTAGGATGCGAATTTGAAATTAAACAAGTATCACCTCTATGGCAAAAAACAGTCATAAAGGCTACAATATGAATATATTAAATCATCTAGCTATAATTATGGATGGCAATGGAAGATGGGCTAAAAATCGCTCTTTAGTACGGACTAATGGCCACAAAAAAGGAGCAGATGTGGTCAATGATATTGCCATATATTGTGCTAAAAATAATATAAAAAATTTAACACTTTATGCCTTTAGCACAGAAAACTGGAAACGACCAAAAAGCGAAGTTGATTTTTTACTAAATTTGCTTTTGAAATTTATCAAACTCAAAGAGGAGCTTTTTTTACAAAACAATATTAGATTCCATACTATAGGTGATTTAAGTCCATTTAGCAATAAACTAAAAGACGCCATAGCAAATCTAAAAAACAAAACCCAAAACAATAATGGATTAAATTTAATCCTAGCAATAAATTATGGAAGTCAAAATGAGATTACAAGAGCTGTAAATTTAGCTCTTGAAAATGGATATAAAATTACAGAACAAAGCATAGCCAAACATCTAGATAGTGCTAGCTTTGGAGATGTAGATCTACTTATTCGCACTGGTGGAGAGCAAAGGCTTAGCAACTTTTTATTATGGCAGTCTAGCTATGCAGAACTAGCATTTACGCCAACTCTTTGGCCAGATTTTAACAGCAAAGAACTTGAAGAAATTATAGCTAAATTTAAATCCATTCACCGTAAATTTGGGGCAATTTAATGCTATTGATATTTTTTATTTTTGGGATATGTCTTGGCTCATTTACTACAGTTTTAATCACTCGCATACCTATTGGAGAGGATTTTGTCTTTAGTCGTAGCCGCTGCCCAAGCTGCGCTAAAAAGCTTGGCGCTACTGAGCTTATACCTCTACTTTCGTGGGTAATGCTTAAAGCAAAGTGTAAAAACTGTAAAACAAAAATTTCGTCATTTTATCCGTTATCTGAACTAATAGTAGGATTTTTGGCAATTTTTGCCTTTTTTTTAGAATCAAATTTAATCTTAGCTATGCTTTTAGCGTTAATTTTTGCTATATTTTATGCCCTTGGGGCGATCGATTTTAGACTAAAAGCTGTTCCAAATTATCTTCTAATGAGTGGATATTTTTTGGCTGTATTATATGCTTCTATAACTCAAATTAACAATATTTTAGACTCATTTATCATAATTGGTATTATGGTAATACTAAAAAGCACTCTAATGCTACGCCCACGCCATCAAATTTTAGAACCAATAGGTGAGGCTGATAGTATTTTTATCGCTTCGATGGTGGCGATTTTAGGGCTTGAGTGGGGATTTATAGCTCTATTTTTAGGCGCATTAGTTCAGCTTTTTATCCACATATCTATAAAAGATAAAACCATTGCATTTATTCCGGCACTTTTTGGCGGATTTATCGTTGCTGCAAGCCTTAAGAATTTTACAAATATAAATTTAGGATTAATATGAATAGAGTTAATCGATATCTTTTTAGTAGCTTTTTATCGACTTTTGCCTCTTTATTTGCTACGCTATTTTTAATAGTTTCAATTGTATTTTTTATCCAAATTGCTAGAATTACTAGCTATATAGATATTAGTTTTTTTGAGCTTCTTAAATTATATCTATTTATGCTTCCACAAATTCTACTTTTTACCATACCTATTGGATTTTTTGTTGCTTTAGCGATGAGTTTTTTTCGTCTTTCAAGAGAGAATGAGAGTATAGTTATATTTACCTTAGGATACAATCCAAAAGATATAGCCAAATTTTTTCTAAAAATATCAACTATACTATCAATTACGCTATTATTTATAGCTCTTGTTGCAATGCCTACTGCAATGAATTTAAATAATAACTTTGTAGCATATAAAAAAACAAAACTAAGCCTAAATATAAAACCAAGCGAATTTGGGCAGAAATTTGGCGAGTGGATGGTATTTATAGATAAGCAAAATATAGATGAAAATCTCTCAAAATATGAAAATATTGTATTATATAATCACAACAAAGATAGCGAAAGATTTATTACTGCTAGTAGTGGCGATATCACAAATGAAAATGCAAGACTAAATTTAATCTTAAAAGATGGCTATATTTATGATATTAAAGATAACAAATGGAATGTTTCAAAATATGACTTACTAACGATTCGTTCAAATATACAAGATAGTTCTAATGATAATTTTAGTATAGCTGCATACTGGAAACAAACCAGTAGCGATCCAAAAGTTGCTAAAAATCTTACAATATACTGCCTTATCGCCCTATTCCCTCTAGCTAGCACTCTATTTGCACTAAGCTTTGGAATTGTAACATATAGATATGAAAAAGGTATGGTATATATTGGAATATTTGCTGTTTTATCGGCATATTTTACAGCAATTTTACTACTATCTAAACATCCATTTTATGGAATTCCGCTTGTTTTTGTTGTTACATTTTTATTAAGTCAAGTAGCATTTATAAATAAAGTAGTAAAAAAATACTAATGAAAATTGCTCTAAAATATAGCTATGATGGATCTAAATTTAGCGGTTCTCAGACACAACCAAATGTCCAAGCCGTAGAAGATGCTATAAATGAAGCATTAAATCATGTAGGAATTTATGAGCCAATACTATCAGGCTCTAGAACCGATAAAGGCGTTCATGCATTAAATCAAATATCAACCGTGCATTGTGGTGATTTTTGGAATTTAAATAGATTAAAAGATCAAATTAGCCGCCATCTTAGCCCATATATTAATCTTAAAGATATATGGATTGTAAATCAAGAGTTTCATCCTAGATTTAGCGCAACTGCTAGAGAGTATAGATATATAATCTATCATGGTGATAAATCACCATTTTTGAGTGATTTTGTATATTTTTATCCAAATTTAGACTTAAAAAGATTAAATTTAGCACTTGCTTGCTTTATTGGTAAGCAAGATTTTAAACCATATTACAAAGTTGGAAGTGGTGAAAAATCAACTATTAGAGAGATTTACAAAGCTTATGCGTATCAAATTCAAAAATCTGCATTTAGCATAAATAGATATAGCGATAAACCAAATTTAACTATTATTAAATTTAGAGCCAATGGCTTTTTAAGAGCTCAAGTTAGGCTAATGGTCGCAAACGCTATAAAAGCTGCAACTAGCGATGAAAAGCTAGAGGAGTTTATAGAGCTTCACAAAGCTCAAAAACCACTAACAAAAATACCAGCTCCACCAAATGGACTCTATCTAAAAAAGGTATTTTTTAAAACTTAAGCAATACTAGATTATATTTTACATTTATTTGTAAAATTTACAAGCATAACAAATGAAAATAATCTGAATTTAAATTTGATTATTTATTTTAAATTTGCTAAAATTACGCAAAATTAGCAAGGAGTAAAAATGGCTGAGTTTAAAGAAGAGCTTTTAAAACTTTCTAAAAGGATAGAAAATACAAAAGATAGAGTGCTAACTGAAGAAGCTACAAAGATGAGCTTTATAGTTCCATTTCTTAGAATTTTAGGATATGATGCAACCGATCCATCTGTGGTAGTACCAGAATTTACAGCAGATATCGGAACAAGAAATGGAGAAAAGGTTGATTATGCTATATTAAAAGATGATTCTCCTTTAATATTGATCGAAGCTAAGCATCATAGTGAAAATTTAGACACTCATTGTAATCAACTTATGCGTTATTTTAATGTTACTAAGGCTAAATTTGCAATATTGACAAACGGTATAGAGTATAGATTTTATACTGATAGCCAAGAACCTAATATAATGGATTTAACTCCTTTCTTGCTTATCAATATGAATCAATTAATAGATAGCAAATTAAAAGAGTTGGAAAAATTTAAGTGTGATAAGCTAAATATAGATGACCTATCATCTATGGCTACAGAGCAAATATATCATAATAAAATCAGAGATATATTTAAACAAGAAATAGAAAATCCTAGTGATGATTTTACTAGATTTTTTGCTCAAAAAATTACTAGCAATAGAATAACTGGAAATGTCTTAGATAAATTTAGATCTCATATCAAAAGAGTATTTACCAATATGATAAATGACATTGCAAATGAAAAAATCGATAGTATCCAAGCTCAAATTAAGCAAAATCAATCACACAATAACTCGCAACAATCCCAAATAGAAGAAAGCAACATAAACACAGCAGAAGATAATCAAATAATAACAACAGAAGAAGAGTTGCAGTCATTTTATATTGTGCGCTCCATACTTGTTTGTAGTCCAACCATTCAAGCAAGCGATGTGAATTATAAAGATACAAGAAGTTATTTTTATGTTTATCTATATAATAAAACAACAAAATGGGTATGTAGAATTTATTATCGTCCAAATGGATCTTATATTATCATACCAGATCAAAATGGTGAAGATAAAAGATATGATATTCAAACACCAGATGATATCTACTCTTTGCGTGAAGAATTAATAAAATATGCAAATTCTATCACAAAATGATATAACTCAATCTGATTTAAGCTCCAATACAGGAGCTTAAAAAAACCTAGTTTTATATACAATTAATCCAAATCAAATATTTGGATTGCCATTATATTTTATATCTTTAACATCCATTTCATCTATTTTGCGTACTATACTACCTATATCATTTGAGTTGGCTTTAGATATATCGCCTTCTAAATCTTGATAGCTATATATCATAGCTACAGTACTTACGCCTTCTATTTGTTCTAACATTCTAAAAGTAGCCAACTCTCCATCTAAATCTGCAGACTCTATGATAGCTACTATCTTATCATTTTCTTTAGCAGCTACTTCGCAGTTTGAAATCTTATCTATCTTTGTAGCTACTTCTTCGCAAAGATTAGGATTCATTAGAGTTATAACCACACTTGATATATTATTCATTACATACTCCAAAAATATATTTTATTATCATAGCTTGAACCAATTAGATACTCATCATTAAAAATTAAATAATTTAATGAAGCTCCATCATACTCTATATTTTTAATTATTTCACCATTTTTATCAATAATTTTTATACTATTTTCTGTGCTAAATGCTCCCTTATCACTACTTATTCCAACACAATATACTAAAAATTTAGCCTCATAATAAAACTCTTTTGAGCCGTTATTAAAGTATGATTTTTTATCAGCAGAACCACTAATTAATAATTTGCCATCAATACCAACGCTATAAATTGTATCTTTTTGGGCATTTATCTGCTTTACAACTCTTTTAAGCTTAGTATCAAAATAAAATATCACACCACCTTCAATCCCAATAGCTATAATACCATTTTTTCTATCAAAAGCAGCATCTCCAGTACTTGAAGTAGTTAATTTATTTTCAAAAACAACCTTACCTTCTCTAAAATTATAATACTCAACCTCGCTACTTAAAGTAACAAAAATTACATTATTACTATCGAGTAAAAATATCTTTTTAACTCCATCAGTATGCATTTTAAAGCTCTTTAAATTTCCATTTTCTAAAATACCAAGCGACTTGGTTCCATTATCGCTCTCATACAAAATAGCTACCACTTCGCCAAGTTTGTCAATACTAAAAATCTTTGGTGCTATATCATTATCAAAATAATTTGAGAACTTTGGTAGATCTATCATCTTATTTAGCTCTTGAGTCTTTATGCTATAATTATAAAGCTCACCATTATCAAGCCCTATTAATAGCTCATCCTTATCAAGCTTGACACTTACAGCATTTGCAGGTAATTTTAACTCAAAACTACCCCATAAAAATGTAATAGCCATAAATAAAACTACAAAAAATCTCATCAATTTCCCCTTACAATTACTGAGTTATTTACACATACGCTTACGCACTCACTACACCCTACGCACCTATCATTAACAGTAGGCCTAAACATTCCTAAATACTCTATGGCTCTAAATTTACAAATATCTAAGCAGTTGTAGCATATAACCTCATTCCAAGCCAAACAAGTTGCCGTATTTATCTCTACGCTTGCATTTATTTTAGCCGGATAAGCCAAATTTAACACACTCTTACCTATAGATTCACACGCTATAGCGCACTCTTTACAAAAATTACAACCAAGCTTATACTGGTTAAATTTAATTCTACCATCATCAAACTCCAAAAGTTCTCTTTGGCAACTAGACACACAAGGCGCATGGCAGTTAATGCAATCAAACTCTCCGCTAAAATATGGCGGTGCAATAAGTCTAGGCTCTCTTTGCTTAAATTTAGCAAAGAGATTTCGCCTATCTATCATTTAATACCTTGATTTAAAACATCAATAAGATTAGATGATCTATTACCCTCACCATCTCTAAAATCAGCTTTAAAGTTATTTTTAACTAGCGGTTCAGCATCTGCTTGTGGTACGTGGCATTGAACGCAGTTAAATCTCTCTTTATTGATTTCTTTTGTTTTTTTACCAGTTGATAGGTACATATAGTGACTTTGTGGAGCTGGAATTGTACCCATTTCTTTAGCTGTTTCTGGAGTGTGGCATGTCAAACACATATTAGACTCTATTGTAATAGGCAACAAACCCTCCAAGCTATGTGGAATTAATGGCGGAGCATTTTCATAGCTTCTTTCATATACTTCATTGTTACCTGGCAGATCGCCTTTCCAAGTAATTACTGGATTTTTTACATTAACTTCATCTTTAAGTTCCACACTTCTAAGGCCAATTTGTGTATCTTCTACTGCTGAGCCTTGTCCTGTGCTCAAATTACAAGCTGCTAAAACTAGTGCTGCAGTCGCACTAAGTAAAACATTTTGCAAAACCTTTTTCATTGTTCTCTCCTAAATTTTAATATACTAAAATTAAGTGCATCATCATCGCAAGCCTCTACGCAACGTCCGCAACTTATACACTCGCTTCTTATATTGCCACTTTGTTTACCTACTATATCCAAGACTTGCATCTCTGGACAAACAACTTTGCACTTATTGCAATGAGTGCAATTTTTACTGTTGTGATAGATGCGTATTAAGCTAAATCTACTAACTAATGCCCAAAATGCTCCCAAAGGACATAAATGACCACATATTAATCGCTTACCTAAAAAAGCCTCTATACAAATAATTATGATAGCTATACTAATAGCCGATCCACTAAGATATACAACACCTCTAGTAAAAGCCCCTATATAGCTTATACTTTCAAAGGCTGCTATGCTAAAAGCAAAGCTAAATATCAAGCTCAGCACAAATAGATAATATCTTGAATTTGAGCTTATATTAACCATATTTTTGCCAATTTTTAGCTTTGTTCTTATGTATGCACCAAGATCTGTTAGAATATTTACTGGACAGACCCAAGAACAAAATGCTCTAGGTGCTATCAAAGCATAAAAGACAACCATAATCAAAGCTCCAATTACACTTGCACTTCCCACACTAAATCCAGCCAAAAATAGCTGAAGCAAAGCATATGGATCGCTAAGACCTATCACGCCAAAGAGCTCTGAGCTACTTAAATTTCCTTTTAAGATATTTACGCCATATATATTTCCAGCTATAAACAATCCCAAAATAGTTAATTGAACTACTCTTCTAGCAATTGTAAATTTCATAGCTCATCTCCATTTAGATACTTAATACCCTTTTTGCTATCTAAATGCATTTTAGTATCAGCATCTTTTAGTTTAGCATCATCACCTTCTACCCAGCCTTTTACATAGTTATTACCCAACTTACCCATAACCATATCTCTTGGAAGCACGGTTATTGCGGCTTTATCTGTGATACATGCTATTTCACACTTACCACATCCAGTACAATAATCACTATCTACAATTGGCAATAAAAATGCGTGTTTGCCAGTTCTTTCATTGCGTTTATAATCTATCAATAAAGCCTTATCTATCAATGGACAAGCACGATAACACGCATCACATTGAATTCCAAAATAGGCTACACAGCTCTTCTCATCTACAACCGCTACACCCATTTTAGCCATATTAATATCCAAAGCTCCATCTTTTGTAACTAGCTTAGGATCTAGCGCCTCTGTTGGACACTCAACTACACAAGGAATATCTTCGCACATAAAGCAAGGAATATCCCTTGGGGTAAAAAATGGAGTTCCGATACCTACGCCACTATCTTTAAATTCAGCGAGTTTTAGCGTATCAAAAGGACACGCCTCAACGCATAGCCCGCACCTAATACAACGAGTCAAAAACTCATCTTCATCCAAAGCTGCAGGCGGACGCAGTTTAAGCACAGGCTTAGCATTTGCATACTCTTTATAAACAAATGAGCTAGCAGCTAAAAGTCCAACTAAACTAAAACCCGTCTTGATAGCATCTCGCCTTTGCATTTTAGGCCTTATAGACTTTTACAGCACATTTTTTAAAGTCTGTCTGTTTAGATAATGGACAAGTAGCATCTAGACAAACTTTATTAATATATACATTTTCATCAAACCAAGGCACATATACCAAGCCTACAGGTGGTTTATTTCTACCACGGAAATCCACTCTAGCTTTTACTTTGCCACGGCGGCTCTCTACCCATACGACATCATTTTGAGCTACGCCGATTTTTTTGCCATCTTCTTCATTCATATAGCAAAGCGCTTCTGGAA
Organism: Campylobacter sp. P0103; assembly: GCF_002139545.1. Lineage (NCBI taxonomy): Bacteria > Pseudomonadati > Campylobacterota > Epsilonproteobacteria > Campylobacterales > Campylobacteraceae > Campylobacter > Campylobacter sp. P0103. The sequence continues at coordinate 17,773 of NZ_MJKG01000001.1, read as the reverse complement.
CAGCACGGTATAGCTCAGGAACACGCATTGTCATAGTACCACTATGCCAGTGCTCTAGCACCCTACCTGTACATAGCCATAGTGGATACTCTTTGCTTGGAGTTTCTGGTGCATCCATAAATGGTCTAAAGAATATTTTTGCCCTATTTTTAATAGATGTTTTTTCAGGGTTAGTAACCTTGGTCAAATCCCCACTTGGTAGAGCACCACCTGCGTTACCATAAAAAGCAAAATCGCTATCTGGAGCTGCTTTTTTCGCATATACATCATATTTTGTATTAAATCTCCATTGAGTCTCTTTGCCATCTACAACTGGCCATCTAAGACCTCTAACTTTATGATATGTATCAAAATCTGCTAGGTCGTGACCGTGGCCTACGCCAAATTTTCTATACTCTTCCCAAAGATATTTTTGAACGAAGAATCCATAGCCTTTAAATACATTGCCATCGCTACCAACTACATTTCTGCTATCACCAAATACTTCAGTATTATCAAATCCATTTATAACGGCATCATCAGCACTAAATGATTTAGCCTCAGCATTAGCAAATAACACATCATATAGAGTTGATTCTGGGGTATAGCCTAATTTAGCCGCTTCATCTAAGACACTTGGAAGTGTTAGTTTGTTATCGATTTTTTGCTCACCCCAAACCTCTTTTAGCTTAAAGCGTTTGCTAAATTCCATATATTGCCATGTATCACTCATAGCCTCGCCTACTGGAAGGACTTGTTGTCTCCAATGTTGAGTTCTTCTCTCAGCATTACCATAAGCTCCCCATTTTTCATATATCATAGCTGTTGGCAAGATAAGATCAGCTACCTTAGCACTAATACCTGGATATGGATCGCTCACTACTATGAAGTTATCCATCTCTCTTGCCGCTTTAATCCAGTGGTTAGCATTTGCGGTATTGTGCCATGGATTATTTACATGTACCCAAATAAATTTAATCTTACCATCTTCAAGATCACGCATAATTTTCATATATGGCGCACCTGGTTTTGGGTTTAGAGTTTTGGCTGGAAGTTTCCAAATTTTCTCTGTAATCTCTCTATGTTTTGGATTGGCTACGACCATATCTGCTGGCAAGCGGTGTGAGAATGTCCCAACCTCTCTAGCGGTACCACAGGCACTTGGCTGACCTGTTAGCGAGAATGCTCCACTGCCTGGTTTAGCTTGTTTGCCTAGTAAGAAATGCACCATATAGCTTTGTTCATTTACCCAAGTACCACGAGTATGCTGATTCATACCCATAGTCCAAAAGCTCACAACTTTGCGTTTTTGATCTATATAATAATTTGCTAGAGTTTGAAGTTTATTCTTAAACTCTTCTAAATCTTCATTATCATCACCTTTGGCTAATTTCGCTACAAAATCAAGTGTATATGGCGCTAAAGCCTTTTTAAACTCATCAAATGAAATTTGCCAATGAGCATCTGGAGTGGCTGTGTGTTTATTTTCCATTGTATCACCGGCTTTCATTCCTAAATATGCTAGTGTTACGCCTTCAGCTTCAGTTAATACTTTAGATCTCTCTTTGGCTGCAGTATCTAGCTCACTTGGTAGATATTTAGGGTGGTTGATATTATCTCTCATACCATAACCAATATCAGCTGGACCTGTAGTAAATACGCAGTGCTCTTTTACGAATTTTTCATCGATAGCTTCTGGATGATTATATACAATCTCTCTAGCGATATAGTTCCATATAGCTAAGTCAGTTTGTGGTCTAAAGATAATCTCCATATCAGCGATATTTGATGTTCTATTTGAAAATGTAGATAAATTTATAATTTTTACATTATTTGGATTTTGAAGTTTTCTATCGCTCACCCTAGCCCATAAAACTGGATGCATCTCCGCCATATTAGCACCCCAGCATACTACTGTATCAGTTAGCTCTATATCATCATAGCAACCAGCGGGTTCATCTATACCAAAAGTTTGCATAAAACCCACAACCGCACTAGCCATACAGTGTCTAGCATTTGGGTCAATATTGTTTGAGCGGAAACCGCCTTTGATTAGCTTAACAGCCGAATATCCCTCTTGGACAGTATATTGTCCAGAGCCAAATACACCAATACCAGTTGGTCCAAGCTCATTATAAGCTCTTTTAAATTGTTTTTCCATCTCGTCAAATGCTCTTTTCCAGCTAACTTCAACGAATTTACCATTTTTATCAAATTCACCCTTAGAATTTACCCTTAAAAGTGGTTTAGTAATTCTATCTTCGCCATACATAATCTTAGCATTAAAATAGCCTTTAATACAATTCAAACCACGATTTACAGGAGCCAATGGATCGCCTTTTACCGCAACTATTTTACCATCTTTAGTAGCAACGACAATACCACAACCAGTACCACAAAATCTACATACTGCTTTATCCCAACGCCAATCTTGCTCTTTGTTAGCAGCACTTAGTGCGCTAGGCGCAGTAAGACCAGCTGCTGAACACGCAGCTGCAACAGCTGAGCTTTTAATAAAATCTCGTCTATCCATGTTCGACCTTTCTAAAATAATGTAGAATTGGTGTTATTATATACATTTATTTGTATTTTACTACTTAAAATTTTTTTGATATATAATTATTTATATAATATATTTTAATTAAATTTAGACTTTAATACTCTTTTTATATTTTTATTAAAATCAAAAAATATATGGTAAAATCAGTATTTAAGCTATATATAATAAATTTTAGCAATTTAAAATTTACAAAATATTTGATATTTATTATCATAAATACTAAATAAAATTATAAAAATATATAAATAAAATATCTTGTACTTTAGCTCAATTTATACAATAGTTTATAAATTTTTAATAATTGAAAAATAAGTTTTTAAATTAAAATTAATATATAGAATATATCCGAATTTAGATCTCTCTAAATTCGGATTGAATTATCACACATTAAATCTAAAATGCATCACATCGCCATCATTAACGATATAATCCTTACCTTCCAATCTCATCTTGCCAGCTTCTTTAGCCTTGGCTTCACCGCCACAAGCGATATAATCATCATAGCTGATAACTTCAGCTCTGATAAAACCTCTTTCAAAATCATTATGTATCACGCTCGCAGCCTTTGGGGCTTTCCACCCTTTGTGAATAGTCCAAGCCCTAACTTCCACAACCCCAGCTGTAAAATAACTAATAAGCCCAAGCTTCGCAAATGCCGTGCGTATAATGCTCTCTAATCCACTCTCACTCGCTCCTAAGCTCTCTAGCATCTCTTTAGCCTCAGCATCATCTAGCCCTATTAGCTCCTCTTCTATCTTAGCACAAAGTTTGATAACCTCTGCCCCACGCTCTTTGGCGTATTCTTTTACCTTTTTTACATACTCATTATCGATAGAAATTTCATCTTCATTGACATTGGCACCATATATAACCTCTTTTGCTGAAAGAAGTCTAAGCTCTTTATTTAAAGCGTTAAAAACATCACTATCAAATTCACTAAACAACGCCGCACTCTTGCCACTATCTAAATGATCTGCTAAGGCCTTAGCACACTCTAAGCTCTCTTTAGCGCCTTTTACATTTGCTTTAGCCTCTTTGGTTAATTTCTCAATCTTTTTAGCAAGTTGCTCTATATCAGCTAGTATAAGCTCAGTTTCGATAATTTCGATATCTCTAATTGGATCTACGCTATTTTCTACATGCGTAACATTAGAATCTTCAAAGCACCTTACCATGTGTAAGATCACCTCTGTCTCTCTAATATTAGAAAGAAATTTATTCCCAAGCCCTTCACCCTTACTAGCACCCTTTACAAGCCCTGCGATATCTACAAATTCAATTACAGAGTGTTGAATTTTGTTTGGTTTTACGATTTTAGCTAGTTCATCAAGCCTAGGATCTGGCACTGGCACTATAGCCTTATTTGGTTCAATCGTACAAAATGGATAGTTGGCCGCTTCAGCGTTACTAGCTTTTGTTAGTGCGTTAAATGTAGTTGATTTACCCACATTTGGCAAACCTACAATACCTACTGATAATCCCATTAATTCTGACCTTTTTGATGATTTCTAGCTAATTTTTGTAGATAGTATAAACACGCTCTAACTCCAGCTCCACTAGCCCCAGCTGGATTATATCCCCATGCTTTATTTACATAAGCAGGCCCAGCGATATCAAGATGTAACCACCTATCTTTATACTCATCTTTTATAAATTTATCCAAAAAGATTCCAGCTGTAATAGCCCCACCATATCTACTTGAAGAGATATTTGAGATATCGGCTATATCGCTTTTTATAAGCTCTTTTAGATGATCATTAAATTCCAAAACAGTTAGATACTCTCCACTTCTACTAGCGTAATTTTTAAACTCACTCTGTAACTCATAGCTATTTCCCATAACTCCGCTAGTATATTCACCAAGCCCTACAACACAAGCACCTGTAAGTGTCGCCATATCTATAAGAAGATCTGGGTCAAGCTCACTTTGCGCCCAATCCAAACAATCAGCCAAAACAAGCCTGCCTTCAGCATCTGTATTTTTAACCTCTACGCTAACTCCACTACGAGTAATTAGCACATCATCAGGCTTATACGCATTTCCACCTATCATATTTTCAGTCGCACCCAAAACGGCGTGAATTTCAAATGGCAACTCCATCTTAGCCGCTCCCATTATGATTCCCATAGCAGCCGCTGCACCACTCTTATCGCTTTTCATAGTTAGCATATAATCAGCTGGTTTTAAGCTTAGCCCACCACTATCATATGTAAGACCCTTACCTACAAATACAACTCTTTTAATGCTCTGTTTTGGGGTGTATTTTAAATGTATTAGGCGTGGTGGATGAATTGAGGCTTTATTAACCGCTAAAAAGGCATTCATATTTTGGCTTTTTAGGTAGTTTTCATCATGTATAGCGCACTCTATATTAGCATAGCTTAGGCTTAAATTTTTCGCATCTTCGGCCATCTTTTGCGGGGTGTAGATCTCTGGAATTTCATTTACTATATCTCTTGTAAAATTAGTCGCTTCAGCTATGATATGAGCGTGATCTATGCCGATTTGCGCTTCATCTAGGGCGATCTTTTTGCTATTATAATCCTCAGTTGAGATTAGAATTTTTTCTATTTTATTCTCTTTTTTCTCGCTTTTGTATTTATCAAATTTATAACTAGCTAACAAAAATCCCTCAACCATAGCCTCAAAACTCATCTTAACGCAATCCCCGCTATAACTAGCGATTTTGACACTTTTGATATTAAGCTCTTTAATAGCATTAAAAGCCGTAGCACTCGCTAATCTAAGAGAATTTAAATCAAGATTTTTAATACCTACATAAATCCGTCTCTTACTAGGCAAATTTAAAACCCCATCACCCTTATAAGAGTAAAAATCAAACTCACCCAGATCATCTACAAATCTATGACTCAAATTCTTATCAACAATAAAAATTACCTCATAATCAGCCAAAATATCAGCTATTTTTTTATCTACTAATTCAACATTCATTTCTTCTCTTTTTCCTTTCATTTAAGATTCGTTTTTCCATATATTTTAAACCAAAAAATAAAGAAGCCAAAAATCCACCGATAATTGGCACCGCAAAATACCAATGCGACTCGGCCCACTCTATCCCAGCCCAAATGAGCTGACCAAAATGCCAAGCCAAAAGTATCGTAATAGCCGCCCATACCCAAGCGCTAATTAAATTTATAAAAGCAAATTTCTTAGCGCTATATCTAGTGATTCCTATACTCATAGGTATAATAGTGCGAAATCCATACATATAACGCTGCATAAAGATAATCGGCCAGCCAAATTTTTGAAGTAGTAGGTGAGCGACGGCGAATTTGCGTCTTTGTTTGGCTAATTTTTTTTGGATATATTTTTTGTTATAGCGACCAATATAAAAATAAATTTGATCTCCCACAAATCCACCAAGTCCAGCCACAAATATTATAAGCCCTAAATTCACATGCCCCTCATGAGCAAATATCCCGCCTAAAATAAGCGCCAACTCTCCTTCGGCAATACACCATAAAAATATAATAAGATAGGCGAAATTTTGATACTCATATAATAAATTCTTTAAAAACTCTTCCATATCCTACTCCTGTAATACCACATAAATTGGCGCATAATTTTTAAGCTCTTTTAACCCACCAATTCCAATATCTATTATAGAGATGATTTCAACCAAATTTCCATTAAGTCTTAAAATAAGCTCACAAGCCGCCTTAGCCGTGCCACCTGTAGCTATAAGGTCATCTATTAATAATAGATTTGCTCTAGGCTTAAAGGCATCTATATGCGCTTCAATCTCATCTACTCCATATTCTAATGAGTATTTTTCAGAGATAGTAGCACCTGGTAATTTACCCTTTTTTCTAAAAGGCACAAATCCCACCCCAAGCCTATCAGCCAAAGCCGCACCGAAGATAAAGCCACGGCTCTCGATCCCAACTACATAATCAATATCTTTATCTTTATATCTATCATAGAGATGAGAGATTAAAAGATTAAATGCCTTACCATCGCCTAAAAGCGTAGTAATATCTCGAAATATCACTCCAGGCTTTGGAAAATCAGCAATCTTTCTAATAATTGAATCTAAATAATCTTTTTGTTCTTGTGATAAACTATACACACTAGTCCTTCTATAAATAAATTTATTTTACAATAGCGCTTCGATTTTGCCCTCTAACTCTTTTATTCTAGCTCTTAATTTGTCATTTTCTACTCTGTATTGAGAATTTCTAGCTCTTAAGCTGCTTACATCACTTTTAATTTTATTTAATTCATCGGTTAAAATATCTATATTCCCAAGACTTCTTTGAAGTTGAACTTGCAATTTGCGAATTATTATTTCAGTATCATCTAGATTGTTCTTAACAAAATCACGCATAGCACGCTCTTTTTTAAGTAAAGTTTTATAATAAAATACCATAACAACCAAATAAAGGCTACAGCAAATAAAAAATGTATAAAAAATCCAATCTAAGAACATTGACAAACTCCTAGTTTTTCAACTCGTTTTTGATGCCTACCACCACTAAATTCAGTAGTAAAAAATACTTCAACCATATCTTTGATAATCTCAGCGCCAACTACTCTAGCACCAAAACACAGCACATTTGCATCATTATGCTCTCTAGATAGTCTTGCAATAGTAGCATTATGACCCAAAGCACAGCGTATATGAGAAAAGCGATTAGCTGCTATAGATATACCAATCCCGCTACCGCATATTAGTACACCAAATTCATCATTACTTTTAATACTGTTAGCCACTAAAGCAGCAAAATCAGGATAATCCACGCTATTTTTAGCATTATCAGTTCCTAAATCTATCACCAATACGCCCATATTTTCTAAAATACTCTTAACTTGCATCTTAGCCTCATATCCAGCGTGATCACTTGCTATATAAATCTTAGAAATATTCATCTAAACCTACTTTAAATTAAAATTATCTGATTATATCATATAAAATGATATAAATTTGGCTTTTAGTTAATCAACTTAGCCAACCTATCTATTTTGCCATCTCTTCTAAGCTACTTGCTAAGCGTCCGATACGCTCCCAGCGAATTTTGTAATTTTCATCATAGCTTAGATAGACAAACCACGGCTTGCCAACTATATATTTATAAGGCACAGAACCCCAAAATCTACTATCGCTGCTATTTTCTCTATTATCACCTACCATGAAATACTCATTTTGTGGCACTTTGAAATAATATGCGTTGAAATTTAATCCATTAATTTTAGGCAGTTCTGGCACCATAATCTCACTCATAGCAAAATCCACCATACCAGCAATAGTAAATGTATCAGCTTCTAATCCACCATAATTATCTTTATCAGTGTTATTATCATAGTGAATTCCAGCCATCTTATATGGCTCTTTTATAAATCTTTTACCACCTAATATTACAATATCAGCATCTTTAAATTTACTATTTATCTCATCATCACCACCGCTTGGTCTTAGATACATTGCACTTGGAGCAAATATAACCTCGTCATTTCCAGTAGCAAAATTACGCTTTACATAGTGAATTTTAGGATCTTTTGGATAGCGAAAAACTACTATATCACCACGCTTTGGCCCATCACTAGCTATCAAATGCCCATCACCATCGCTATCAGGTAAAACTGGAATTTCTACAAAAGGGATATGTGGCGTTGGAATTCCATAAGAAAATTTCTTTACAAATAGATAATCTCCAACTAAAAGAGTATTTTTCATAGAGCCACTAGGGATTACAAATGCTTGAGCGATAAAAAATATTATAAACAAAACTATAATTATAGTCCCCGTCCAACTACTACAAAAATTATAGAATTTCGATAAAATTTTTCTCAAAGCTTAACCTTTTAATTTTCTATTTTTTGCTGATTTTAGCGTATTGCTAAGTAGCATAGCAATTGTCATTGGCCCTACTCCACCTGGTACAGGAGTTATCATAGAGCATTTAGGTGCTACACTCTCATAATCACAATCACCTACTAACTTACCATTATCTAAACGATTTATACCCACATCTATTACCACTGCTCCATCATTTACCATATCAGCAGTTAAAAAATTTGGTTTACCTACAGCAACTACTATAATTTGGGCATTTTGACAAACTTTTGCTAAATCTTTAGTTTTAGAGTGAGCTATAGTCACAGTAGCCCCAGCATTTAGTAGCAGTGCTGCCATTGGCTTACCTACTATATTACTTCTTCCTATTACCACGGCATTTTTGCCACTAACTTCAATGTTATACTCTTTTAAAAGCTCCATTATCCCAAGTGGCGTACAAGGCACAAATCCATCAAGACCGCTATTTAATCTACCTACATTTATAGCATGAAATCCATCCACATCTTTACTTGGATCAATAGCTTCTAAAATTTTATTACTATCTATATGTTTTGGAAGCGGCAGTTGAACTAAAATTCCATCTATACTATCATCTGCATTTAAAAGCTCAATCAAAGCTAAAAGCTCGTCTTGAGTAGTAGATTCAGGTAATTTATGAGCTACTGAACCCATTTCGCAAGCTATTGTAGATTTTTCTTTACTTGCAACATAAGTTTGACTAGCTTTATCTTCACCTACTAAAATAACTGCTAAAGTTGGAGTAATTCCCATATCTTTTAAAGCTATAGCTTCAGCTTTTACTCTCTCTTTTACTCTGTTACTTATCTCTTTACCATCAATTATTTGCATTTTTAATCCTTTTATGCATTTTTTAATTACAAAAATTGTATCATACCTAAATTCAAATTAAACTCAGGTGAGATTTATGAAATTTATTGGCTTTTTTTTGCTTTTTATTACTTTTGCTTTTAGTGAAGAGTTTATTACTGAGAGCGAATATGCTAAAATGCTATATAAAAATCCTCGTGGAATCGGCTGTGACAAGTGTCATGGAAGCAAAGGGGATGGTGCTTTGATAGTAAAATACAAAGCATTTAATAAAAAAACTAATAAATATGAGGAGAGGTCTTTGATGGCACCACGCATAAATAATCTTGAATTCGATAAATTCAAATCTGCAGTCACAGACTCAAAAGGCATTATGCCATCATATTTTCTTACTCAAAATGAGATTTTAAATTTATTTGAATACATAACTTCATTTAATAAGGATAAAAAAGATGAGAAATAAAGATGAATTCCAAAAAGCACAAAAATATATCCCAGGTGGTGTAAATTCGCCTGTTCGTGCCTTTGGTTCAGTTGGTTCTACTCCTGTGATGATAGATAGGGGTGAGCGTGAGTTTATCTATGATATTGAAAATAATGAGTATATTGATTATGTTTTAAGCTGGGGGCCACTCATCTTTGGGCATTGTGATAAGGATATAGAAGATGCTGTGATATCAACGGCTAAAAAGGGCCTAAGCTTTGGTGCGCCATGCTTATTAGAGACTGAGCTTGCGAAATTAGTATTATCTAAATTCCCTCATTTAGATAAAATTCGCTTTGTTAGTAGCGGGACTGAAGCTACTATGAGCGCTATTAGATTAGCTCGTGGATATAGTAAAAAAGATGGAATAATCAAATTTGAAGGTTGCTATCACGGCCATAGCGATGGATTATTAGTCAAAGCTGGGAGTGGAGCTACCACTTTTGGATATTCAAGTAGCTTAGGCGTCCCAAATGATATAGTCAAAAATACTCATCTAGCTAAATATAATGATTTAAATAGTGTTGAAGAGTGCTTTAAAAATGGTGATATTGGCGTTATTATCGTTGAGCCAATCGCTGGAAATATGGGATTGGTGCCTGGTAGCGATGAGTTTTTACATGGGCTTAGAAAGATTTGTGATGAAAATGGTGCGGTTTTAATCTTTGATGAAGTTATGAGTGGATTTAGAGCTAGTGCCACTGGTAGCTATGGATTAAATAAGATTGAAGCTGATATAGTTACCTTTGGTAAGGTTATTGGTGGCGGTATGCCTTGTGCTGCTTATGCTGGCAAAAAGGATATAATGGAGCTAATTAGCCCACTTGGTGGAGTGTATCAAGCTGGGACGCTAAGTGGTAATCCTGTTGCTATGGCTGCAGGACTAGCTGCGTTAAATAAAATTTATAATATGCCAAATTTATATGATGAACTAGAGCAAAAAAGCAAATTTATCACAGATAGTATGCTAGAAGCTGCTAATGAGAGCGGGATTGGATTACAAGTTGAAGTGCGTGGGTCTATGTGGGGATTTTTCTTCAATGAAAATCCTGTTACTAACTACACTCAAGCCCTACAAAGCGATACAAATTTATTTGCCAAATTCCACGCTCAAATGCTAAAGCGTGGAGTATACCTAGCACCAAGTCAGTTTGAAACTTGCTTTGTTTGCAAGCCTCTAAGCCAAACTAGCTTAGACAAAACCGCACAAGCCATAAAAGAGAGTTTTAAATCACTATGAGCCAAAAAAGCAAAAAGATAAACACCGCAATAAAAGCCGCTGATAGCCTAAGCCTTGGGATCTCAATCGTAGTTGCGGTGCTTATAGGCTTTGGCATCGGCTGGGGATTAAAGGAGCTAACAGGCTCAAACTGGGGACTTGGAGTTGGTATTTTCATAGGTGTTGGCGCTGCGATAAATAATATCTATAAAGCCTATAAATCTCAAGTTAAAAGCTATGAAGAGTTTAAAGAAAAGAGATGAAATTTAAAAATTTAGCTATATTTTATCTAATCTTGGATCTATTGTTGATAGCTATTACTTCGGCTTTTGGGGCGGTTGAGCTTTTGAATTCTCAAGTGGCTTTTATTTGTTCTACGCTTATTTTATTTGCTAGTTATTTTGGATATAAGAGTAGAGTTGAGAATAAAAGTGTTAATTATCAATTAAGCGAGCAAGAACTTGAGCTTTTTGAAGATAGCGAAGATGAGCAGATTAAAAACAATGATAATTCAGACAATTTAAATGTTGATATTACAAATTTAAATGAGAAAAATTTTACTACCAAAAGTGATAAAAAGTTAGCTAAATTTCGTAAAATAGATATTCTAGGTGCTTTTAAACCGCTTAGGCTGCTTAGCTATTTTATTTTAATTATTGCCTTTTTTGTTTTGCTTAGGCACGGAATTTTAGAACCAATCGCATTTTTAGCCGGACTTGCTTTAATGCCTCTTGGTGTATTTTGCGCTGGAGTATTTTATGGCAGGAAGTAAAAGAGCTATAACCTCTCTTAGTGCTTTATTTATAGGAGTTAGCTTTATATTTATAGCTAGTGGGTTAGTTGTTAGTTCTGCTGGAGTTCTACTAAATGAATTAGGAGCTTCAAATACGCAAATTGGCCTTATTACTTCTTGCTTTTTTATGGGAGCGCTTACTTGTACAATTATATCGCATAGGTTAATTTCACATGTAGGACATATGAGAGCTTATGCTATATTTACTGCGCTTTTTGCCATTTCAGCCCTACTTCATGATATAAGTGAAAATCTCATATTTTGGGCTATTTTAAGATTTATGCTAGGGTTTTGCTATTATAGTATTGTATTAATTGTAGAGAGTTGGTTAAATGAGAAGATTTCAAATTCTGTTCGCTCAAGGGTACTTGGATTTTATGAAATTATCTTTTATAGCGCCTTTGCCATTGGCGCTGTGATTATGAGTATGGATTTAAGCACTACGAAGGTATTTTTAATTGGCACAATTGCAATCATTTTAGGTTCAATTCCATTAAATTTTCTTAAAATCAAATCACCTAAAATCCCAAAAGCAATGAGTATTAGCTTGCCTAAAATTTACAATATCGCCCCATTAGCGCTTGCTACAAGTATAATTGCTGGTCTTACAATGAATGGATTTTTCTCAATGGCTTCACTATTTATAATAACCCAAGGCTATACCCCAGCACAAGCTGGAATTTTTATAATTATTGGAATGAGTGGCGGATTTATGGCACATACTATATTTGGAACTATTTCTGATAAATTTGGTAGAAAGTTTGCTATTATTTTAGCCTCTAGCATAGCACTTCTAGCGTGTCTTATATTTATATTTATTAACCCAGATATTGCTTTACAGTATCTTATTGTTTTCTTTTTAGGTTTTGGAATATTTGTACTTTACGCACTAGCATTAGCTAGGGCAAACGATGTTGTAACGGATAAAACTACTTATGTCGAAGTTGTAAGAGCTTTACTATTTAACTACTTAATAGGTTCATTTTTATCTACAATAATTATAGGATTTTTAATAAACCAATTTGGCGCTACAGCTTTTATATATTACTACATTACACTGTTGGCATTTTTGATAATCTTTGCTACATTTCAAAAAAATGTACCCAAAGACCAAGAGGTGGCATTTACTCGCCACGGTGGTCATAGTGTGATTTTTGATGAGTTAAATGATGATAATAGTAAATAATACCCCAACCCAACAACCAACCCAAACCAAAGATGATAAAAAATCATCTAAAGAGACTAGTAATACAACTACCTTAAATGATGGCAAAACCATACTAAAAAAACCAACCCAAGGTGTTGTAATTGAGCAGACTAAACTCGATTTAGAATTAAATAAATTCACATCAAAACTATTAAATGCACTCAAGGCTAATATCGATGATGGAACATATAAACAAAATGCCTTAGCCCAGATAAAATCATCGCAAGTAGCACCAAATTTAGCCAAAGATCTAGCCTCTCTTTTAAATTCTATAAAATCAGACCCGAAGCTAAGTCAACTTGGTGCAAAGCTTGAAAGTTTTATCAAGCCAGTTGAGCATATTAAAACAACAAACATTGCCCAAACTATCAAAGATACAGGCATAATGCTAGAGGCTAAACTCGCCCAAACTCTAAAGGCTGAAATTTTGCCATCAAGCATTAAAGAACTTTTATCACTGATGAAAAATACTACTAATAAAGATCTTACGCTAGCCTTTATGGGTCTTGCAAATACCAAAGAAAGTAGTCCACAAGAGAGCTTTAATGCACTTTTAGAAATTTTACAAAAAAATAAATTAAAAAATAACCAAATTATACAAAACTCAAATTTTAAGCCACTTTTAGATGCAAATACTAAGCTAGAACATATGGCGAAATTCCTTGATAAAATCGCATATCAAATTCAAACTAATCCCAAAAATCCACTCTCAATAGAGCAAAATATATCACGAGCTATAAACCAAGGTCAAAATATAATCAAAAATATAGAAACTTCGCTATCACAGATTAATTTTAACCACCCAAATTTAAAAAATGTCAAACCTCTAAGTACGCAGCTAGGCCAAATGCTTCTAGATATCAAAGCTGAGTTAAATTCACTAAAATCCAATATAAATAATCCCGCTCTTGATATAAAAGAATTTAAGCTATCAAACAATATAGCAGCCAGTGCTAATCGCCTCTCAGCTATGCTAGAATCTACACAGCTAAGCCAGATTAATAGTGCTACAATAGCACAAACCACTCAATCTACGCCAAATTTAGAAAGTCTAATAAGCGGTCTAAATCAATCTCAAAATAGCACAAATTTAAGTAATTTCATACAACATATTAACACTGATGCTAATAATCTAAATCTACAAGATAAACTCTCTATGGCTGCTAGAAAGCTATCAAATATTATTAACTTTTTTGATAAAAATAGCCAAGATGCTAAAAGCCATCTAGCTGAACTAAAAGAATTGATAAAAGCTACAAATTTAGCTAAAGCTGATATAGCAAATATCACTCCAAATGATAAAAATCTAGCTACTCAAACACTACAAAACGATGTTAAAGCCACACTTTTAGCCCTAAAAGAAGCCACAGCCAATCAACCAAATCAGGCTGCGTTAAATCAGAATATAAATAGACTTTTAACTCAAATCGAAATGCACCAGCTAATTAGCTATGCACAAAATTCGCTTCAAACATACTTACCATACTCATGGGATGCGCTTGAGAGTAGTAGCGTAGCTTTTAAACAAGGTAAAAAGAAACGTTTCTACGCTAAAATTGATCTAAATTTTACTCATTTTGGTAATGTTGATATCGTAATTGCCTTAAGCGATAACAAATATATCGATATTAGTATTGCTACTGGTACGGCTGAATTTAAAAACCTAATCCTAAGTGCTAGTAAAGAACTAAAAAGCGCAATCACTGGATTGGGGTTAATAGTTAGTAGCTTTACTTTGGTTCATAAACCTAAAAAAGCCCCGTATCATCAAGCTGACAGGGCATTTGATTTTGGATTTAACAAAAAGGCATAAGATGGCAAAAAAAATTAAAAAGGCAGTTGCTCTAGGTTATAATAAAGATAAAAACAATGCTCCAATGGTTCTAGCTAGCGGCAAAGGTGAAGTAGCTAATAAAATTATTGAAGCAGCCAAAATTTATAAAGTTCCCATTAGAGAAGATAGCGACTTAGTCGAGATTCTAAGCAAAGTTGATATTAATCAAGAAATTCCACCAAATTTATACAAAGCCGTCGCTGAAGTATTTAGTTTCTTATACCGTACTACTAAGATAAAAAAATAAATTAGCTAAATTATGGATCTAAAATTAATACAAAAATTTAGATCCCAAGTAAAATCAAGCTCACTGCCATTACCACCATACCAGCAACTAAACCATATAAACTATCATGTGCCTTATCATAACTCCTAGCTGCTGGTAAAAGCTCATCAAAGCTAATAAAAACCATAATTCCAGCAACAACACCAAAAACACTAGCCATCACTGTCTCATTCATAAAAGGCATCAAAATCAATGCTCCAGCAATTGCGCCAATAGGCTCAGCAAGTCCTGATAAACACGAATAGGCAAAAGCTCGCTTTTTATCTCCAGTAGCATGATATATTGGCAATGAAACTGCTAATCCCTCAGGGATATTATGTAATGCTACAGCCCCAGCAATTGCTAGCCCAAAACTTAACGACTCAACACTACTAATAAATGTCGCAAATCCCTCAGGAAAATTATGTATCGCAATAGCAAAAGCAGTAATAATCCCGGTTCGTTTTAAACTCTTTAAGCTCTTTTGACTAATTCCTGGATGATAGGTTGGACGTGGCTCATTACTTTTTGGAAGTGGGCAAAATTTAAGCTCATCAAGGCTATCTTTTGGTTCATGAGGATTTAAATCGCTTGGAATAAATTTATCAATTAAAGCAGTTAAAACTATTCCGCTAAAAAATGCTAAAAGTCCTATAAACTCAGCATTTTTACTTTCAAAAATTCTAGCAAAATCATCCATCGAACTAGGCAAAATCTCCATAAATGAGATATAAATCATCACTCCAGCACTAAATCCGAGCCCAATACTAAGAAGCCTATAATCATCCTTTTTACTAAAAAATGCAATTACTGCACCAATTGAAGTAGAAAACCCAGCAAAAAGCGTAAGCAAAAATGCATAAAAAAGTTGCATAAAACCAAATTCCATCTATATATCCAAATAATAATTTTTATTGTTAATATAGCTAAATTTAGCTTTAAAAATACTCAAATTTCCATCTTTTACCAATTTTATATTTTATTTACATATTTTTTGTTATGCCAATAAAATATAAAAACTTATAAAATGAGAATATTAACTATTTTAAATTTAAGAAAAAAATAAAACTAAATCAAATAATTATTTATAAAGATAAATTTATATTATCTTTATCTTTATTTAATATAATCCATTATTAATTTAGAATTTCAAATTTAAATACTCTTAAATTTAGTATAGCTTAATTTA
Organism: Campylobacter sp. P0103; assembly: GCF_002139545.1. Classification (NCBI taxonomy): domain Bacteria; kingdom Pseudomonadati; phylum Campylobacterota; class Epsilonproteobacteria; order Campylobacterales; family Campylobacteraceae; genus Campylobacter; species Campylobacter sp. P0103. Next base: position 1,596 of record NZ_MJKG01000001.1, on the reverse strand, counting down.
GTATTTTGAGAGCTTATAAACTTAAATTATCGTATATTTTTATTTATCCCAGATGTATCATGATAATTTTTATATTTGTTTATAAATTCCATATTTAAATTAAACTGCTTACTATTATAAAGCTTCTCATCATATATAACAGCAAATTTTATACCATAATTTTTAGATTTTTTATAACGTGTCTTGAACCATTAACTATTTAACTTTTTATTCTTTTTAGCATCACTTTTGCTATAGCTAGTAGTTAAAACCATCATATCGCTAAATAACACTTGCAATCTATCTCTTTACACACATCCACTCATTTGTTCTTTAAAATTTAAAGTATCTTTATAATATCTACTAATAATCAATCCACCATTAATAGATATTTGGTTTGCCAAATCAGTATTTTGTTTAGGGATAATCTCTTTTATCTTACTTGGTAAAATCGTAACTGTTAGCATATTAAATTTAAAAGCAGCCCTATGAGCAATACCATCACATATAAATGCTAATCCACTTGCAATCACGACTCCATTTTTGTACAAATTTAGAAGCAATATATACAAACACTCATCATCTTTAACTCTAAGAAAAAATCAATACCATCTTTATTATAGAATCTTTTAAATTATTCACACAAACCTAGCTATCTCTAAAGCGTATTTTTTCATTATTAGCATATAGTTCAGAAACCAAACAAACATAATATGAATGCTTAAAAGACCATTTAAGCAAATCAATATTTGATAAAAAAGTATAGATATATCTAAAACATATATTTGAAGTATTATCAAATTTACCTTGAACTTTTGATTTGCAAAAATCCTCTTTAATAGTATAAATAAATCTAGCAGGATTCTTTTTTAAATTTTCACAATCAACACGTAAATTACCAATATAATCTAAGCTATAAAAGGCTTTTATATTTTTAGATAAAAATCATTTCTACTAATTGTAAAATCAAATATATTATATTTTTGCATATTTTATCCTATATAAAAATTTGATAATATAATTTTACTTACGCATTCTTGCATTTTAAATTTCAATTGTTTCATCATCATAAACAATAAGATTATTAGGAACCAAATTTAAATTATTGCTCAAATTATAATACTTATTTCTGCTAGAGTTATAATAGATATAAGAAAAATAATTTTGTAAATCATAAAAATTTTATAAGCTCATCAGCTCTATTTTTATTAGTATTAGTCAATAAAATAATTCTATTTGTTTTATGCAATTCTAATATTAGATAATATAGTAAATAATTTACTTTTGTTAAATTTAAATATTTAGAATAAATTTGTTCTTTATACTCTTTTATTTTAAGTAATTCTACTGCAGATAATGGATTTTACAAACAGTTATTTAAAATTTTTATAGCAACTCTATTAAGTGAGACATTCCAAACTTATTGCTTAAAACATCTTTATATAATATAAGATTAGTATAATTAGTATCCAATAAAGTTCCATCCAAATCAATAACAAGAATACCTAAAGGATTAATAATATAAGCCATAAAAACACTAAAACATCTAAACTTAACAACTTATAATAATAAAATATCCAAGAATTAATAAATTAGTTAAAAGATATAAAGTAAAAA